>CAZCBC010000017.1:10238-15443 GCA_964496775.1 uncultured Oscillospiraceae bacterium
AGAGGTGACGGGGATGTAACCGGCGGTCTTGATCTTCTCGCAGGCGTCCATGAAGGCTTCCCAGGTCTGGGGCGCTTCGGTGATGCCGGCTTCGTCAAAGATTTCCTGGTTGTAGAAGTAGTTGAATACATTGGGCTGATAGGGGATGGACTTCAGCACGCCGCCGCCCACTTCGCGGCAGGCGCCCATGAGACCGGCGATGGCGGTGGCTTCGTAATCAGAGGCCTTTACCAGGTCTTCCAGGTCCAGGAGATAGTTGGCCCACAGGGTGTTGACGCGGTCGATGTCCTCATCAAACAGGTCGATGGTGGTGCCGGCGTCCAGCGCGGGCTGCAGGCCTTCACGGATGCCTGTGCGGCCCTTGAATTGCACATCCACCTTGTTGCCCGTTTCGGCCATATAGGCGTCTACAGCCTTCTGGATGACAATGCCCTGGGGCTCGGTGCTTTCCCACATGGACCAGTACACGATGGTTTTGCCTTCGGCGGAGACGATGGATACCAGGGACAGCATCATCACCAGGGCCAATAGCATAGCGATAATTTTCTTCATATATACCCTCCATTTATTTCGGACAGACGTCCTTGCTATTTTAGATAGTAACATATTTGTTCTATATTATACCATAAAAAAACAACGGTAAAGTATGGAAATCATACTTGAATGCGCCTTTCTGAACGCGTTTATAAAGGGATTTTCAGAAAAAAACAGCACAAAAAAACCCGGCATACAGCCGGGATAAAGGCATTTATCGTGTAATCATTTTATTGCTGATTTCGTTATCCCCATCTCTCCAGCACGCGCATGACGATGCCGGCGCCGATGTCGGCGGCGGTGCGTTCGTTTTGCTCATAGTCGCCGCGGCTTTCTTCGTCCGCCAAGTCGCTGATGGCGCGCACCACCAGGAAGGGCACCTGGTTAATATACGCTGTCGCCGCTACCGCCGCACTTTCCATATCGGCGCACAGGGCGGGCATACGGTTGGTGATGGCGTTTTTTTGCGCCGTGGATTCGATGAAGCAGTCGCCGGTGACAATCAGACCCTTTAAATAATGGTCCTTCTGCTCGGTTAGATAATCTTCCGCTGTTTGCAACAGCCGCTTGTCGGAATGGAAATGGGTCTCAAAAGGAAAGAAATTTTCCATGATACGGTGATCCAAATCGTGGAAGGTGATGCTTTCCCCCAGCACAATGCTCAGCACCCCGGCGTCCTTGGTTAAAGACCCGGCAATGCCGGTGTGCAAAAGGAAGTCGGGCTTAAAGTGGTCGATGGCCATCTGGGTGCAGTTGGCGGCATTGGTCTTGCCCACCCCCGAAGCGCCCACGGCGGCCTCGTGGCCGCAAAGGTTGCCCACAATAAAGCTGCGGCTTTTGATGTTGACTTCTTTTTTATTTTCCATTTTGGAGGCCAGCAGCTCTACCTCCACATCCATGGCGGCCAGGATAACGATCATAGTAATTCCTTTCTACACGCTTAGAGTAAATGAATGCGCCACTTGGTGGCGCATAGGAAATGATCCTTTCAGAATCAGCATCAGTCAATGGTTCTGACGGGCAGCACCAGATAGGTATACTGGTTGCCGCTGACGGGGCACACCACGCAGGGGCTTACATTGGTGTTAAAGCGCATGGCCATTTCCTGGCTGTCGATATTGCGGATGACGTCCAGCAGGTAGCGGGCGTTGAAGGCGATGTTCAGCGGCGCGCCGTCAAACTCTACCTCTACCTTTTCGATGGCGTTGCCGCGCTCGGTATTGGCGGAGATGGTCATTACCTTATCATCCAGGTTCAGTTTCAGCAGGTTGTTGCCTTCCCGGGCGATAAGGGCGGCACGCTCAATGGCGCCAATCAATTGTAGGCGGTTTACCTTGACCGCTGTCGTCCAGGTGGTGGGCAGAATCTGCTTATAGTTGATATATTCCCCGGCGATCAGCGGGCTGTACACATTGGTTTTGCCCAGGGATACCATCATGTGGGTTTGGCTGCAGGTAATTACAATGTCCTCCTGTCCGTCGCCCACCATACGGGCAATCTCGTTGACAATGGCGCCCGGAATAATGGCGCTGCGGCTTTCCAAATCCGCCTTGATGGGATGGGTAACATACACCTTCTGCATGGCCAGGCGGAAGCCGTCCAGGCACACAAAGCGCACCTCTTCCCGGTACACTTCCATAAAACAGCCCGTTAAAATGCGCCGAGTTTCATCCGCCGACAGGGCAAAGGTGATGCGGGAAATGGCCGAAGCAAACTTGCTCTGGGGCATGGTGGTAACAAAGTCGGAATTGACTTCGCTGATTTCCGGAAAATCCGCTGCGTTCATGCACACTATGTCTGTTTTGGATTCGCCGCTGCGGATGGTAGCCGTCAGCGTGGCGGCGGAAGACTGTATGTCGATATCCCCCTCCATCTTTCTTAGCAGCTCGTGGAGAAGTTTGGCAGGCATCAGGGCGCAGCCATCCTCCTGCACAGTGGCGGGCACCATGCTTTTGATGGTCATCTCCCCGTTGGTGCAGGTTAGCTGCACGCCGTCATCCATGGTTTCCACAAACACGCCGTCATAGACGGGCTTGGGAGGCCGGGAAGACAGGGCACGCACCACCATGCCCATGCCGTGGTTAATGTCGCTTGCTGTTACTTTAAAATGCATGTTGACCGTCCTTTGCTGTGCCTTTGTTGGCAGTGGTAGTTAATAATAAAATAGTAGTAGTAGTAGGGGGTGTGGATACTGTGGAAAACCGGGTTTCAGCTAGGCATGCCCTGCGCAAACGGCAAAGGATAACCTGTTGAAAATCGCTAATTGCCTGGGGATGGACTGTGGAAGCATGTTGACGGGAAGCTGTAGGGAGTTTTTTTGACGGGGCGTTCCGGATGCGGGGAAAAAAGTTGTAATAAAAACTTCAAACAGTTTTTACACAGTCTTTACAGAAATTTTGAGCAAGGAAGGTAAAGAAGGTGTTTTCCCCGCCGTCCACAGAAAGGCTATGCACAGCTGTGCGTAAAAAAGATGCACGGAGCGCCCGATAAAAATCCGTTCCCGGAAAACTTGTACCGGAAGTTTCCACAGAGTTGTCCCCTGAGGGGAAGATGTTACGGGGGTGTGAAGAAAGGAAATTAGAGCTTTCCTTCGGATAAAACAGCTGAAGTTATCGCAAAAATACGCTTCGCTATTTTTGCTTGCGGGTATATGGGGCTTTGCCCCATACCCCACCAAAGGGAAATGATTCCCCTTTGGATACCCGCACTTTTTTAATTAACCTTTACAACAGTCCCGCAGCAGCCTTATCGCACAGAATGATGGCGTTGGGATGCATCTGCAAAATAGACGCCGGCATCTGGGGATGTACTTTACCCTTCACCGCGCCCAGCACAGCCTCCGCCTTATCCTGGCCCATGGCGATCAGCACAATCTTTTTCGCTTCCATAATGGTGCCGATGCCCATGGAGATGGCGGTCTTGGGTACATCCTCTTCCTTTTCGAAAAACCGTTTATTGGCGTCAATGGTGCTGGGGGCTAAATCCACCAGTGAGGTGCCGTACACAAACTCGTCCGCCGGCTCGTTAAACCCGATATGCCCGTTTCTGCCGATGCCCAGCAGTTGCAGGTCCACGCCGCCTTTTTGACGGATGGCCTCGTCATACCTTTTGCCCTCCGCCGCCATGTCCTTGGCGTTGCCGTTGGGCAGATAGGTTTCCTTCATGTTGATGTACTGAAACAGCTGATCCTGCATAAAATAATGATAGCTGCACGGATTATCCTCGGCAATGCCGGCATACTCGTCCAGGTTGAAGGAAATCGCCTGGGAAAAATCCAGCTTGCCTTCCTGATGCCATGTAACCAGCTGCTGATAGGTGCCAATGGGGGAAGACCCCGTCGCCAGTCCCAATACGCTGTCTGGCTTTTCCGTTACCTGGGCGGCAATCAGCATGGCACAGGCAAAACTAACCTCTTCAGGATATTGATATACGCGAACAACCATGTACAACCCTCCCTTTATATACTGCTTATCATTATACCATATATTCATGAAAGGGGATAGCAATATGAAAAGAAAACCCGGCGGCATAAAATGCTGCAATCAAAGCATGGCTTCCCTGTTTTCGCCGCCTGTTTTTATGGTATACTTTGCCCATATCGCAGGATCCCATCAACTGTTCATTTCCAACCCAAGGACAGAAGGAGGGCTTATGAATTTTGTAGATACCTCATCCCGGGGGCTGAATGCCCGCAATGTGCTGGACTTTTTTGACCGCACGGAAGAAAAGGGGCTGTACCCCCATTCCCTGGTGGTATTAAAGGAAGGCCGCAAGGTGCTGGACATCAGCTGGGCGCCCTACGACAGCGGCGTTCCCCACATGCTGTTTTCTTTAAGCAAGAGCTTTTTAAGCTGCGCCGCCGGCTTTGCCGTTGCAGAAAAATTACTTTGCTGGGACAGCCGCCTGGTGGATGTTTTGCATGACGATGTACCCAGGGAGCCCGACGAAAGGCTGAAGGACATCACCTTGCACCACTTGCTCAGCATGTCCTCCGGCCTGGACGAAGCCTGCGACAAGGCGGTGCGCACCCGGGACAAGGGCTGGGCAAAGGAAATCATGGCCTATGAGGTGGTGAATACCCCCGGCGAAACATTCCACTACAACTCCATGGGCTCCTACCTAATTAGCTGCATGGTGCAGAAGGTTGCCGGGCAAAACATCCGCGACTATCTGATGCCCCGGCTTTTTGAACCCCTGGGCATCGAGAAGCCCGCCTGGGACATGAGCCCCGACGGCGTATGCTTTGGCGGCTTTGGCTTAAACCTGAGCGCCCTGGATGTTGCCAAGTTTGGCCAGCTGCTGTTGCAAAAGGGCGAGTGGGAGGGCAAACAGCTGTTGCCTAAGGACTGGGTAACAAGGGCCACTCAAAAGCAGATAGACACCAACATCCGGGAAAACCATCCCGACTGGGCGGCGGGCTACGGCTACCAGTTCTGGATGATGCGCAAAAACCGCTACCGGGGCGACGGCATGTGGGGCCAGGTGATGATTATCGACGAAAAGCAGCAGATGGTCACCGTGATGACGGCGGGCACCGCCTTCATGGGGCATCAGATGGACGCCCTGCACGACACCCTGCTGTCCTGCCGCGAGGAAAAAAGCCACGGCGACCAGATGGAATTAAAATCCCGCATCTTTTCCCTTGGCTACCCCTGCTGCCAGGACGACGGC
>CAZCBC010000017.1:15467-26624 GCA_964496775.1 uncultured Oscillospiraceae bacterium
AGGGTATACGGGGAGGGCATGGCGATTTTGGCGGGGGACGGGCTGCTCAGCCTGCAATTAAACAGGGGCCGGGACGCAGAGCCCCTCAACGTGCTATTAAGCAAAGGCCGCCCCCATGCGGGCGAGTATGTGTGCCCCCGCCCCGGCAGCCAGGTGCAGCCATATCTTGGCAGCTTCGGCCATGTGGACCAGTGCCTCAAGGCCCAGGTGCTGCTGCCCGGCGCTCCCTTTGCCTGGCTGATGTCTTTTCAAAAGACCAAGGAAGGTCTGAAGGTAAAGATTCGCGGCGCCGGCAGCGACGAGGGCGAAAGAACCTACGTCAAAGTCGGATAATAAACATAAAAGATAAATCCATAGAAAGAAGGCAGACCATGGCAAAATATACACAGCAGCTGGAAGGCGATTTTGACCTCTTCCTGAAGGTGCTGGAGGAGGCCGCCCTCTCCAGCGCCTCCGCCTCCTTTGAGGAGGGCAGCGACTGGCAGGAGGGGGATACCCGGGTGGCGGTGCGGGTGTTTGAGCGCTACTCTATGACTGGCTCCAACCGCGTCAGCTTAAGCATCACCCTGATTGGCAAGGGCCGCGACTTATATTTAACGGCCATTACCTCCGGCGGCAGCCAGGCCATGCTGTTTAAGGTAAACCGCTTCGGCGAGGATGCATACCTGGAGCAAATTATCAGCGCCGTTGAGAAATTGCGATAAGAATATTCATTCCATAAAAAGCAATAGAGGTGATCATATGCAGCACAAAGGCACCATTCAACTGGATACACCCCGGCTTATTTTACGGCGCATGACCATAGAGGACGCGGAAGCGGCCTTTAACAACTGGACAAGCGACCCTGAGGTAACCAGGTTTCTGCGATGGTCTGCCCATCAAAATATATCTGATACCGAAAAGGTGCTGAACATGTGGGTGGAAAGCTACGCGGACCCTACATTCTATCTGTGGGGCATACAAATCAAAAAAACAGGACAGCTGATTGGCACCATGTCCGTGGTGGACATGCAGGAAAAAACCGGTACCCTGCACATCGGCTACTGCATCGGCGTCCCTTGGTGGAACCAGGGCTACACCAGCGAAGCGCTTTTAAGGGTGATTCAATTCCTGTTTGACGAGGTGGGCGCCCTGCGCATTGAATCCCAGCACGACCCCGACAACCCCCATTCCGGCCAAGTGATGGCCAAATGCGGCCTTGTCTACGAAGGCACCCTGCGCAAGGCGGACTGGAGCAACCGGGGCATCGTGGACGCCTGCATGTACAGCCTGCTGAAAGAGGAGTATGAAAAGGGATGATGGTTGGATGAAAGGCTCATTGGATTGATGGAATGATAAATTAGAATTTATAGAGGTAATTTTGGATATTAGTTTTTTGATTGATAACAGTAAATTTAATTATAGAGTATGTGCTGTAATCATTAATGATAATAAGATTTTAGCCATGAAAGATGAAAGATCACCTTATTATTATCTGCCAGGTGGTAGAGTCCAAATTGGCGAAAAAGCTGAAGATGCAGTTATTAGAGAAGTAAAAGAAGAGCTTGAAATTGATGCTAAAATTATAAGGCCTTTGTGGTTAAATCAAGGATTTTTTGAAGAAGATGTTGAAAAGATTATATTCCACGAAATATGTGTATATTTTTTAATTGATATTTCACATACCAATATATTGGAAAAAGGAAGTAGATTTATCTTGCATGAGCGCCATCATAAACATGAATTTGAATGGCTAAAATTTGAAAATTTAAATGATTTGTATTTTTATCCTATATTTTTGAAAAAAGAAATATTTGATTTACCTGAGGTATTTACATTAAGAACGGAAATAGAATAAAAAAACCCCAGTTTCATGGTGTAGACACCCTGCGCAAAGCGGACTGGAGCAACCAGGGCATCGTGGACGCCTGCATGTATAGCCTGCTGAAAGAGGAATATGAAAAAAGATGATGGTTTGGATGAAAGGCTCATTGGATTGATGGAAAGATAAATTAGAATTTGATGAGGCGACTAAGATGATAGATATTACTACATGGATGAATGACTTTTTGCAAAAGTTAAACCATACATTTGGAAAGCGTGTATGGTTTATTGGTTTGCAAGGTAGTTATAGCCGTGGTGAAGCAACCGAAACAAGCGACATTGATATTGTTGTAATTTTGGATGAATTGTCTGCTATGGACATTCAAACCTATAATGATATGTTAAATACCATTTCTCATAGGGAATTGATTTGTGGTTTCCTTTCAGGCAAAAAGGAAATTATGAATTGGGAGACATCTGACCTATTCCAATTTTGCTATGACACCACACCAATCAAGGGAAGCCTTGACGAGGTGATGGCAGTTGTTGATGAAACTGCTGTGAACAGAGCAATCAAAATCGGTGCTTGCAACATATTCCACGGATGTGTACACAATATGCTGTATGAAAAGAGCGAAGATATTTTGCGGGGACTGTATAAAGCTGCCTCTTTCGTTGTACAGGCAATTGCTTTCAAGCAAACAGGAAACTATATCAGCCATCAAAAAGAATTACTCAAAGTTTTATCTGCTGATGAACGAATAATAGTTGAAACTTTCTTGAATTTAAAAAATGGTGGGATGGTAGATTTCAATATGATGTCCGAAACATTGTTTGCGTGGACAAAGCAATGGATTTCTGAAAAAAGTTAAAAAAATCCCAGTTTCGTGGTGTAGGCACCCTGCGTAAGGCGGACTGGAGCAATCGCGGCATCGTGGACGCCTGCATGTACAGCCTGCTGAAAGAGGAATATGAAAAAAGATGATGGCTTAAATAAAAGAAAAAGTTCATCGGCTTTAAAAAGATAAATTAGAATTTGTTTCAGAGAAAGGGGATGGGCATATGATTATTATTCATTCCGTTAATAAGGATGAATTTGAAAAAGAGATTGAAACAGGCAGTTACGGAACAAAAAGTCTGGAAAGATGCGGTTTTATTCATTGCTCGGATATAGATACATATTATCTGGTAGCGCCGAATTTTAAGAATGATTACGCTGAAAGGATAATCCTTTTAATTGATACTGAACGGTTAAACTGCAAAGTAAAATGGGAAGATGGCGGAAAATTTGATTATCCACATATATATGGACTGCTGGATAAAGGCGCAATAATAGGCATTTTCAGGCATTTATGGAGCGATGAAAGAGAATGGATCCCCAATGATGAACTGAAAGAATATGCTGTCAACGGATTTAGACGGGAATGGGAAGGAGAGAGCCATGAACAAAACAGAACTGTTTGATTTTCTTAGCGCCAGGGGAATTTCCTATGAGGCAACGGAGCATAAAGCCGTGTACAACATGGAGGAACTGGCCGAGGTGGAACTGCCCTACCCTGAGGATGACGCCAAAAACCTGTTTGTGCGTGACGATAAGAGAAGAAACTATTATTTGATCACCGTAAAAGGGGATAAACGGGTGGATTTGAAGGCCTTCAGAAAAGCCCACGGCACCAAACCGCTGACTTTCGCGTCGGCAGAGGAACTAATGGACATCATGAAGCTGACCCCCGGCGCCGTGACGCCCTTTGGCCTGCTGAATGATGAGGAAAAAAAGGTTGCGTTTTATTTTGACAAGAGCTTTCTTAACGGCAGCGGCCAGATAGGCTGCCATCCCAACGACAATACCGCCACCATATGGTTAAAGAGCGCGGATTTGCTAAACCTGATTAAGGAACACGGCAGCGCTGTGCAGGTTGTGGAAGTGTGAAAGCAGAAAGGGGTAGGTAAACAATGTATCCAGACAGAGAAAAGGCAATATTGGAATTAGAGCTTGCCGGACGATTAAACCCCGGTCCTTGGACAAAACATTCGCATCACGTTGCTCATGCCGCAGAAATTATTGCAAAACATTGCGATATGGACAGCGAAAAGGCCTTCGTGTGCGGCTTGCTGCATGATATTGGAAGAAGAGCAGGCAAAATGACTGTTCGGCATATCATAGAAGGGTACAACTATGCCCTTTCTAAGGGGTGGGATGATGTGGCAAGGATATGCCTGACGCACTCATTTCCGGTAAAGAATATTGATGCGGATATCGGAAAAAAAGACATCAGCCAGGAGCAGCACGACTTTGTCAGGAATTATTTAGACAGCATTACTTATGATGACTATGATAAATTAATCATCCTGTGCGACGCCCTGGGAAACGCAGAGGGATTTTGTATTTTAGAAAAACGGTTTGTTGATACGACAAGAAGATATGGAACAAATCCATTCCTAATTGACCGCTGGAATATGACATATGAATATAAGGAATACTTTGAAAAAAGAATGGGCAAATCTGTATATCACCTGCTGCCGGGCATCGAAAAATGTATCTATTGCTGATCAATGGGGGTGCCGATGAAAAAAGAGATTGAAACGGAACGCTTGTTCCTCCGCCCTTTAACGGTGGATGACGCGCAGGATATGTTTGAGTGGGTTGGCGATCCCATCGTCAACAGATATATGCCCTATTCCCTGTATCACGATGTGGAGCAGGTGAAAGAGTATATCGCCTCCCTGCCGGAGGAAGCGAACGAGTTTGCCTTCTGCCTGAAAGATACCGGAAAGGTGATTGGAGCGGGCGGCATCAGTTTTGATGCACAGCGTGGCGCCTATGAGTTGGGGTACAACTTCAACCGGACATATTGGGGCAAAGGCTATGCAACGGAAGCGGCAAAAGCGCTGATTCGCTGGGCATATGAGGAACTGGATGCCCGCGATTTCTGCGCAAACCACGCCACGGCGAATGCTGATTCCGGCCATGTGCTGAAAAAATGCGGGTTTCAGTTTGACCACTTTGGACAGTATTCCCGCTTTGATGGCAGCGAAACCTTTGACGCGTCGTTTTACACCATGCGGATGGAGTGATAAATAAAAGGAGAAGAAAATGAAAATAGAGCATATCGCAATGTATGTAAATGATTTAGAGGGTGCGAGGGATTTCTTTGCAGACTATTTTGATGGGCGCGCTAATGATGGCTATCATAACAAAACCACAGATTTCAAATCTTATTTTATAAGCTTTGATAACGGTGCAAGGCTGGAGATTATGACGAGGCCAGAAATAAATGATTTGGAAAAACCGTTGCACCGTACGGGCTATATTCACATTGCTTTTTCCGTCGGCAGCAAGGAGCGGGTGGATGAGCTGACAAACAGGCTCAGGAATGACGGCTTTAGCGTTGTTAGCGGGCCAAGAACAACCGGAGACGGGTATTACGAGAGTTGTATCGTCGCCTTTGAAGGCAATCAGATTGAAATTACGATATAATTAAGATGGAGAATACCCCATTTATTTCTGATAGCCATTGCTTTTTACATCGTATCCCAATTGATTGAGATAATATTAGAAATGTAATGCTAATGCTCTGCTTGCTAATTATCTTTCCACGTAAATTTCAAACGTGGCACTAGATTAATTGGTGCCACGTTTTAGATAAAGAACGATATGGACATGAAAACATAGTGTATGTATGATCAATTGACTATGAAGTTTTTATTCAGATATTAAAGATCATTTATTAAGCAACTCTAACATGGGTTTACCTGTTGCTTGAGGCATTTCAAAATGCAGCATCGCAGCAAAAGTGGGGGCTTCATCTATTATATGACGACGTTGAGTGACAGCACCAACCTTTACATCAGGGCCACTCATAAAGAAAATTGGCTGGGGGCCTTTGTGAGGCATATGTCCATGGGAAGCAATAGAAAATTTGTAATCGGAATTATCTGGTGTGACCATTTTAGGACCTGTCCAAGCATTACCGAAAGAAGTGCCATTACAACCTTCCAACATATATTCAAAATCACCGATAAGATGCATTTCCTCAGCCAATTCTTTCTTTGTGAATACGCTTTCCACTCCATTGCTTAAATCATTGCGCAAAGAGTAGAGTATTTTTTCAAGTTGTGTTCGTGTTTTTTTATTTGAAGGGTCTTTCATGATTACTTGACAAGAAAGAGCAGAAGAATTGCAAAAAGCTTGCCAGTCTGCAATTTTTCCATCTTTATCCACTTCAATAAGCCCAGCCTCAACCAAATACACGTTGGGATTAAGCATCTGGGTTACGGACAAATGTCCATGGTCACTAGTTATAACAAAGTTGGTTTCTTTGTACGTGTCCGCATCTATGGTGGATTCTATCAGCCGCCCCAACCAGTCATCATAACTGATGATAGCTTGCTCCACCATGGGCCCATGGATACCATTAGCGTGACGAGTGTGATCTAGATGAGCGCCATGAATGAACATGATGTCAGGCTTATAATTACGTAAAATATCACAAGCACAACCTATCATCATATGATCCATAAAGGGCTGTTTCGTGCGGCGAAGCTTATGCAAATGTCGCTCAATTATAGTCCAAGTTTTCGAATCTTGGGAAGCTGCGGTTTCAAAAATGGCGTGGGGATCCTCGTCTATACTTTCTGGCCAGATTTCCGGAATCAAATAGTCAACCCCAGGGCAAGCACCCATCACAGGCCAGCCTATAGAAGAAGTAATTAATCCGGCGCGTTTAGCGGCCTCTAAGCAGGTTTCTACTTTTAACGCCTCATGATACCAATACCAAGGAGGCGAAGAATTGCCCACATCTAGCTTTTCGTTGTGAAAGATACCATGCACATCAGGCATAGTTCCCGTCATTATAGAAGCATGGCAGGGATAGGTCAATGAAGGGTATATTCCACGCATGCCACCCTTGCTGTATGCTGCGTTTGCCATCAGTTTTCCAAAATTAGGCAGAGTACGAAGAAAATCCATATCTTCATCAAAAAGTGAATCAACAGACAAGACGACTAACTTGGACATGAGTATAAGTTCCTTTCTGCGTCCTATAGGGTGCCCTCTTGGAGTAGAATAAATTCTCAAGGATTTATTCCAAAACAGGAGCGGGTACTGAAAATTAGAGTTATCAATACCCGCTCCTGAAAGTTGGTTAATTAATTGCCGAGCAGAACTGCAACTTGATCAACCATGCTTTGGGTTGCCATTTCAGGTGTATAGTCAGCGTTTTCGATGCACTTCTGCATTTCTGCGGTAATAATTTCTGCACCAATTTCGGACCATTGAGGGATAACCGGTTGGTTGCCAGCATATTCCATTTGCTTTAATGCAGTGGCACCAGCAGGCTTCTCATCTAGAAATTTCTTGTAAACTGTGCTGTTAGCAGCAGCATCACTAGTGGGAACATAACCAGTGCTTACAGACCAATAGCCCGCTACTTCAGGGCTTGTAATATACTTTAAGAATTCAGCAACACCCTGAGCTTTGTCATCGTGGTCAGCTAACACGCATACATTAGCACCACCGGTTACAACACCATAATTTGGGTTGCCAGGCAGAAAAGCTGTACCTACTTCAAAGTCGCAGGTATTAGTCAAGAGACCTAAGTCACCAGTAGAGGTAATAATCATCGTGGTAATACCCTTAGCAAAGTCGCTACGTGCAGCTTCAAAACTGTTATACTCAGAACCAGGAGGGGCTTTCATGGAACCGTCAGCAATCATTTCACGCATCCAATGTAGCGAAGCCGCTCCAGCTTCGTTGTTTACTGTTAGTATGGTATTCTCTTCGTTCATAAGAGAACCACCCGACTGATTCACAAAGCAGCAGTAGAACCATTGATCAATAGGTACTTCAAAACCCCACCGACTGTCAGGGATAGAGAGCTTCTTGGCGGTTTCATGTAGTTCATCCCAAGTTGTAGGAACATCAAGTCCTTCCTGCTCGAACAGAGTTTTATTGTAATAAAACATTGGAGTAGAACGATTGAAGGGTAACGCATATAGACCTTCGCCCCAGTCACAATCAACCATGAAACCCTCATAGAAATATTCTTTGGCATTAACACCGACACTCGTCATTAGATCTGTTAGTTCAGAAAAAGAACCATAGTCAGAAAACAATGGGGTACGAGAACACTCCATCTGCACAATATCCGGTTCTGATCCATCCAGCAAGGCGGCTTGCAATTTGGCAGCGATATCGTAATAGTTGCCTTGATATTCAGCAACTACTTTCCATTGTTCTTGGGAAGCATTAAAATCGGTGCAGATTTGTTGAATGACACTGTCATAGTTACCGGATAACGCTGTCCAGAATACAATTTCGGTAGGTTCAGCAGATGCAGTGACGAGCATGCCCATGTTTAGCACCAAGCATAGGGCGAGAACCAAGAGTAAGAGCTTTTTCATTGAGAGACCCTCCTTATTTATTTTTTAGGATCGCCAGACCCTAAGATTATCATTTAATACCACTATATACAAAGACTTTTCGGATTTGCTTATTGGCAAAAAAGTAGACTATAAGAATAGGACCTGCAAGGAAAACATTCCCTGCCATTAGCTTGTTCCATTCGATCCCTTGGTCTACACTTCGCAACATGGCAACACCGACAGATAGAGGACGAAAGGTATTCTTTGTTGTCATAATTAAAGGCCAGAAATAACTGTTCCAAGAAGAGATAAAGCTTAAAAGCCCAATGGTGAATAATGCCGTCTTTGCCATGGGGATCATAATACGTATAATTAGTTTTAATTCAGAGGCGTTGTCCATCCGAGCAGACTCAATTATTTCCTCTGGAACTTGCATGAAATATTGACGCAACAAAAATATTCCAAAGGCATTAGCAACGAAAGGAAGTATCTGAGGCCAGTAGCTTTGAAGTGCTTTTGCTTTAGAGAAGATCAGATATACTGGCACAAATGTGACTTGCTGAGGAATCATAAAACCTAATAATACGATGCCAAAAAGCAATCCGCGTCCAGGAAACTTTATCCTTGCAAAAGCATAAGCGGCAGGGATGATAATTAGGTATTGGAAAAGTAGCACTGAACAACTGACAATGAGGGAATTTTTAATGAAATGAAAAACATCCAAGTGTTCCCAACAAGCATAAAAACCTTCTAATGTCCATGTCTGAGGTAAAAGCGCAGTGGAGAGAGCAGATTCCTTCAAAGGCTTGAAAGCTGTAAAAAACATCCATGTGAAAGGATAGGCAACAATGAAGATAATAAGTAGTTTGAAAACAGTATTAATAACTCCACGGATTATGTAGAGTATTGGAGATACGTTTTTGCTTTCCATGATGACCTCCTATTTATTGATAATGGACCTTTTTACTTAGGAGTGCGAAATAAATAATAGTTAGTATCAATACAAAAGCCAATAACACAACACCTTCAGCAGAAGCTATTCCAAGCTTTAAATACTTAAAGGCATCAGAGTATATTTGAAACACCAAGGTATTAGTAGAATTAGCAGGCCCCCCGAGGGTCATCAAGTTCACAGGTTCAAAGACTTGAAAGGAGTTGATGGTAGCTACAATGGTAGAAAAGAAAAGAGTTGGGGAAATCATGGGAAGTGTAATTTTGAAGAAAACTCTCCAACTGGGTGTATTATCAATAGCTGCAGCTTCGTATATTTCCTTAGGTACTCCTTGGAGAGCTGCTACAGTTAGAAGAGTATAGTAACCACAACCTTTCCATACCATCATGAGTACTAAAGAACCCATGGCCGTTTTGGAACTAGACAGAAACGGGCAAGGTTTAAAGCCTAAGGCATTAAGAAGAGCATTGAGGGAGCCGATTTGAGGATCTAAGAGCCACAAGAAGATAGTGGTTACAGACACCAAGGAGATAATATGCGGCGTAAAAATAGCTGCTAAGGTTAGGCTATTTAACCGTTTTTGCGCCTTACTGTTGAGCCATACTGCTGCTAACGTAGAAAGTATCATGGTAATGATTACCACACCAAGAGTATAAAACAGTGTATTGCCAACAGTTTGGCCAAAATCAGGATTTGATAGCAATTGTTTAAAATTATCCAAAGCTACAAAGTTACGTTTCTTGCTTAGCAAGCTACCATCGTAAAAGGCAGAGTTGATCTGCCAAAAGATAGGATAGATGATAAAATAACTTAAAAGAAGAATTGCTGGGGCTACCAACAAATATCCTTTTAACCAACTCAAAAGAATATGGATCCGAATCTTATTTTTATTGCTAGCTTGAGCAGGGATGTGCATTATATTTACACCTCCTGACAATTCTTGGAAATATGGGAGATTAATTCATCAGTTACAGGAATACGTTCACCTTTTTGGTTAAAGGCGAAAAGGTGTTGGGACTTCACATACATTGTACAAAAGCCGGGTTCTTCCTCTTCTTCTGTTCTGACCATGATTTTGCCTAGAGCAGTTTTTACAGAATAGTTTTGTTCGGCACCTAACTGTTCCGTAGTTATGATTTCACCCGACAAACGCAGAACAGCATCTTCTTTCTTAAAAGAAATCTTCTCTGGACGAAAGCCTATATGTATATTGGGTACTAAGCCTTCAACGATATTCATAGGCGGCGTACCGATAAATTGCGCAGCAAATACATTATTAGGATTATGATAAATATCCTTAGGTGTGGATTGTTGCATGACAACACCCTTGTCCATTAGAATTATCACATCGCCCATGGACATAGCTTCTGTTTGGTCATGGGTGACATAGATAAAGGTAGTTCCTAGTCGTTTATGTAATTCGATCAGTTCCACACGCATGGAAGCCCGAAGCTTAGCATCTAAGTTTGAGAGAGGCTCGTCCATCAAAAACGCCTTAGGTTCCTTTACCATCGCGCGAGCTAAGGCCACACGTTGACGCTGACCGCCGGAGAGATTGGCAGGTTTACGATCTAAATAAGGAGTTAAACCTACAATATCGCTAACCTCAGCAATAAGTTCGTTACGTCTTTCCTTTGGAATTTTTTTGTTAATCAGACCGAACTCAATGTTTTTACGAACAGTCATGGTAGGATACAAGGCATAATTCTGAAACACCATAGCTAGGTTACGCTTGCCAGGTGCTAAGTGAGCGACATCTGTTCCATCAATGAGGATTTGACCACTGGTAGGTTCTTCCAAGCCAGCGATCATACGTAGGGTGGTGGATTTTCCACATCCGGAGGGGCCAACCAATACGGTGAAACTGCCGTTTTTGATCTCAAGGTTCAGGTTGGGAATGACATTTTCTCTGCCATAATCTTTTCGAAGATTTACCAATTGAATGGCACTCATAGAAGAATTCCTCCCTTAGATGTATAATATCAGGGAACCTCTAAAAACCAGCGTTTTCGGAATCAGTAAATAGTTTTCATAGTTTT
>CAZCBC010000018.1:0-3257 GCA_964496775.1 uncultured Oscillospiraceae bacterium
GTAAAAAGGACATTATCAAGATTGACTCTGCCCTGGATGTTGATCTCAATGCGCTGGGGTATATTGACCCTCATATCACCATCAATATCATCAAGGATGAGGTGAGGGTCAGCAAGTATCACCCAGAACCGCCGGAGAGGCTGACCAACATCGTCTTTTGCAAAAACCCGCGCTGCATTACCAGCACCGAGCAGGAGTTGCCGCATGTGTTTGAACTGGTGGACCGAGAAAAGGATGAGTATCGCTGCATCTACTGCGAGAGCAAGCCGAAGGACATTGACTGATATTGCACAAAGCCCGCCAACACGGCGGGTTTTTTCGTCTATTCATTTGCGCGGATAATATCCAGCAACTCTTCTGCTGTATCGGCAAAAAAATCCGGAGTTCCTTGCATTAGCATCTCCCTTGGCTGAAAACCCCATGTAACAGCGATGGATGTCGCACCTATGTTCTTAGCGCATCGCATATCGGTAACCGTGTCACCCACGTACCAAAGTTGCTCAGGAAGGATATCCACCTCGCGTAGCATTTTGAATGCCAATGCCGGGTCCGGCTTTACAGGTAAGTTTTCAATTTTTCCCTGTACCCTTTCAGGAAGATAGTATCGAACAACCGCCTTGGCATCGCTGTCATCCTTGTTGCTTAAAACAAGTAGTTTATACCCCATACCATGTATCGCCCTCAGCATAGAAACAATCCCGGGATAAGGTGCCGTGTGATTGCGGGAGTTTTTTTCATAAGTCTCCCGATACAGGCGATAAACTGTATCCAGATGTTCCTGATGTTCCCCCAAAGCGCGCTTGGTTAAATTAACCGCACCATCCCCGGTAAATAATTTGTAGGCTTCCACAGGGTGCGGCTTGAGCCCCACCATCTGCAAAGCATGGTTCATGCTGACGGTAATATCTGTTAAGGTATTCAAAAGCGTTCCGTCCAGGTCAAATAAAACAGCGTTTTTCATTTCTTCAGTCCTCCATGCGGCATTGTATCACGCTAAGAACAGGGAAACTGTAGGTTTGTCAAACATATTGGACATTGTGTTGTTTAAGGAACTCGTTAGGAGAAAGATATCCAAGAGGTCTCATAGGCAGATGGTTGCTTCTTGTTTGCCAGGCAGCGAGCTGCCTGGCAAAATCGTCGAGAGAGTAGAAGGAATGGCGGCTATAGAAACGCTTCTGATCTTCTCTGTGACTGCGTTCCACCTTGCCGTTGTGCCTGGGCGTGTAGGGACGAATCTGCTTTAGCTTGATACCTAAGGCTTGGGCTGTTTGTTCAAAGAGTGTCGGTTTGTTCGTTTGATAGGGGTTCAAACGATTGGTAAATTCAAAACCATTATCTGTCTGGATGCAGTGGATTTCAATCTTCTTTCGACTCCAAGCCTTCACCAGAGATAAAAGAAAGTCATGAGAGGAATAAGTGCTTTGCTCGTTGTATGCTTTAAGGAATCGCAAACGTGAGTATTCATCAATGGCTGTGTACTGTACTAACCTTTCGTGAGCAGCTTCTCCTACCTTGCAGGCTTTAGGAACGATTTTAACGTCGATTTGCACCCGTTCACCGGGGAAGGTCATTTGTTGATAGGGTTTAGGCTTGTATACTTTTTTGGTGATTTTAGGCTGGAGTTGCAACTTGTGGAGGATACGGTACAAGCCGCTTAATGACCTTGTATAACCCCGTTTGCGTAGTCTGCACCATAGTTCCACTCTGCCTAGTTTGGAGTTACGCCTGCACATATTACGCAGCAATGTGATTTCCTCTTGGGTATGTTGATTTGGATGGCTGTGCGGCCGTCTGGAGCGACAAGCAAGGGATTCTAAACTTCCATCGTATCGGTTGAGCCAAAAGTAGATATAAGACCGAGCCTTATTGTACTTTCTGGAAGCTTTACTAACACCATGTCTTTGGCAAAGTTAAGAAGGGATTGCCGATACTTCATGTCTTGGGTTATACTGCTCATGGAGAAAGAGTTCCTTTCAATGTATTGTTTCGCAACAACATTCTACCATGAGAACTCTTTCTCTTCCTTTTACCTCCTAAACTTCTACTCAATGTCCAATATGTATGGTACTCCTACAATGAAATAAACTAATAATTTTGGAGGATGTTTGCGATGAAAATAAAAGCGGTATTTTTTGATGCTGGATTAACCTTATTCAATGTTTATCCAAAGGGTAAAACTGGCATGTTCAGCTACTTTTGTAGCTTAGTGTTTGAAGCGGATCAACTTTTACAGTTTGATTTGATTAACGGTGCCAAGAGAGCTGAGTTACACTTTCAGCTTTCTCAAAAAAACAAAGAATATAAACGCTCAAAAAATTTTTGGATCGACAATTATGCAGAAGGACTAATGGGCGCCGGCTTTTCAAAAGAGGAAGCATACAAATGGTCTCCTATTATTAATGAAAGGGTTGATAAGATAAAAAAGGAATATAGCCTAATTAACGGAGTAATGGACATGATTAAGACTTTAAAGGCTAATGGCTATCTTTTAGCAGTGGTATCAAATTGGCGTAATCAGTCTCTAAGAAGTGACCTTGAGCAACTAGGTATTGCCTCTTACTTTGATTACATTGCAGATTCTTCTGTCGAAGGGGTATCAAAACCAAATCCGGCTATATTTGACATTGTATTGAATTATCTTAGCATTAAGCCAAACGAAGCAGTACATATTGGTGATTTATATTATTCGGATGTAGTAGGTGCGCAAAACGCTGGGATGAATGCTATTCTGTTTGACGAATTGGATGCATTGGGTGAAGAATTCCAGTGTCAAAGAATTTGTAAAATAACTGACATTTTAGAAATATTAGGAGTTTAACTATGAGTAAATTTGATGGAGAAGCAATCGAAACCGCAATCAGCATGATTATAAAAGCGATTGGAGAGGATTGTAATAGGCAGGGACTGCGAAACACGCCTAAACGTGTTGCCAAAATGTATGAAGAAATTTTTTCTGGCATAAATGCCAATTTGGAAGATCAAATCCAAGTTACTGTTCTCTTCCTTTTACCTCCTAAAATCCTACTCAGTGTCCAATATGTATGGTACTCCTACAATTGTATCACGCTAAGAACAGGGAAACAATATTGACACCGGATATTCAATGTAGATATACTCAGGTGGATACCGCAAGGAGGTTCTATGCGTAAACTATTGAAGTCCCCAGTTAATATCATTCTGGTCATTCTTTCTATCATAATACTAATAACCAGCTGTATACTTCTGGTCGTTTCCTCCCGGACAAATAAAACATACGA
>CAZCBC010000018.1:3267-3663 GCA_964496775.1 uncultured Oscillospiraceae bacterium
TAACAACCGCAAGGGATGAACTTTACCGTATTGTTGACCAGCGTGTGGAAGATATGTTTCAATCTGGTCTTGTTGAGGAAGTAAAAAACCTGCAAAACCGCTTGAAAGAACTGGGCTATTACCAGGGTGATATCGACGGGCAATTTGGCGGAGGCACCAGAGACGCTGTGAATCTGTTTCAACAACAGCACGGGCTTTCTGCCGATGGGCTCGCGGGTGCTGATACCCTCAACATGCTCTACGGTCCGCAGGCCCACACCATTCAGGTAACGCCTGTTCCCTCCCCACCAAGCATTGCATCCGCAGATTTGCCCATTCTGGTCAACCGCAACAGCCCTCTAAAGGATGATTATGTACCCAAGAAGCATGCAGCAAACCATGATGCGGGTAGCCAAA
>CAZCBC010000018.1:3673-4115 GCA_964496775.1 uncultured Oscillospiraceae bacterium
GCCCTAAAAGACATACTCACCCTTGAACAGGTTGTATTAAAAAATCAGCAAAAGCAGGCCGTTGATGTTGCCGCGCAGGCCCTTTTTGACATGCTGAGCGCCGCCCAGCAGGATGGGCTGATGGTCTGGCAGATAAGCGAAGCATATCGTACCTGGGAAGAACAGCGCATGCTCTTTAATAAGGAAAAAAATAAGTATTTAGGCGAAAACGGCACCTCGCCTGCGCTTACAGAAACCGCCGCAGAAAAGGAGGCCGAAAAAAATGTCGCCCGTCCAGGCACCAGCGAACACCAAACAGGCCTTGCTTTTGATTTAACTGTGCCCGAACGCTCTTTTTCATCAACTGAGCAAGCCCGCTGGCTGCGGGAGAACTGCTGGAAGTACGGATTTATCCTTCGCTACCCTGCGGGTAAGGAAGATATTACAGGCTTTAGCGCAGATC
>CAZCBC010000018.1:4125-5868 GCA_964496775.1 uncultured Oscillospiraceae bacterium
AACCTTTTGAGCTATCATGTACTGTTCTTCCTGATCTTCTATAGACAAAAGAGCCCTGGCATGTCCGGTACGTGGGCAAAGATATCAGCCAATATATGCAAGCAACAGGGCTTGTCTTGGAAGAATATCTCGATCAAGTAAAACCATAGCTTCTTATTCTATATATAATAGCCCTCACAGGAATTTGTTTCACAATGAGGGCCTTTTATATCTCAATATTTTATTCTTCACTCCAAAGAATAGCTTTTCTTTGGAACATTTCGTCAACCCGGCTGATGTAGTGCTCAATTTCCTTGACATTGGGTGCACGGGAAATTCTTTCTCTATCCGGCCAGACCCGTTTGGAAATACTTCCGGCACCCATCGCCAGAACAGAGCAGGTGTCCTCCATCATATCGATATTGTATAAGCAGGCATGTCCGGGCAAAGCATATCCTACGTTTTCAAGGTTGCCAGCCTGATATTTTTGTCGATACAGATAATATGGCCGCATTCCCCTTTTCAGCGCATGTTCTCTTCCCATATCCACCATCGTTGATACCATTTCCCCGTGAGGCAGGGAATCCTGTTTTAGGTGCATCACACTGGAGCGCTTTACGCTTAATGTATGTATGGTTAATGACTCCGGCTTCAGAGTATCTGACCAGGCGAGCGTCTGCTCGAAGTGCGTTTCCTTCTCTCCGGGAAGTCCAGCTATCAAATCCATATTGATGTGCGTAAAACCGGCGTCCCTTGCCATTTGATAGGCATCCTCCGTCTGTTTTCGCGTATGGTTCCTGCCGATAAGAACCAATGTTTCATCGTGCATGGTTTGCGGGTTAATGGATATGCGGGTAGCACCTGTGTCCCGTATAGCATACAGTTTTTCTTTATCCAAAGTGTCCGGGCGCCCTGCCTCAATCGTCGCTTCCCGAGAAAGTTCAATCAACGGTCGCGCAATGTCCAGAACCTGCTTAAATAATGGAAAAGGCAGAGATGTCGGCGTCCCACCGCCCATATAAAATGCACGGATATTTAGTCCTTTTTCCCGAATCAGTTCAATTGTGTACTCGATTTCTTTCTTCAGTGCCTGCACGTATGGTGACAACCATTCCCCTTTCCCAACCTCGGCACTTAGAAAACTACAATAGTAACAGCGCGATACGCAGAACGGAATACCGATGTAGATATCCATCTCATTTTCCTTAGGCAAGGGCAACGATTGCTGCACCAAAATAATATCTTGCAGCAAATCTATCTTTTGCTGGCTGACATCAAAATTTTTCTGCACCCGCTTCAGTGCATTGGGCAGAGTAGCGCCTTGCCGCATCTCTTCATAGACCAGACGTGTTGGACGTATTCCTGTCAAAGAGCCCCAGGGCGGCCTGTGCTTTCCCCCCTGAACAATGGCCATATAGACACACCGCTTTACCTGCCTTTTGTGTAAGCGTTTCTCCATCAGGGCATTACTTTGTATTTCCTCATCCAGTGCGGCATACCCATGAAAAAGTCCCCGCATTTCAACGGTACAGTGCCGCAGGTTATTCTGCACGCTTTCATAATGTGTAATCAATAGTTCATCTTCTTCAGGCAGTTGATTGACACGGAATTGCGTTTTACCGAAGAATAAAGAAATAATATCCCCCACTTCCTTGGCAAAGGCCGGAGTGGGGGTTGAAAATAGGACTTTCATCGGATAATATCATCTTCCCCGTGGCCAGGCCATATACGCACATCCTTCATGGAAAACAGCCTGCGCAGGGA
>CAZCBC010000018.1:5916-26424 GCA_964496775.1 uncultured Oscillospiraceae bacterium
CAGGAGGGAAAACTCAACTTTTAAATGCTATAACTGATCGCCTTCCAAAATACAAACGCTACCCATCGTATGGCCTGGGGTTTCCAGTATCTTTAATTTAAGGTTAGCAACATCAACGACACTGCCTTCTCTATAAAAATGAGTGGCCTTCGGGCGTATCTCACTATCCCCAACAAGGTATCCGCCATTTAGTTTGGTGTTCGAAAGCATGGGGGCGTCCTCTTTATGGATATAGATGGGATAATCCGAAAAATCCTTCAGCGCGCCTGTATGGTCAAAATGCCCATGGGTCAGCATCACTGCTTTAATCTCACGGTTTCCAACCGTCTCCAATATCTTTTCCGTGTCCGCACCGGGGTCTACAACGATCACTTCCTGCGCATCTTTTCCTGCGGAAATGACGTAGCAGTTCGTCTCAAGTGCGCCTACAACAACCTTTTCAACCAGCATATTCTCTCCTAAAATTGTTTTTTGCTGTCCAGTAAAATCGTCACCGGACCATCATTCGTAAGGGTAACTTGCATATGCGTCTGAAACTCCCCCGTTTCTACGGGGACATCCAGCTCACGCAACCTTCGGCAGACAACCTGATAGAGCCTGTCCGCCTCCTCCGGAGCGGCTGCCTTGGTAAAGCCAGGTCGGTTTTGTCCCCTGGCGTCTCCCAGCAGGGTGAACTGACTGACGACTAATACCGATCCGTTTACATCTTTTACGCTTATATTCATTTTCCCGTTTTCATCCTCAAAGATACGCAGTTTGCTAATCTTGTCGGCCATATAAACGGCGTCTTTCTCTGAATCGTTTTCTTCCACACCCAGAAGAACCAACAGACCGGGACCAACCTTTCCCACCAACCTCTGGTCTACTGTTACACTTGCTTCCGTAACCCGTTGAACAACACTTCTCATAATACTCCTTAGTTCGCTGTGCGGTGCGCGTCAATTACATCTGAGCGCTTGCGCAGCTTTGTCAAGACCTGTTGTAACTGATCTTTGCTTGATACCTGAATAATCATGTGAATGGTACAAGTACCATTTCGATTCACTTTTACCGACACCGCATTAACGGGGGTTCCTACATCGGCCACATAAACAGTAATTTCCCCCAACAGACTGGGGTGATCATAGGCAATAATGCGCAAGCTGGCGTTAAAGGTTGCCTTGTCCTGTTCCGCCCAGGACACTTTTACCATGCGCTCTTTCTCAGAATTAATGGCATTGACGCAGTCCGCCTTATGTACTGTAACGCCGCGTCCTCTGGTAATATAGCCAACAATCTCATCACCCGGCACAGGGTTACAGCAGTGTCCAAAGCGCACCAGCATACCGGCGCCCCCTTCAACATAGACCCCTTGCGTGGGTTTCCCCTGGCGCTTAACATCCCGCGGTTCGGGCAACGTAGGCCCTCTCTTTGGCGCATCAGGTTCTGTCAGTCTACGCTGTTCCTCCATCAGTTGGCCAATGACGTATACGGAGGGGACAACACCATAACCCACCGCACCATAAATGGCATCCAGGTCGGGGAAAGCGTATTTCTTCAACAGTGGCTCATAATATTCCGGTTTTGTCAATTCGCCTAATTTGACTCCGCGGCGTTTGGCCTCATGCTCCAGCATATCACGGCCCAAGGCAATGTTTTCTCCCCGCAGCTCTTTTTTGAAGAATTGCCGTATCTTCGCTTTGGCTTGCTGAGTTTTGACAATTTTCAGCCAGTCCATACTCGGACCTTTGGAGGACTTGCTGGTAATAATCTCGACCCGGTCTCCGGTTTGCAGTTCTGTATCCAGAGGCACAATCTTTCCGTTTACCTTGGCGCCAGTACACATGTTGCCAACGCCTGAATGAATGCGATAGGCAAAGTCAAGCGGGGTCGCCCCTCGCTGCATGTTAACAATGTCACCCTTTGGAGTGAAAAGAAAAACCTCTTCACTGAATAAGTCCGTTTTAAGCCCATCGATAAATTCTTTGGAGTCCTTGGTTTCACTCTGCCAATCAAGAATTTGACGCAGCCAGTACAGCTTTTTGTCCAGCGACTTATCCGCTCCGCCATCCTTATAGTTCCAGTGTGCAGCAATGCCATATTCAGCAACGCGGTGCATATCAAAGGTGCGTATCTGCACCTCAAACGGCGTAGGAATGGTACGGCCACCTACCAGAGTAGTGTGCAGGCTTTGGTACATATTGTTTTTCGGCACGGAAATATAGTCCTTAAAGCGAAGGGGCATATGGTTCCACAGCGTATGCACGACCCCCAACACCGTATAACAGTCCGGTATGCTGTCAACCAGTACCCGCACGGCAATCAAGTCGTATATCTGATCAAAATGCCGGTTCTGTATAACCATCTTGCGATATATGCTGTACAGATGTTTGGGACGCCCTTCTATTTCAAAGTTCTTAATGCCCATCTGCTGCAATTTATCAGTGAGGATGGAAATGATCGTTTTTATCTGGTTTTCCCTCTCCACGCGCTTGGCGCCCACCTTCAGCGCCACCTCACGGTAGCCTTCCGGATCAATATAGCTAAGCGCAAGGTCTTCCAGCTCCTGCTTAATGGTATATACACCCAACCGATGAGCAATAGGCGCATAAATGTCTAGGGTTTCCCGGGCAATAAGTACTTGCTTTTCTTTGGGTTGGTATCCCAGTGTCAGCATATTGTGCAATCTGTCCGCCAGTTTGATTAAAACAACACGGATGTCACGCCCCATTGCCAATATCATTTTCCGCAGGGATTCCGCCTGTTGTTCTTCCCTGTCATGAAAATGAAGGCGTCCCAGCTTGGTTACACCGTCCACCAAGATAGCAATTTCCTGACCAAACTCTTTTTGAATGTCCTCAATAGAAATGTTCTCGCAGTCTTCCACTGTATCATGCAAAAGGCCCGCCGCAATCGTGGAAGTATCCAGCATAATTTGCGTCAGTACACTGCCTACAAATACAGGGTGGGTGAAATATGGCTCTCCACTCTTACGGATTTGCCCATCGTGAGCATTTGCCGCATAGCGGTATGCTTTTTCAATTACAGTGACATCTTCGTCCGGATGCGCCTTTTTAATACGCGTAACCATTTCTTCCAATGTCATGGAATTAAAAACCGAGTGTGCCATGTTACACCTCCTTTAGCTGGTTAAATAATGTAAAGAGTTTGCTCTCTTCAGGGTCACATTTTCTAAGCGGCAACATAGTGACCCTTCCGGTATATGGAATATACGTGATAAGACGAAGTTCATCAAGTATCATCAGCGCAGCATGCTGCTTGCTTTCGGGCCATCCAAGAGAAAGAAGCGTTCCTTCCCTGCGTACTGTTGCATAGGCCTTGCGCAACTCATCAACCCCTACCATAAAACTGCTAATCCGTTGCAAAAGGGTGGAAGATCGGCCCCTTGCATAGATTTGTGCGTTTGGGAGTACCTTGCGGATTTGCCCCGCCTCATTCGGGCAAAGAAGCCCATCACACAAGATAACCTGACTGAATGGAGAACGAATTTCCTTAATCTGTGCAGGAAAAAGGATGGTATTGTATGCCCTCCTATCCTCCACACTGCCTCGGGCGACATTCACTAAAGGATACATTGTCCGCATCTGTGATGCGGTTTCAGCCGTCCTGCAAAGAAACAGCGTACCCCTGTAGCCTTCCACCTTTGCCTGTCCTTCACAAACATCGGTTGAAATGCTATCATTCGACAAACAGTATACCATTTCCTGCAATATATGACTCTCTTCCATGGCAATATTCTCAAGAAAGGCATCATTGCCCGCCATTATCCGCTTCACCATGCACTCCGCGCTGACTCTCCCACGGAACTCATTGATTTGCATGCGATACAGAATATGCTGAGATCCCTGCAAGTTTTTTTCTAAATGCCCAAAACCGAAAGCGATTGCGTCGCGCAGGTGCTCCCCATCCTGCAATGTCATCTTCAGGTGTTGTTTTTCAGTGCCTACGGCGTAGGACTTTATCACTTGCGCGTCCTTTAACAGGAATGTAGGAGCAGGGTTTCCTACACCAAATGGTGCCAATTCACTTAAGGATTGAATGTTCTCTGGTGTTACCAGGGATAGCGGGGCCTCCAAATCATAATAAGCTACAGGAATAATATCCTTCTCCGGTAATTGCGCCATGACTGCATAATTAAATCGCTCAGCAAAAGCGGGGATATGTTCATAAGCGATGGTTAGACCAGCCGCTTGCTGATGCCCGCCAAAGCGTAGAAAAAAATCTTCACATTCTTTGAGCGCCCGGTATAAATCCACCTCGCCAGCGCTACGGGCACTGCCGACACATGTGTTCCCATCCCTGGACAGCACAACAGAAGGAAAACCATACTCCTCCGCTAGCCTGCCTGCCGCAAGGCCAATGACGCCGCTGTTCCAATCTTCTCCCACGACAACAAGCGTGCACCGCCTCCTTAGGTCCATCGCTTCTACCTGCGCCTTTGCCGCATCCAGCACTCTCTTTTCTTCCTGCTTGCGCTGGGTATTCAGCGCATCCAGTTCTTTGGCAAGAAGAGCCGCATGCATTGGATTATCCGTCCGGAGTAGTTCCAACGCGTCCGTTGCTGTTGATAGCCTGCCACCGGCATTCAATCGCGGCGCCAGTTGAAACACAACCTGGTCACTTGTTAAGGGCTCATTTTGAGGGATTGATGATACTTCTTTCAGGGCTTTAAGTCCTGCACGCTGGGTGTACCCTATCGCCTTCAGGCCAAGGGAAGCAATCACCCTGTTCTCCCCCTGCAAAGGTACCATATCAGCCATTGTGGCAAGGGCGGCTAAATCAATTTGTTTTTTAGCATAATCAATCCCTTTTAACGCGACGGACAATTTCCAAGCCACCCCTGCGCCACACAAGTACTTGAAGGGATAATCCCCCCGAAGAGGTGATAGAACAGCGTCAGCGTCGGGTAAAGTATCGGGAAGGGTATGATGGTCGGTGATAATCACTGTCATCCCCAGCTGTCTGGCCAACGAAACTTCCTCGACGCTGGTAATGCCACAGTCCACAGAAATTAACAAATCGGCCTGGGGCGCCAACTTTTCGATGGCTTCAAGGTTTAATCCATACCCCTCCGAATGGCGGTCCGGGATGTAAACAATCGTTTTTAAACCAAGGGATTGCAGCGTTTCACTTAACAAAGCGGAGGCACACATGCCATCTACATCATAATCTCCATAAACTACCGCTCGTAATTTACGCTTTGATGCCTCTTTGATGATTGAGACTGCCTTGTCCATATCCGTCATACTTGATGGTTTGTACAAATGCTCAAGAGACGGATGGAAGAATGTCTCTGCTTCCAATGGCGAAGATACATTTCTTGCATACAAGAGCGCGGCCATCCAACCCGGCTGACCGTCTATCTGGTATGGTTCTGTTCTTTTAACAAATCTAATCATCGCGCTTCGCATGGAAAAAGCAGAGCGCGCCTCCGCATCCGGCGAAGACGCGCCCTGCTGACCTTTTTATTTATTCCCCTTTCGACCTTTCAATGCAACGGCACTGTATGCCCACACATAGGCAGTTAGCTTCTCTGCAGAATAAAAGGATACGAGTATTGAGATGAACACAGGAACAAAGGCAGAAACGAGGCCTTCGCCTCCACCAATCGCAATGGCCAGTACCATAACGAATGCCATTGCCGCAACAAGGATGCGCAACTTGCGGGAGTTGCTGACAGCTAAATCAGCCGCGTTTTCATACGTTACATCACGTCGGGATGTCGTACGAATTACCTGGCGCGCTTCGCGCAGCACCAGCATGGTTTGGGTATAGGCAAAGGCAACGGATAGAAGGACAGCAGCAGTCAGGGTACTTGCCACAGGTACTTTGGTCATGCCAGGCAGTGCCATGCTTGCCACCACGGTCAGCGCAAATGTCAGCAGCAAGTCATGCAATACAGAAAAGGCAAGGGCCACAGCGTGAACCCTGTCAAAGCGAACAAAACCATATAAGAGGCTGAAAATAACAGCAGCTAACATACACAGCCACATTTGCGCCAAGTCGACCGTTACGGCGGCTGTACCTTCAAAAACAAAGCCTATTTTCAATGCCCAAAGGAGGATGCCCGCTACACTTATTAGTAGAGATATCGTCAGAAAAGGAATTGTGCTTTTTTTCATTTAAACCGCCTCCTTTGCCTTGCCGGAAATATACAGCGCACTATTTTCCCCTGCCAACATGATGGTGTTATTCAAGAGCACGCGCAGAAGGATAAATACAACCGCCAAATCAACTAACATACCGACGGCCATTATCTGGAAAAAGCGCCCGATAACACCAGAGTCCATGATGATGAACACAAGAGAAAGGATAAACAAAGGCACATAAACGTCCAGTGCGACATGGCCAAAGCTTGAATAGGAATCCTTCAGCGCCTGCTTGGCAGCACGGCCACTAGCCAAATCACCGGACATTCCATGGTAAACGGCCAACACACCATAGACGGCCAGCATAAAGGATGCAGCAACAGCCATAAGCGAAGAAACGGTAAAGCCTGTTTTCATAAGCGCTGCGAAGAACCATTGCAGCCCCAAAGTTACAACCAAAGTCCAGGAGGCAATGATACCAGCCAGGCGATATTGTAACAGCAGGTAGATGCAAATCACCGCAACGGCAGCCCACACTCCAAGCAAGGCACCTTTTGCAGACGAATCGCCCAGCATAGGTACACCCGCCTGTGCTTCAGCCTCTCCAATACTTGCAGGAAGCGCACCGCTTCGCATCAGCAACGCATTCACAAAGGCATCCTCGTAGGTAAAGCCCGGCAAAGAAGCACCGCCTTCAGTCAGAGGTTCACCAATATTTGCCTGCATCAAGGTTAGACCATCCTTCTTAAGAAGGACACTTTGCCCCACCAGTTCTGTCGTTTTATCGGCAAAAATCTTTTTTCCTTCTTCATCCAGCTCGAAAGACAGATACCAACTCTGCATGGTCTGGTCAGCAGGCGCGATGCTCGCATTAACAATATGCGAACCATCAAGGAAATCAATTCCTTCGCTGTCAGCGAAAGCATACTGTCCAACGCCTGTAATTTGCGACACCGTTTCGGGCTGATGGGCCCCCTTTGGCAACGTCACGATAATTTGGTTGCCCTCCATCTCATCAATAGCTGCGCCATTAACGCCCATCTGTGCAAGGCGGGTGGTCAGGATTTGGACTGTCGCCTCAAAATCCGCCTGATCCTTGGCCTGGGACACATAGGCATAGGTTTCCGTCTCACCAAAGTCTGCGCCAGGGACAAGGGCTTCCCGCCATTCAAAGCGGGTTGTTGGGGTTGGAATCCACGGCAACAGTTTGTACAGCCCCTCACGATCCAGTTTACGGCCGGTAACGCCAAGAAACAGGAACGCGACTGAAACAATGAGTAACACCAGCAACGTTACTGCTGACAATGCTTTATTATTTTTAATTTGTGTTTTGGCTGGCTTTGCCATCTAAATCATCCTTTCTCTTATCAAGTTTAGACTCTTTTTATGGATTATCCGGCGCTTTCAGAAAGACGAAAGGCCGTATATGCTGCGCGAAAATAACTAGAATCGCCCAAAGTAATGCCATTGGCATCGGTTGCAGGGCTTATCACCGAAACACAATCCGTTGAATATTGGGCAAAACCTTCTAAAGTAAACAGTTTAACAGATGCATTTATTGTCGTGGTGTATGTGTTTTGGCTTTCACCAGGCGGCAATACAGCCAGCCACTGTACTTTAGCCGGAGGTGGTATGCAAACAGCCTCTGTCTCTGCAGAAACCGTCATAAAGGACATAAAAAGAAGGACAGCGAACACAAATACAAGCAAACCAAGCAGACGTTTCAACATACGCTTTCCCCCTTTCGCTCACAATACTGCATATTATAGCCCACGGTCTTTTAATTGTAAAGAAAGCAGCAGTCACAGATAGACGCATAATTAATGTATATAAACAATGAATATCCACATAGTCCACAGGTTTATCCACAGATTTTTCGTAAAATCGATTGAATGGTAAGGTTTGTGTAAAATCCCCCTCGTTTTGAGCCATGTTTATCCACAGGGGTGGCGTGTGATTATCCTCAGGTCATCCACAGCATCAGGAATAGCATCCGAGAATTTGAAACAAAGTAAACAAAAACCACCGGCTGAACCGGTGGCAGATCCCTTCAAAAAGGGCACGATATGTGGTTTTTTGAAAGGCCAAGGATGGTTTGTAGTCTTTTTCCAAACTTGATACGGATATCAGTTAATAAGCGCTTCCTTAAGCTGTGACAAGTCAGGCAGAAACTGCTTGTCTGCAGTCATCAGGGTAAAATGAAAAGTCCTGGGTTCCCGCAGATATAGCCTGTCTTTCTCCAAAGGCTCCGGCCCGCAAGAGTTGCTGCCAAGGGGGCCCATGGCGCCGTCAATATGCACCTGGGTAAAATCGCCCTGAGGTACATTGATGGTATGCGTAGCAGCTTCCAACTGGTGTGCAGTGTAATTGTGGGCAGAGAAAGCAAAGCCATCTGCTGAGGCAATAATGAGCCCCTGACCTGATAGACGGTGCACCATCAAGAAAGAAGTGTCCTCATGGGAACCATTCTCCTGCGGGAAGATATATGGCTCGTGAGTTTCCAAAACCGTCCGCTCATATAGCCCCAGAAAGGCACCTGACTTCATGTCCGGATAGGATTCATGCGGACCACGCCCCAGCCACGTCAGGTGGGCAAATTCTGCGGGCATCTGGAACTTTAGCCCCAACCGCGGCAGGTAAAGATCCATGTCGATATGAAGCGACACATATTCAACACTCAGCTTGACCCGGCCATCCGGCAGGAACAAATAGGTTTGATTCAGGGTTAGTATGGGCGGTAGGGATTTGGCTGCAGCCACAGTTGAAACCTTGACCTTCATGCCGTCCCTGTCCTGAGCCGCTTCAAACTCTGTGACCCGCAACAGGAACTTGTCAAGGCCCCTATCCTTCCATTTTTGCGCTATTTTCGCTGGACCGCGGTCGTTGTCCGTGGTCGCGCGATAAAGGCTGGCCGTGACAGGCTCGCTTAACAGCTCCGTGCCTGAAAATACAATGCTGCTTAAGCCCTTTTTGGCGCGGTTGAAGGTGTATTGGGCCTGTCCGGTAGTAACCGTGATGAGGCTGTCTTCCTGCTTCAGATCAAGCGTCACAACAGGCAAACGCGCTTTTTTAGGCGCCTGACCAAGCGCTAAGGGCAATTGCTCCTGTGCCACCACAAAGCCTGCTTCCGCCCATGGTGTGGATGAAGCAAGCGTAAAGCGCAGCCTCAGGAAGCTACCCTTTTCATAATCGCCAAGCGGGAGCGACAAAATAGCAGACCTGCCCGGAGCGCACCTAAGCGCCTTCTGCCCGGAAGCAAAGACCTTGCCATCCTTCTCCACCTGCCAAAGCAGGGTTAGGTCACTTAGATTTGTAAAGTCATAGTAGTTGCGCAGGCTGATTTTACCAGCAGCCTCGTCTGCTAATTTCACGCGCACAGGGCGATGAACATGAGTATACTCTAAAAGACCGGTGTGCGGCGTCCTGTCCGGATAGCACAGCGCATCCACACAGAAGTTGCCATCATGCGGCTGCTCGCCAAAATCGCCGCCATAGGCGTAGTATTCCTGGCCCTGTTCATCCTTTTGCAGGATACCGTGATCCACAAACTCCCACACACAGCCGCCAATAAGGCGCTCATGCGCCTGAAAGGCCTGCCAGTAATCCTCCAGATTGCCGGGTCCGAGGCCCATAGCATGGGCGTATTCACACAAAAACAGCGGTTTTTTGCCCTTTTCTTTTCCTTGTTTGATAAGAGAAGGGATGGACGTGTACATCTGGGACACCACATCGGTAGACTGCGCTTTTTCATCGCGCTCATAGTGGATGGGGCGGCTGCTGTCCAGTTTGCGTATGGCTTTGGCCATCACATCGTGGTTAATACCGTAGCCTGCCTCATTACCCAAGGACCACATGACAATGCTGGCGTGGTTACGGTCGCGCTGCACCATGCGCACCCCGCGGTCAACGAACTGCTTCTCCCAGACAGGGTCAACAGCAATCAGGTTGTAGGTATCAAAGATATTAACGCCGTGGCATTCCAAATCGGCCTCATCCACCACATACAGACCAACCTCATCACAGATGTCCAAGAACCTGGGATCTGTGGGATAGTGCGCTGTACGCACGGTGTTCATGTTGCACCGCTTCATCAGCAACGCGTCCTCAAGCAGGACCTCAAGCGGCATCGCGGCACCCAAAGTGGTGTGGGTATCATGGCGGTTAACACCCAGGAGCTTAACGGATTTTCCATTTACATAGAAGCGAGAGCCTATAATTTCCACTCTCCTGAAGCCAATTTTAACCGCTTCTGCCTGGCCATTGACCTCGCACAGCAGGGTATACAGCTTGGGCGTTTCAGCGTTCCAGGGCAGGATGTCCTGGAAGGTAAAATCCGCCTCTGCGATGCCATCCTTAACTGTGACAGTTTTTTCATCAAGCGTGCGTTTACCGTCCAGCACGGTCAACTTAACCTGCTCAGCACCCTTCACCAAAACCCTGGTTTTTAAGGTGCCTGTAGTATTGTCCTCCATCAGCCCGGCATCGGCGATGACATCTTCAATGCGCTCCTGGCCAAAGCTGAGAAGCAACACATCACGGAAGATACCGTGCAGGCGCCACTTGTCCTGATCCTCCAGGTAGCTGCCGTCAGAAAGCTGGAAGACCAGAACCAGCAGTTCATTCTCCTGCTTTTCTTTTACGAAAGCAGTAATATCAAATGCTGCGGCCAAGTGAGGGGTTTTTGAAAAGCCCGCGTACTGTCCGTTGACATACAAATATAAACAGGAATCCACGCCCTCAAAGCGCAGCCTGGTCTGCCGCCCATGAAAGGACTCCGGCAAAGTAAAACGGGTTTTATAAACGCCGATCGGGTTCTCGTCCGGCACAAAGGGCGGATCATATGGAAATGGAAAAGCGACGTTGGTGTACTGTGGTTTGCCATAGCCCTGCATCTGCCAGCACCCAGGCACAGTGATTTTCTCCTGAGGTGCAAGGGAAGCCACATCCTTTGGTATCTCATGAGGGCCGTTTAGCAGTATAAAGTCCCAAGTGCCGTTCAGGCACAAGCTGAAGGGCGAGACCCTTGAAAAGGAAAGCGCGTCTTCCCTGTTTTGATGCGGAACAAGAGTAGTCCCCATGGGCAGGCGCAGGTCGGCCGTGACATTTAGATCCTGGTATTCATTGTTGCGAAACATACTTCCTCCAAAGCTTTATTTTAATAAATTATCGATTTTAATGCAGTATACCGTAACGCCTTTTCAAAGTAAAGCAAAGGCAGGAAATCAAAGATAAGTATAGGTGGAAAAGAGTGAAATATGATACCCTTTAAAAAGGAAACCTTCATACCCTTTTCGTCACAAAAGCTTAGTCGGGCTGTAGGTGCAACCTAAATTTTACTGATGAAGCATGAGCTTGCGCAGAAAACTGAAACTGCAGACTGCAAACATCTTGAACTTTCACGCCTGCGCCTTGATTTCCTTTATCATAGCCAAGCGGCAGGCATCATAGGCAGAAGCATCCAGACTGTAGAGGTCATCGTCTTGTACCTGCCCTTCTGCCCAGTTAATATCGGCGGGGTCAAGTATCCGCCAGATGGAGCGAATATATTTTTCTTTGTCCTGCACGCTATACAACAGCTGCATATCCTCTACCATACGGCGCAGCTGGTAATAACGCAGCGAGTATACGGGATGTCCGTCCACGCCAGGATAGAGAAGGTAGGTATCGCCGCTCGTCCAAGGGCCGACCCGCCCATCCTGATAGGGCTGTTCCGGCCATGCGGCATAAGCCCAACGCAGAATCCCATCGAAGCCTAACATCTCGTTCATATATGCAAGCGCACGCGTTTCCATCAGCGGGCTGATGATGAAGGTATTCGGGCGGTTTGGGAAGCAGCAAATATACCATGTTTTTTCAATAGGTAACTCCCGGAGCTGCTGAAGACAACTGCATGCTGTGAAAAACGAAGGGGCGATGACATGTAAATCTCCGTCAAACGCATTAGCAAACTGCGGATTGTCCAGCGCTGCCTTAAAGCGGAAACCCGGCGCCAGACGGCGGATGCGGGCCATTTCCTGTTTGAAACGCTGCATATCGTGGGGTTCATCGGCACAAATCAACGTTTTTTCCAGATAACCCCGGCTTTCAAAATGCCGATATAAGGCGGTGATATAGATGTCCACCTCGTCATCTGTCAGGTTGACATATCGCCCACTCTCCTGGGCACGCAGCAGGGTGCGCTTTGTCCATGCGCCGCATAGACCAAACACCTCGTACTCATCGTAAATGGCATATTTTTCGCAAAGTTCAATATATCTATCGATTGCCGAAAAGTCGAAGGATAGAGCATCCCCAACCTTTTCAATGCGTGCCATCTGGCTTTCAAACAGGTTTGCAGCAGGCCCCCCATGAGCAAGGCCTCTGCGCTGACCATCCCACGGGGTGTGCGAAGCGATAATGGTGACGCTTTTTTGTCCCAGCCACGCCAGCGCCTGCACATAGTTCTCCAGCAAGGCAAAGTGCGCATTAGAATACTCTTCCACCCCGTAATAGCGCGCAATGCAGGTGTTATGCTGCCACAGGTCGATTTTGTGAACAAAATCTTCCGGTTTGGGAAAGTTAAACTCAAGGGGAATTAGCTTCATTTCCGTCTGCGCGGCAACTGTTTCCCCGTCTTCGTCCACGCTGTACAGCACGACATACACCGTTGCCGCACCGGGGTTTTTCCCTGTTCTTGCTACGGCAAACAAACAAACCGGTTCGCCTTTTTTCAGCATCACGCTACGCCTATCAGGCAAAGGGTCAGCAAAGCCGTTTACCTTTTCCACCGGATAAAGCTTGAAAGAATATCCCGATGCCGCCACCGCAATGCGAGCCCTGGCAGGGCTCTCAATGCTATCCTCATAGCAGTTGCCCAGCATCAGCAGCATATCGTCTTTGGGTGTGATTTCCACCTGAAACGCTGCAAAAGAGCGCCCCGCCACATACACTTCAGTCTGTGGCGACGCCATGCGCCCTTCTTCTTTGCGATAGCTTTCATGCAATAACCGTAATCGCGCTTTTTCCACCTGCATTCAAAGCCTCCCACCGGATACCATGATGAGGCGCCGGCATGAGACCGGCGCCGATTTTTACAGTTTCACCTTGCTAATGGTTGTTTCTGCCAGGCAGCTTAACTGCTCAGGGGAGCCAGAACAGTAGCTGACAAGCATGCAGCCATCATTTGTAAACAAGGCCGCCGGATAGCAGTAGCCACGTACCGGGTCATCCGCTATGATTTGTAGCTCGCTCCAGGTTTTTCCATTATCCTGGCTAATACTGAACACTATCGGAGTACGCCCACCGCTGGTTCTAGGGGCATTGCGGCCTAAATATTCCGGGATGGGGTTAAAGATGGCATACAGCCAGCTTTCCGGGATGGGGTTAAAGATGGCATACAGCCAGCCATTGTCCGGTCTGCGAACCACCAGCATAGGAGAGCATGGAGAAGTGAAACGCGAGGGTTGAGGCTGGGTCCAGGTATCTCCCTGGTCAAAAGAGAAACTTTCATATTGGAACATCATGTCGGTACGCATGTATGCCCAGAGCAGATTATCCGCAAGCTCAATCACGCCCGGTTCCTGCAATCCGGAATGGCTGTGTGATGAGGGGATTGACAAAGTTTGGCTACTTTCATTAAAAGTCAAACCGTCATCATCAGAATACAAGAAAAGGGTAACCGCCCGGAAATCATAGTATCGTTTAACATCACCATCCAGACGTACAATTCTATGGACTGCCAGCGGAACAATAATGCGTCCGCTTGAAAGCCGCCTGACACGGTCATTGTTGACCACATAGATTCCATCCCCACGGTGACGGCTACACTCATGGTGTTCGTAGAAGGTTTTACCTTCATCCCGACTACGGGAAAGCCAAAGCTGATAAGTCCACATATTGGCTTTTACCAGATAAAACAGTCCCAAATCCCCGTTATTCATGCGAAGCAGGGAACAGCTCATAACGTTTTCAGTATTGTACTGTTCGGCCGCTATATAGACTCGGGGTTCGCTCCAGGTTTCACCCTCATCATAGCTGGTTATCCCGACAATGTCTGAAGGAGCGTCGTCCAGCCAGCCGTCATGGAAACGGCTATACACAAACAAGATACCGCCATCTTTCATCCGGAAAAAGGAACCTTCACTGTGACGGGGATAATTACCCTCGGGACCAAGCACCAATACGGTGCGGCGTTCGCTTTGAAGCAAGGTTGTACCTCCTAAAATATATGGCTGGGGGAGAATACTCCCCCCCGGCCATTTAATAATTATTTTTTTGTTTAATGATGGTTTATTTGTCGTATTTCGCCAGCAAGTCTTCCACCTTGGGCGCCTTTTCGATTTCTTCCAGATAACGACCGTATTCTACGTCTTCAAGGTCCTTAAGGTAGGTATCCCAGTCGCCTTCCAGATTCTTTGCGCCGGTAATAACTTCCATGAAGTAAGCTTTGTAGACAGACTCCCAGTCCTTACGGTACTCGTTCGAGATTTCTTTTGCTTTGGTGGTGGAGTTGATGTCATTCTTGTAGGGATAAATCAAATCCTCATTCCAAATGCCGCCTTCGCTTTCAACATAATATTTAACGCCGCTTTCAAACAGGGGCTCGTAGGTGATCCACTCGGCCGCCAAGCCATCCTGGATGTTCACGCAGAATACCTGGGTGCCTTTTTCGCCGGGCTGGATGGCGCCCAACTTAACGGGCTTGTCGTTCTCCCACTTCCAGTCTACATTTTCTTCGCCGTACCAAAGCTCCGCCTGGGTCTGCTTGTCAGAGAAGTTGATGAAGTTGAAGAACTTCAACACATCCACCAATTTTTCGTCAGACACCTCGTAGTTGACAAAGAAACTGGCGTTTGTCGCCGGTGTCAGCATCCTGGCGCGGTAGGTATGGCCGGTTTCATCTGCAATGCCAGGCAGCATCAGTAACTTGGCATCGGGGTTGGCGGCAAACAGAGACAGCGGAGGCCGTGTGGAAGCCCAGGAGTTCAGCCAGATGGGAGAAACGGCAGCGCCGCCCAAGACGCCGGAACGTCCAGAGTTGATTAGCTCCCAGTCCCCGCCCCAAGCGATGGTGAAGATTTCCGGATAAATCAAGCCGTCCTTATACGCCTGCTGTACATACTTAAGCATTTCCCTGGTCTTGGGATGGGTGAACCACTCTGTGGCCTTTCCATCGGCCTCGTTAATGCCGTCAATTACCCCCTGGGTGGGCAACATCCACTCGTGCCAGTCTTTCAAAATACCAAAGGTATCCTTCTTCCCGTTGCCATCCGGGTCATCATTGACAAAGGCGCGCAGCACCTTATCAAAGTCTTCAAGCTTGATGCCCTTGTCGGCGATATATAGCTGATCAGCCAGCTTCTCTACCTGAATATCACCAAGGTCTAAGCCAAGCTTCTCAACCCAATCGTAGCGAATGAAGATACACTTCATGTAGATGTTGGCGTCCAGTACCTTCATGCCGGGCAGGAAGCGGAACTGGGTGGGGTCTTCAGGATCCAGGGCAATATCGTTTACCAAGGGATAGCGGTCCACCAACTCCATGTAGGCAGGCACATGCTCACGCACCATGTCCACAGGAATACGGCGAATCATTTCCTGATCCTCCATAAACTCAAAGGACTGGCCAAACCAACCGCAATCAGGCATGTCAGTAGCAATCATCAACTGGGTAGCCTGCGCATTATTAATGTCTACCTTGCGCACCTCGATGTCGTAGCCCGTGCCCTTTTCGACGAGCTTCTCGGCAAAACTGTCCGGATCCAGGTTGGCGGACCAGGGGCCAAAGTAAGAGATGGTTTGCTGAGCCTGGCCTATTGTTGGCATGAGCGCAAGCAACGTTACCAGCACCATGAGCAAAGGTAAAATACGCCTTTTCATAAGATGTCCTCCTTATATAGTTCGAGATATTTCCAACCCCAATGGGGGAGTTGATTAAGATTATCCTTTGACAGCGCCAACCATGATGCCCTGTACGAAATAGCGCTGCAGGAAAGGATACACAATCACGACCGGCACCATAATAATCACCGTGGTGGCAGCAATGATGGTCTGGGGAGTGGGAAGGCCTGTAGCCATCTGGTCGGTAATGGACATCATGGCTGCCTGATCCTGAAGCGCTTGGGCGCTGTCGGACATGCGCCGCAGAAGGTATTGCAGCGTAATAAGGCTTTCAGGCTTTGCATAGATCATGTTGTCAAACCAGCTGTTCCAGTGAGCAACAATCTGCCATAGACCAACGGTGGCAAGAACAGGTTTGGACAGGGGTAGCAGAATTTTATACATGAACTGTATCATGCTGCACCCGTCGATGGTGGCGGATTCCTCCATGGCTTTATCGATGGAGTTGAAATAATTGCGAATAACAATGGTGTTGTACATGCTAAACCCACTGGGCAGAATGTACACCCAGAACGTATCCAGCAACCCCAGAGAACGGATGTTCAGATAGGTAGGAATCATTCCACCGGAAAAATACATGGTAACCAAGAATATGATGGTGAAGAACTTGATAAAGGGCATCTCCTTACGGGTGAGCGTAAAGGCTGCCAGACAACAAACCGTCAGGTGATACAGCGAGCCCAAAATCGTCCTTGCTATGGAGTTGATGAAGGCCCGGCCAAGCAGGGGATCCTGGAAGCAATATTTGTATGCGTCTGTAATCCACACGGTGGGCCACATGTTGGTCCGCAGCACCGAGATATCTTGGGGTCTTGAGAAGGAGATAACAATCAAGTCCCAGATGGGGAAGAAAATTGTAAAGCAGAAAAACACAATAAATAGGTAGTTGAACACATTAAAGATTTTTCCGCTCAGGGATTGCCGAATATGGGTTCCGCTCTTTGGAGCGATGGCTTTGGTGGTCATATGCTTGCCTCCCTTCTTATAGGATCCGGAAATCGGGATCCAGACGTTTGGACACCCAGTTACCGGTTAACACCAACAGAATGCTGACCACATTTTGGAACAGGCCGATGGCTGTGGTGTAGTCATACTTAGCGTCAATCATGCCTCGCCTGTATACATAAGTGGAAATAACGTCCGCCACCTCGTAAGTTCCTTCATTATACAGGTTGTAGATAGCATCAAACCCAACATTCAGCAGGGAGCCCAAGTTTAAAATCAGCATGGTGACAATCGTGGGCAGAATGGATGGCAAGGTGATACTGAGCACCTGGCGGAAGCGCCCTGCGCCGTCGATTGAAGCAGCTTCATATAAACTGGTGTCTATGCCGGCAATGGCTGCCAGATAAATGACGATAGACCAACCCAAGCCCTTCCATACTGACACGGTCAGGTAGATGGGTACAAAGTATTCCTTCTTGATCATGAAGTATATGGGTTTTTCAAGCACGCCAAACTTAACCAACAGCGCATTGAGAATGCCGCTGGAGGGAGACAGAATCTGGTAAACAAAGGAGCCTACCACAACCCAGCTCAAAAAGTGAGGCAGGTATGTGATGGTCTGAGTTACACGTTTGAACCGCGCATGTTTAACCTCGTTCATCATCAGTGCGAAAATGATGGTCAACGGGAAGTTGACAATCAATGACAGAAAGCTGATTTTGATGGTGTTGAACAGTACCCGATAGAACGTTCTGTCATTGAACATCCGCTCAAAATGCTCCATCCCAACCCATGCGCTGCCCGTGATGCCACGACGCATTTTAAAGTCTTTAAATGCAATCTGGATTCCGTACATCGGCAGGTAGTTAAAGATAATTACCTGAATCAGCGGCAACAGCAAAAACAGATAAAACGGCAGGTGCTTTTTTATCTGAGTCCACGTGCTTGGCCCTTTCAGGCGTCTCCTAACATCTTGTGGTACAGTAGTCATACCACCCCTCCTCTCATGTTGTGAAGCCGATACCACATTGTATATTAATGCTTAACATAGCATTGGAGCACGAATTACCAGGTCATTGTTAAAAATTGAAAACCATCAAAAGACAGTCAAGTAAATGTCTTTCTAAATGTTAAACGAATATCATTATCGGGATTATAATCTTTCGCAGACTATGTGTCAAGCCTCTATCTTTTTCTTTTTTTGACAATTATTAAATTTATAAATCAAATATCCCAAAAGAAAACAACAAAGAAATTGAATTTCAAACATAGTTGGAGCATGAATTATTATGAGGTTTAATTGTAGTTTATTATTTTTCTCTTGCATTCGCAGTTTTTGAGTGATATACTTCTTTAAAATGATTTGTATTATTTCTTCTCAATTGAAAATACCAACTAAAAGGAGGTAGTTTATATGAAGCGTTTCGCAGCCTTGTTCCTTACATTGGTTATGCTCCTTAGCATTCCTGTTCTGGCTGAACAAAAGCAGGTGGATGTGCTCTACATTGGTGTGCTGGAGCCCTTGAGCGGTCAGCACAGCACCGGAGGACAGACAGAACTTTATGGCATCCAGTTTGCTAACTCCCAGCGCCCCACCGTCACCATTGACGGAAAAGAAATAAAAGTAGAGCTGCTGGTAGAAGACAACTTTTCCTCTAAAAAGGATAGTGCCCGGGCAGTCTATCGTTTAATTGAAGGCGGCGCCGCTGTGGTGTTAGGATCCTTCAGTTCAGCTTTGAGCCTTACGGCTATGCCCGCATTTGATGTCCAGCAGGTTCCCGCTGTAGCAATCACTGCCACCAATCCCATGATCACTGATTCCAGCGAGTATTACTTCCGTATGTGCTACCTGGACACCCTTCAAGGTTCCTTGCTGGCGAAATACGCGCTTGAGCAAAAGTATGATACTGTCGCCATCGTGGCAGAATTGGACGATGATTTCGCGCAGGGTGTAGCAGACATCTTCAAAACCACCTACGAAGAAGGCGGCGGTAGCATCGCACTGTGGGAAGACTATGAGTTAAGCCTTCCTGAGGATTTGGACTTGACGGGACTTAGCCTCAAAGAATTAGCTAATGCAAAGACGGTAGATTTTACGGATATTATCGCGTCCCTAAAGGAAGCCGCGCCCAAGGCGGTGTTCATTCCTTCCTCTGCAAAAGCAGGCGCCATTTTCTTGAAGCAGGCAAAGGGAGCAGGTCTGGAGTCGACCATCCTTTCCGCAGACACCTGGGACGATCCGCTGATTGTTGAGCAAGCAGGCGATGCAGCCGATGGAGCGGTATTTACTACATTCTTGAACCTTTCCGGCGAATGGGGCAAAGATACCCCGCTATTCAAGGAAAACTTTCAGGCATACCTGACCAGCCAGGGAGTGTCTGATAAATTGCTGGCTGCCAGTGCTGCCCTTGGTTATGACGCATACAATGTTGTACTCGATGCCATTGAGAAGGCTGGCACCACCCAGGGTACTGCTGTCAGGGATGCTTTATATCAGGTGGAATACGATGGCGTTTCTGGCCCCGTGAAATTTGATGAACATGGAAACAATCCTGTTGACCGGGTCGCCTTGATGACTTTCGAACAAGGCGCAATACAGTTTATTCGCCAACTCCCCTAACCTAAGATAAAGCACAGGGCAGGCACGCTGAACGTTTGGTGTGCCTGCCCTGTTTTTGTATGTAATTTAAAATTGTTACTGATTGATTTGATTTTATCTTCACCAGCAGTAAAATTTTTCAAGCCTGCAACTTCGTTACAAATAGGAAGCAACGGATGCCGTACAACCCCTTTCCCCTGCTCCCCCCACAGCGAGTTCCTTAAGCGGTAAAGATAGTTGAGTTCCTGCTCTGCAGTTCTTATAACTACCTAAACAAAAATAGCCCGTCAAAATCAATCGTAATTCACGAAATTTTGACGGGCTAAGCTGCCGCTATAAAACAGCAGATATTAGAAACTTACCTGACCAGAATGGTATTCTCCGTTTCCTTATCGAAGAAATGCAGGCGGGAAGTGTCCATGGCTACCCAGACTTCATCGCCGGGCTTGCTGGTGGAACGCGGATCAACACGGGCAACCACGTTGTCTTCCTTGCAGGGAGTAGACAAGTAGAGATAGGTTTCAGAGCCCATTTTTTCGGTGACGTCTACAGTTACCTTGAACTTGGAATCGGGATTAGCCGCTACGATTTCTGGGTTGTCAGAAATGTTTTCGGGACGAATACCCATAACAACATCCTTGCCGACATAACTTTCATCAACAAACTTCTTGATCTTGCTGTCGGGTACCAGGATTTTGCTATCACCGAAAGTAGCATAGACCTTGCCATCTTCAGCTTTCAGATGCACATCGAAAAAGTTCATCTGCGGGCTGCCAATAAAGCTGGCCACAAATTTGTTGTTGGGATAGTCGTAGTTATTCTGAGGAGTATCAACCTGCTGTACAAAACCATCCTTCATGATAACAATACGGGTACCCATGGTCATGGCCTCTGTCTGGTCATGGGTAACGTAGATGAAGGTGGTTTGCAGGCGCTGATGCAGTTTGGTGATTTCGGTACGCATGGCAACACGCAGTTTGGCGTCCAAGTTGGACA
>CAZCBC010000019.1:0-5939 GCA_964496775.1 uncultured Oscillospiraceae bacterium
ATCACAGGTCGAGATTGGATATTAAGGCTAAATTAAGTTGAGAATAGTATAAAAACAGCAGACCCCGCGAAATGCAGGGTCTGTTTTTATATAGGGTAAGGCGTTAAGGGTTTTCTATTCCGCTGAAGAAATCGGCAATCTGTTCTTCCATGCATTCTCTCACATCGCCGCCTGCGGCATAGCATTTGGTCCAGGCGATGGTTTGCTCAATGGCCTTATCCAGCGTCCACACGGGATGCCAACCAAAGGTGGCCTTCATGCGGGAACAGTCCAGCTTGAGGAAAGAGGCCTCGTGGGGGCCGCCGTCCCAGCGGTTAATCCACTTGGCTTTGCCGCCCCAGTGTTTGCAGAACAGATCCACCAGACGGCCTGTCTGGCTGCATCCGTCCTCATCGGGGCCCACGTTGTAGCATCCTGCAAACTTTTTGTCCTCATACTGTCTGGCGGCAATCAGCAGGTAGGCGTACAGCGGCTCCAGCACATGCTGGTAGGGCCGGGTGGAGAAGGGGTTGCGGACAATGATGTCCTCTTCCTTGAGGGCGGCCCGGACACAGTCGGGGATGATGCGGTCCTTGGCGAAGTCGCCGCCACCGATGACATTGCCCGCCCGGGCTGTGGACAGGGCAAGGGGTTGATCCTTAAAGAAGGAGCGTTTGTAGCAGGCAGTCACCAGTTCAGAGCAGGACTTGCTGTTGGAATAGGGGTCATACCCGTCCATACACTCATTCTCCCGGTAGCCCCATTCCCATTCCTTGTTTTCGTACACCTTGTCGGTGGTTACATTGACGAAGGAACGCACATGGCCCAAAGTGCGCGCGCACTCCAGCACGTTGACGCTGCCCATGACATTGGTATCATAGGTGCCCCGAGGGTCCTGATAGCTTTCCCGCACCAGGGGCTGCGCCGCCAGATGGAACACAATCTCGGGATCGCATTCCGTAAAGGCAGCCTTAAGGGTGGGAAAATCCCGGATGTCCCCAATGATGGAGGTCATGCCCTCGGAAATACGGGCCGTTTCAAACAGCGAGGGGTCGGTGGGCGGGGTGAGGGCATAGCCTGTTACCTTTGCCCCGGCCTTTTGCAGCAGGGCGCACAGCCAGGAGCCTTTAAACCCCGTATGGCCGGTGACAAACACCCGTTTTCCCTTGTAAAATGCTAAGATATCCATTTTACCATACCTTCCAGGGGGCCTGGTTGTTCTTGAGCAAGGACTCCAGCAGCTCCTTATCCCGCATGGTGTCCATGCACTGCCAGAAGCCGTGGTGCTGATAGGCCACCAGCTTGCCTTCGGAGGCCAAAGTTTCCAGGGGATACTTTTCCAGCACCGTGGTGTCGTCCTTCAGATAGTCCATAATCTGGGGCTCCAGCACCATAAAGCCGCCGTTAATCCAACCGCCTTCTTCCTTGCTCTTTTCCTTAAACTGGCGGATCTGCTGGTTGTCATCCAGCGCCAGCGTGCCAAAGCGGCTGCCGGGCTGTATGGCCGTGAGGGTAACCACCTTGCCCCGCTCCTTATGGAAGGCGAGCAGGGCGTTAATGTCTACATTGGATACGCCGTCGCCGTAGGTCAGCATAAAGGGCTCATCGCCCAGGTACTCCCGCACCCGCTTGATGCGGCCGCCAGTCATGGTATTAAGCCCCGTGTCCACCATCGTTACCCTCCAGGGCTCGGAGGTGTTGTTGTGCACCGTCATCTCGTTGTTGGAGGTGAAATCGAAGGTGATGTCGGAGGTATGCAGGTAGTAATCGGCAAAAAACTTCTTGATGACATACTGCTTGTAGCCGCAGCAGATAATGAAGTCGTTATGCCCGAAGGAGGAATAATACTTCATGATGTGCCACATGATGGGCATACCCCCCAGTTCAATCATGGGCTTGGGAATCAGATGGCTCTGTTCGCTGATGCGGGTGCCAAAGCCGCCGGCCAGAATAACAGTTTTCATGTTTGCTCCTTTCAATGTAGCGTTTTAGCCAAAGAATACGTTGAAATAGGTTTTGGTTTTCCAGTACCCCCGGGTAAGGATGCGAAAGAGAATTTTCCTGAGTGTTCTTTGCTTCATGCGGGCTGGGTCAAAGAAATCCTCCGGCTTTTTGCCGGTATAGTCGGTGTATGGCTCGTTGTAGAGAAGCTGATCCTGCTCATTGGCGAACAGCTTGCGCATCAGAGCGCCTGTTTTGGTCTGCCCGGCGGCGTAACTTACAAAGCTGACCCTGTCCTGCATGAAGGCTTTCTTGGTGGTATCCGACAGGGATACGTTGACAAACACCCGGTAATAGCCCAGCCGCTCCATGGAGCGGTACAGCTTATGCTGCCCCGCGAAACGGTAGAGAAAAAACCAGTCGAAGGAGGGATGAAAATCCCCGTTGAAACCGCCGGACTGCATCAGCAAATCCCTGCGGAAAACGCTGCCGCAGGTGGGCGCACCGTAGGGGTTGGCAACGAGCACATGGCTGTCCACCCTCCTTAGGCGCATCAGACGGCCGTCGCTGAAGCGGTCGTACAGCCGGGACAGGGCAGAGCGGGGCTTTTGAGACGCCTCCTGCAGGGTGCTGCCCTCCTTCAGCTCAAAGGGCAGCGCCATGATGCCCCCGATATTCTGCCTGCGGTTAAGCAGGCGGGACATCCTCTGTAAATAATCAGGTAAAAGGATATCGTCATCGTGCAGCAGGGCTACCCACTGGCCGCGGGCCAGGGTGCAGCAGCGGTTCCAGTTGCCGGCAATGCCCAGGTTTTCTTCGTTGCGGTAGTATAAAAGGTTAGACGCCTCGTACTGCGCCAGCATGTCCTGGGTGGGGGAGTTTTCCTCGCCAGGCGGGTCGTTGTCCACCACCACTACCTCGTAGGCAAAGGGGGCATCCTGCTGGTTGAGGGCGCTGTCCAGCGCGATCTTTAAAAAATCAACCCGCTTGTAGGTAGGGATGACGATGGAAAAAAAAGGCTCAGGACAGCCCGCAGGGTCGCCCTGTACAAGGTGGGAGGGGACATGCTTGGTTTTTTCGTAGTTGTCGGTGTAGGCCATATAATCGTGCTGCATGTTGGTGCCTTTCATGTGGATTTCCTGCCCGGAGGCATTCTTTTCCCCTTCGTTTTTTGCCTGCATCAGGAAGCGTTCCATATAAGTAAAGGTATGATAGGGGCTCAGGCAATTAAGAAGAAGGCGGGCTTTGAACACAAGGGGCAGTTTTTTTACCAACAGTTTTTTTGCGTTAGCCCGGTACTGCCCCACAAGCTCCCGATAGCGCTGCTGATAGGCCCTGTCCTTCCTGTCAAGCCGGCCATAGCTGTTGGACAGCACCCGCAGTCCCACTGCGCAGGCATGGTATGCGGAGACGGGGGAAACATCATGGCTTAGGAAGGCTTCCGCCCGGTTAAAGGCAGCCTCCGCCCCGTCCAGCCGCTTTAAGGAAAAGGCAACGCCTGTGATGCTGCTGTCATGCTTTAGGTAAAAATAGAGGGCCCTGGATACGCAGGCAACCCGGCTGCACTTAAGCAGCAGCTGATGGATAACAAACTCATCTTCATGTACCTTGCCCAGGGGATAGCGGACGCCCTGAAACAGCTCCTTCCTGTACAGCTTGTTACAGGCGATAACCCAGTGCCAGTTGCCGTCCTCCTCCAGCTTGCGCAGGATATTGTCCCGTCCTGCGAGCACTTCGTCCCGTATGGGGTTAACGGGGTCCTGGGTGCGGTTTCCCTTTTCGTCCACATACAGGTAGTTGCACAGGCTCATATCGGCGTCCTGGGCAGCCAGGGCGTCATATAGCACTTGAAACATGTCGGGGTCAATGGTGTCGTCGCTGTCCACAAAGCCAATCAGCTCGCCGCTGGCCAGATCAAGCCCGGCGTTGCGCGCGCCCGACAAACCCTTGTTGCTTTGATGAATCACCCGGACGCGCTTGTCCTGGCGGGCAAAGGCGTCGCACATCTGAGGGCTTGCGTCGGGGGAGCCGTCATCCACCAGAATCACCTCGATATTTTGGTAACTCTGGGCAAGAATGCTCTGCACGCAGGCGGACAGATACTTTTCTACCTTGTAGACGGGCACGATGATGCTAATCAGCGGCAAGGACTGGGACAAAACATACTCCTTTACCATGGTGTTATTTGGGCTGCCGGAGGTTGGATAAACGCAGGTACAAAAGGGGCGACAGCCGGAAAACATCCAGCCTGTCGGGCAGGCCTTTCTTTTTCCTACTGGACAGTTTCTTTAAAATGCTGTCCTCCATGCCAGGAAACAGGGCCTCTATTTCCCGGGACAGGCGCGCTCTGGCCGTTTTGTATGGGAGGCCTTGGGCACCCATCAGATGCCGTAGGCACATGGTGTAGGTGCCCGCGTAGCTGTGGGGAATGTCGAAATTGTCCACATGCCGCGCCAGGGCGTCAAACGCAGGCGTGCCCATGGCAAAGAAGCGGTCCCTTACCCTTTCCAGCGCCCTGACAGCGGAAAACTTTTTGATGCTGTAGCTACTCATAACGGAGGAAGGATGACGTACATAGTACGCTTTTAACCCTCTTGAAAACACAACCGATTGGGCGAAGGCTAAAGCGCTGTAGGTAAACTCCTGATCCTCCCCGGCGATGCAGCCCGGAGTATACTCCAGGCGGTTATCTGTCAGCAACTTCCTATTTATGGCAGCGCTTCCCGTGCAGATTCGGGTAGCTTTTTTCAGCAGAATATCCTCCAGCACCTGAACCCCTGCCCGGGGGGAGGCGCCCGCATCCGGATAGGGAAAAGCCAACAGGGTATTCCCGGCAGTGTCTACCAAATCATAGGGCCAGTGGAGCACATCGGCCCGGGTTTCATCCATCAGCTTTAGCAGGGGGGAAACAAAGTTATCTGCCACATAGTCGTCCGCGTCCAGAAAAAAAACATAGGCGCCTTTCGCCTGATGAAGCCCCGTATTCCTGGCGGAACTGACGCCGCCGTTTTGCTGGGCATGCAGGCGCAGATTAGGATAGCCGCCCACATCAATAAGGCGCCGGACGGTTTCTCCGGTGCCGTCGGAGGAGCCGTCGTCCACCACGATGATTTCCATCCGGTCGGTGTTTTGCTTCAGCAGCGATTGAAGGGTGTGCTCTATGAACGTTTCGGCGTTGTAGGCGGGGATAACCACGCTCAGCGCGGTGTCCACTGGCTTTCCCTCCTTTTATCATGCATTTCAGGCTTAAATTATAGTATCATCCGCACAAATGCTTGTCAATCTTCAAAAGGATAGGGGAAGGGCGTCCCCCTTGCGGCGCAGGGGATTACCCGTGCTTCCGGTTGCCACAGGGGAAATTTCACCCTATAATAAAAAAGTGATTTCAGGGTATATTCCCCTTTGAGAACAGATAAAGGAGCAACTATGACGCATGTGGATTTGGCCGTTGTGGGCAGCGGCGCGGGGCTGATTGTGCTGGAGGCGGCGCTGCAAAAGGGCCTCAAATGCGCCTTGATTGAAAAGGACAAATTTGGCGGCACCTGCCTGAACAAAGGGTGCATCCCCACCAAGATGCTGGTGTACCCCGCGGATTTGATACGGGAAGCCCAGCGGGGCGAAAAAATCGGCGTAACCTTTGCTAAGCCGCAGGTTGACTGGGAAAAGATTTCCCGCCGGGTATGGCGGCAGATTGATGTCAACAAAGAGTTGCGCGAAGGGTATCTGAACACCGACAACCTGCTGGTGCTGGAGGGTACCGGCGCCTTCGTGGACGAGCAAACTATGGAAGTAACCCTCTCTGAGGGCGGCACCCGGCGGCTGACGGCGGATACTTTTTTAGTGGCCGCCGGCGGGCGCAGCCTGCTGCCCCCCATTGAAGGGCTAAAAGAAGCGGACTGCCTTACCTATGAAAGCTTCTTTGGCGACCGCTATCCCCAGCGCCCCTATCAAAGCCTGGTCATCATCGGCGGCGGCGTCATCGGGGTGGAGTTTGCCCATATCTTTTCCGCCTTCGGCAC
>CAZCBC010000019.1:5949-25591 GCA_964496775.1 uncultured Oscillospiraceae bacterium
TTATTGGCCGCGCTCCGCAGCTTTTGCGCGGCGAGGAGGAGGAAAGCGCCCGCCTGGTGGAAAACCAATTGAAAGAGTACGGTGTCCGCCTGCTGCTGGGCCATGAGGCCATCCGCATTGAAAAGGCGGGCGATAAAAAGCGCGTCATCAGCCGCTGCGTGGAGACGGGGGTGGAAACCACCGTGGAGGCGGAGGAGATTCTGATTGCCTCGGGCTCCCGCCCCAACAGCGACCTGGTAGGGGCGGACAGGGCGGGCATCCTGATGGACAGCAAGGGCGGCATACAGATTAACGAATACTTGCAGACCAGCCAGCCCCATATCTACGCCCTGGGAGACATCACCGGCAAGCTGCTTTTCCGCCACAAGGCCAACTATGAAGCCCAGCTGCTGGCGGACAACCTGTATTCAGGCAAGCCCAAACGCAAGGCGGACTATTCTACCGTGCCCATGGCGGCCTTCACCGCCCCCCAGCTGGCCAGCGTGGGGCTGACCGAAGCCCAGGCAAAGGAGCAGGGCATTCCCTACCGGGTGCTGCGCAACGAGTATGGCAAGATTGCCGCGGGCTTTTCCATGGGATACAGCCCCAAACGCCAGGACGGCGGCTTTGTCAAGGCGATTGTGGGGGAGGACGCCCGGCTGCTGGGCGTGCATATAGCGGGCTACCAGGCCGCCGCCTTGCTGCAGCCCTATGTGTATCTGATGAACGCCTACAAAGACGCCCCCTATCCCAACGCCATCCAGCTAATCCGGCAGTCCATGACCATTCACCCCTCCCTGTCGGAACTGACCGCCTGGGCGTTTGAGGAGTACTGAGCCAATTCAAAATCGCAGATTGATTCTACCGCCCTACATGTGGGGCGGTTTTTTTCGGATGATTATCTTTACGTTATCATAATATCGGGTTTTCAGATTCGACTCGCTTAATTAAAGCGTCAAAAACCCTAAGCAACCCACTACCTACAAAGGTCAGTTGGTATTGCTGTCAAACCGCTCACTGTAATCGCCCTGGTAAAAGCGGTAGTACACGGTGTCGGGCTGCGGGGCAACATTGTGGGCTAAGGCCAGCTCCTCCACGGTGACGGGCATGTAGCCGTTGTTCCACAAAAACTCCCCGATGCCGTCGATGGCGGTGTTGAGGATGTCCCCCGTGTCGTGCATCAGGATGATGTCCCCTTCCCGGATGTTTTTTTGAATATTGGCAAGGATGCCCTGGGCCGAGCGGCCCCGGAAATCATAGGTATCCACGCTCCACTGGATGAGGGGCATGCCGATGCCCACCTCAATCCACGGCGGATAGGTGCCGCCGGGGGCGCGGAAATACTTGGGCGCCTCTCCTACGGTGTCCATCAGGTAGTCCTGCACTTTTTGCACCTGGGGCAGGCGGGCGGCGGGCTTCAGGCCGTGGCCGTTCCAGTGGTTCCAGGAGTGGTTTTCTACCCGGTGGTTGGCGTCGTACTCCCGGTGCAGGCGGCTTAAGTTACCCTCGTACAGCTTGCCCACGGTAAAGAAGGTGCCCCGCATGCCGTTTTTGCGCAGGGCGTTGAGGGTTTTTTCGGTGCCCTCGCCCCGGGGCCCGTCGTCAAAGGTAAGGGCCACCATCTTCCACTGGCTGTTGTCGGTGTATTGCTCGCCCTCAGACGTCATCATGCCCTGAAACTCGGGGTAAAAAAAGCGCACATGGGCCAGCCCCGTCTTGCCGGGGAACAGGGGCGCCAGGGGATAATGCAGCGTTAGCTCCATGCCGCTTAGGGTAAAGGCGGCCTGCCTTAAGGCGTCCCTTTGGCAGAGGGCCTCCACCTGGGCGCTGTCCCGCTCCTCCTTGGGGAAGGTGGTGGACAGATGCTCCTTCGCCCGTGCGCTGAGGATGTCCCACGCCGGGCTGTCCTCCCCAAACAGGGTGTCCAGGGTAATCACGTCCCCGGTTTTTAAATCGTAGGCGCGGGCGACGATGGCCACGTCCTTCTGCTGCTTTTTATGGGTGTTGCGGGCGATAATCAGCGTGCTGAGCGCGCCCTGCCCCGTGCGGAAGTAGTTCACCTCGATGTCCAGGCGGTTGTACAATTTGGCGCGCGCCTGGGCCTGGGGAATCAGCAGGGGGCTGTATTCCGCGTCCAGCTGGTCCACAATATTCCGGATATCGGCATCCACCCTGGGGTTGGAGGTTTGCAGGTATTCCTTATAGATGTACTGGCTCTTGTCCCCCTCGTAACGGTCTTGAGACACCACCGACACCTGAAAAACCGCCGGCATGGCGGCATATTTTCCATCGGCAAACCCCGGCAGCGCGGGCATCAAAAGAGCAATAATAAGAACAAACAGCGCAATCCGCTTCGTAAAACGCTTCCGTCGCATAAATACCTCCCGAATGCTTTCAGCAGAAAGTGTAGCATTCAAGGGAAGGGAATGCAAGGAGGGGGACAAGGTAGAATGACATAGCTCCAAAACTAGTGCGCATTGATTTTTTTATAGCGTTCCGTTTCTTTACCATCTAGAATGACATAGCTCCAAAACCGGGAGGCGTGGCAGGTGGCGGGAGACAAGGTTTCTTTACCATCTAGAATGACATAGCTCCAAAACCGCTTGGGGGCGGTGGAAGAATTGGCGCCCGTTTCTTTACCATCTAGAATGACATAGCTCCAAAACTGGACGAACATCATAAATGGATAGTGAAATGTTTCTTTACCATCTAGAATGACATAGCTCCAAAACCTGCTCGGCGGCTTGTTTGCGCGCTTTTTCGTTTCTTTACCATCTAGAATGACATAGCTCCAAAACCACTTGATGCCGTGGAGCAGGTTTATCGTGGTTTCTTTACCATCTAGAATGACATAGCTCCAAAACTGGCGGCCTTTAGGCGTGCCTCGCATTCACGTTTCTTTACCATCTAGAATGACATAGCTCCAAAACTAGAAACGCTCGTGCCTAAAAACATGGTGAGTTTCTTTACCATCTAGAATGACATAGCTCCAAAACCTTTGGCCGCATCGGCTCGTTTCTGTTCCTGTTTCTTTACCATCTAGAATGACATAGCTCCAAAACTTGGCGGCCCCGGCGACAGAATCCAGCGCAGTTTCTTTACCATCTAGAATGACATAGCTCCAAAACGGCAACCGTGGCAGGTGCGGTAATGGTCGTGTTTCTTTACCATCTAGAATGACATAGCTCCAAAACGCTACGCCATGCGTCCACATCGTTTTCAACGTTTCTTTACCATCTAGAATGACATAGCTCCAAAACAAAAACAGCGTATTATGGTACTGTAAAGATGTTTCTTTACCATCTAGAATGACATAGCTCCAAAACTAACGCCGAGCATATCAGCGTTTCAGCCTGGTTTCTTTACCATCTAGAATGACATAGCTCCAAAACCTCAAATAAGAGTGTCCTGCTATTTCCGTGGTGCGAAACACGGTCAAACCAGATGGTATCATGATTATTGCATGTAAAAATCAACAAAGCAAGGTGTCGTCATAATCTTCGCCGATAACCCACCGCCTTTCATATCGCCGCAGCGCAGTGCCGGAGCAGGGCTCCACCAGAAGCAGCGTTACTTTTGTATACATTGCGTATTGAAAAAGCGCCTCGATATCCTCCCTGGAGGCAACGGTCGAGAGGTTAAACAATACAAGCACCTGGTCAGGCATCCATTCTGCGATGATGTCCATCCAACCTTCAAGCTGCTCAATAATTCCAGGGACGTCCATGGCAATGCGCAGGTTGATATACTTGCAAAAATCAGGTATGCAATCCCCCTCGCTTCGTGACAGGTCAACATTGATGCCAAGGCATATATCGTCAAAGAAATCCAGCAGGTGGTTTTTTCTTTCTTGGAATATTTGATATGTCTGGGGATCGCTTAAAACCAACTTTTCTATTTCTTTGTACAGCAAGTTTAATATTTTCCGGTTGTTTAGATCAATCCGGAACAGGTCGCTTACAACGATAAGGTGTTTGCTTGCGGGAAGGGTTTGGGTTTCTGTACAAAGGTAAAAGGCTTCCAGGGGCGGGCTGCCTTCTTCCAACTGTATCAGGCTGCGCATAACGCGGGCGAGAAGCGTAGGCGAGGCGATTTCAATAACGGAAACGCCTTCGCAATCAAGGGGCAGACCATGTTCTAAAGTGGTGCACATAATTTTCAAAACAACAGCACCCTTTCAGTATCGTCAACCTGGGTTTGTTGTTTGGCGCCCAGAATATACTCCATAGATTCGTACTGTTTTTCGGTAATCAGCAATGCCTGTATCAACCCCTTTGGAGGTTTGCTGCGCCGCAGCTTTTCCATGGCCAGATTGGCTGCCGGGGTGTTGAGGACAAGCTTCGTGTAAACAGATTCCTGCATCATGATATATCCGTCCTTGATGAGGGATTTTCTGAACAGGTTGTATTCTCTGATTTCTGCGCTGGTTGTGGTGGGCAAGTCAAACATCAGAAGTATTCGCATCATCCGCATCCTCATAGACATAGAACAAATCCTCCGCAAGGGGGTCATCGGTTTGCAGCGCTGTTGTTACGGCGTTAACGTATTGCCCTACGCAATCGCTGAAATAATAGCTTTTGCCCTGATAGCGCAATGTGTGCCGGAAAAGCCTGAGAAGTTCGGTCTTTTGGTCTTTGTCAAAAGGCGCATCTTTGCGTGCCAGCGCCATACGGTCAACCAGGCAGCGAAAGGGCTCCATCAAGTCTGAGGAAAGGTTAAAGTGATTGTATTCGTTTCGGTGGTGTATCCCCAGCTGCGTGGTATAGCCCTTCGCGCAGAGCTCTTTGTTCATCGTGGATAGAATAAGGGTATAGCCATAGTTTAAATAGGCATTGAGGTCGCTTTTCAGGTTGCGGTTGAAGTTTTCGCCGAAAATCCGGTTGAAATAGACCTTGGCCGCATGCCCTTCCCGGTTGGTGGCATCTCCCGCTTCCACATCTTCGGCGTATTTCAGCAGCATCTCCGCTTCTTCCGGATGGTCATATTTGAGCAACGCGGCCTGATTGCGTATTTTCTGCCTTACAATGCCCTGCCAGACCAGGGCTTTGCGTTCTTTTGTCCACTGCAACTGTGTTTTTAAGCGGCCGGAAGCGTTATGGCATCCGTAATAGGGCAGCAGCTCACACAGGGGGTTACGCCGTTCATCACAAAAAATTACCTTGATTTTGTGGGCTATCAGCGCGCACAGCAGGTAGGCGGTAAGCGTTACCATGGTGCTGTCTATCAGCAGGGTATGGATTTCTGAAAGATGGATAATGCGCGCTTCCTCGGCCCGGATAATCAGACATTCATTCTTATAGCTTAGTTTGCATGGGGTTCTGATAACCACTGTTCGAAAGCCCATAGCAGCGCCTCACCTTCCTTTCGCGCATGCCGGTTACGGATTGGTCGATAAAGATAAGCTTATCAAGGTCGAAGTTGACATTGGTCATTCTGCCCTGATTATTCTTTACATCCGGCAGCTGCTGAATGTTGGCAAAATCGCCGCTTATACCCGATGCTCCGGTAATGCGCAGCAACTGCGTCAGGATGGTTTTCATGGTCTGCGGGTCTACCTCATCCCAGGGGGCTGCGTTATTGCGCAGCTTTTCGGCAATGCCCTGGTACCGGGGATAGAGTGTGATAAGTTTTTCGATAAAGTAATCCATGAAGGCCTGGGCGGTCATATCGCTATTGTGCTTATCCTCTCCTTTCAGGATGCATAGGGCATAGGCGTAGCTTTGCCTGTCCAGCAACAGTTGGCGCGCGTTCCACGCTTCCGAAGCGCTGCGCAGCCAGATGGGATGCCCGTCATACAAAGCCAGCTGATTGATGGGAATTTTGGGGCACAGCACCTTTACTTGCTGATAGGGTGTCCGGCCTGTTTGCAGGAACTCTATCAGCTTCTCCTGCGAGTTGCCGATGCTTGCCGCGTACAGCACAGGCACATTCACCAGCGTACGCGCCCGTTTGCCGCGGTTGTTGGTGTATTCTATTGCCGCCATGTAGGCGGTTGTGGGGGTGGCATAGCCGCCGTATACCTTGGGGTCCAGGCCCTTTTTCCGCGGGTAAAGGTTGAGGGTGTCCGACTTTGGCGAAGCTTGCTGGTTATAAAAGCTGCTGGTGTCCACATCGCACTTGCGGGTGATAAAGCAATCCTTATAGAAAAACGCGTCCTTCAAGTATTGTACGCTGCGCCCTGCCTGGTGCAGCTCGCCGGTTTCCGGGTGGGTGTGATCCATCCGGAAAAAGCCCAGCACCATGCCGCCCGTTCCCCGGGGACGGGCATCCCTGTATTGCCGGAAACGCCTGTTGCGCTGGTTTTCGTCCTCCAGCCAGGCCATGTACTTGGACACGAACTGGCCCAAAGTGGCGCTGAGCAGGGCGTCATGGGCGTGGTGATAATCGTTTACCTCCCGCAGCTTATACAGGCCGTACTGCTCTCTAAAGTCGCTGGATAGCCTTGCCTTGATGGATTGCACCTTAGTGTCCGGATAGCTGGTTCTGATGAGGTTTGTAATGTGTTTAATAATCTGGCTGGTTTCCACCAGCTGCCTGTTGATAAAGCCTATCATGGACTCCGGCTCGAACTTGTCGCGGATCAGGCTTCGGAATTTGCTGTCACTCATCAGCCCGACCGCGCGCAGGTGGTTCCAGATGGGGCGCTGCGCCCTGCGGTACACCTCCGGCACCACCAGGGAGTCCCCCTTCAGCAGGTTGGCTTCGCTGGTAATAAGCGCTTTGTTGTCCAGGGAATCATCCTTCTTAAACGAGCGGGGAACGATATGGTCTACATGGTAGGTGTGCAGCGCGTCAATAACCAGAGGCTTGCCGGAGTACAGGCATTTGCCTTCCTGCATGTAGTAAAGCAGCAGGCGCTCGTCGGTAATGTTGCGATCGGCTTGCACGCGCTCCCGCAGGGCTTGCAGCAGGGGCTCGGACAGGTTGTTTTCCTTGTATATTTTTTCTATTTTTTCCAGGCGGGATATGGTGCGCTTTCCCTTTTTACGGGGATCGTCGTCCCGGGTAACTTCCAGATAGATGGCCCGGGGCGGGTGTCCCATGATGGAAAGAATTTCATCCACAATTTTCTTGGTCTGCCAGATGGAGCGGTGCAGCGAGGGGGAACAGGGCAGGCTGCGGACATCGTCCAGGGTGATGTTTTTTGTCTGGGCCAGCTCCTTATTTTCTTCTTCCAGCCGCTTGTCAAAATACAGTTTTGGATCGTTGATAATCTGCATAAAGTTGAGGTTGCTTTCCCGCATGACCTCAATCAGCGACATGGGCTGGTTTTGATATACGCCCAGGATGCCGTCCAGCAATTTGCGGGACAATCTGCCCCAGCCCTTGTACTGGCGCCGGGCAAGCCACTGTTTTTGCTCGCTGCTTAACTGTGGGTATTTTTTCAGCTTGTCCATGATGATGGAACGATCCTGGAAAATGGCAATCCAATAGACGATTTCCTCCAGCATATCCTGATTGTCGGTAGGGATGCTTTTTGCCTGCAAATCAATCAGGGTGGAGAGGGTGCCTTCAAAGGCGTCGCCGTCGTTTTTGCGCAGCCCCAGAATATCCTCGATATCCACAACGCCCTGGGCGCCCAGCCAGCGGATGGCGGCCGCCTTGGTTACCTTTTTATGCTGCAAAAACAGGTCTTTGATGATTTTTTTCTTTTCCGGCACGGAGAAGAAACGCGAGATTCCATCCCGGAAAATGATGCGTGCCTTGTTCAGCTCGTCCAACAGGCAGTATTCCTGATAGAGGGGAGAAAAACGGGGCAACACACGCTCCGTGGGCAGGTAGGTGCAGGTGCTGGTTAGCTTTGCCATGAAACCCTCGGCGGATTTTTGAACATCCACCTTGTCTTTAAAGTTCCAGGGCTTAATGGCGCCTTCCTCTTTTCGTTCCATCCAGCCAAAGGGGCTATGGGGATTGAGCGGGCCGACGTGGTAAGGAATGCGGAAAGTGCAGATAGCGTAAATCTTATCCTTTTCTTGAAGCAGGGAGGGATGGTATTTGCCCTGCTTTTCCAAAATCAGGCTCAGCTCTTCCGCCTGAAACTGGTTGGGGATGACGCCATTGTCGCGGTTGCGCTGCAAATAAAGGAAATCGCCCTCATTCTGCGTGCCCATACGTTGCATGATATGCAGATAGTCGGGGTTTTCGGCCAGCTCTTTCGCCTTGCTGCCCAGCAGTTTTTTCAGGTATGTAAAAAACTTATCCTTGGTGCATTCTCCGCTTTGCTTGCAATAGGCGTGATAGTTGATGGCTTTGGTATCTGTTGACTTGAACAGGTCTTTGTAGCTTTGGGGGAAATGCTTGCGTACAAGGCGTTTTAGTATGATAAGGTCTTGCTTGTGCTCGCCGTACTTACGCACCATGGATTCGGACAAAGTTTCGTTGTTCTTGCGCAGTTTAGAGAACACGCCCCAGCGGTACAACTGCATCAAAAGGGCAATGAGTTCAGCGTTTTCAGGGTCGTGCTCCAGCAGCTCTTCTTCTGCTGTTTCTTTGGTCAAATCAGTTTTGAACTGATCCTCCGCAGCAACATCTGCCTGGACGAGCTTTTCCCAGACGAAGGTCATGCCCAAAAGGGCCTTTGCCCATGCGTCCAGAGCGGGTTTCTGGCTTTTGTCATTGGGCAGCAGGGCAAGGAGGGCACTTACCTTTTCGGGACGGGTCTTTTTTGTGTCCTTGATGATGTCGGCGGCTTCGGACAACAGCTCTTCGGATAATTCATCGGCGTATTCTTCGCCCAATACCAGGGACAGCGACTCGGCCATGACGGTGCCGATATCTTCGTTGAAGGAGGAAACCTTCTGTCCCTCGTACAGGAAATTGCCGCGATACTTTACAATGTGATGCAATGCCAGGTAGACATACCGGATATCTGCCTTTTCATCCTTTGTGCATAAAGCTTTACGCAAATGATAGATTGTCGGGTAAATCAGGTGCGCAGACTTGCCCTTTTCGCTTTCAAACACATGGCCGGGCAGACCAAAGCCTTTATCTGTCAGTTGCTTGTCACCCTGAACCAAAGCGCTTTCATCCAGACGGTGGAAGAAGCTTTCATCTACTTTCAGGACATCTTCGGCCAGAAGGCTTTGCAAATCCAGCACGCGCTGCCTCCGTCTGCTGATGCGCCTGCGCATGCTGCGGAACACCCGGCGCTCTGCTGCGGTTTGCGTTTGATCCAGCAGCCGGACGCCCCACATGTTTTTGCCCTTGAAACGCAGCATGCGCGCGTTATCGCCCACCACACTCCAACCGACAGAGTTTGTGCCGATATCAATACCGATATCATAGACGGTTTCAGACGAAGATGTATTTTTCATATTGCGTACCTTTCTACCTTGTGGTATATTAAAGTTGTTCTAGACCATCTAGAATGACATAGCGAGTCAAAACAAAGCTAAAGCTTCAACGTTGCCTCGCGCAACCGCCCTGTAGGGGGCATAAACCGCTTCGGCGGTTTTTTCATTTCTGCCGATTTTTATTCTAACAAAAATGGATAAAAAAACCAACGTAAAACATGGGTTACTGACAAAAAAAGGACGTGACCACATTATCCACGTCCCTTTTGTTAAAGTTTTTCAGGATGGGGTACGGGGAAGGCGGCTTTTTTCAAAAAGCGCCTTCCCCGTAAAACTCCCATTGATTTTATTTGTTTTTCCTTCTACTTCAACAATTCCTCTATCAATAACTCCGCCAGCTGCAATTGCTTCTCCACCTTGGTAACATCCAGCCATTCCTCGGTGGTGTGGATGCCGCCGCCTTCCATGCCCAGTCCGTCCAGCACGGGAATGTTGGCTTGGGCGGCGAAGGCGATGTCGCTGGCGCCGCCGGTGGACAGCAGCCAGGGGTCAAGGCCCAGGGTTTTGCCGATGGCCCGGGCTTTTTCAAAAAGCTGAAGGCTTTGCGGCGTCTGCTTGCAGGGGGGATGGCTGTCCAGGAAGGTAATGCTGGTGGACGCGCCCTTTTGCCCGGGGGCGGCGCAGATATCCTGAAGGGCCTTGCGCAGCCTGTTCATTTCCACAGGGTCGTAGGTGCGCACTTCGCCCCGGGCGTAGGCATCGGTGGCGATCACATTGTCCGCCGTGCCGCCCGAGATAACGCCGATGTTGACGGAGATGTCCTTGTCGTCATCCCGCAGGGCGTATATTTGTTGCAGCTTGCCCATTAACTCGTGGATGGCGCTGGCACCCTTCTTGTAGTCTGCTCCGGCGTGGCCGCCGGTGCCCTTGCAGCGTATTTCGAAGCAGGAAACGCCCTTGCGCTCCACCGTCAGGGCGCCCTGGTGGCTGGGCTCAAAGCTGAGGGCGGCGAAGGACTGCTGCGCGTTGCGCAGGATGTGCCCGTTGCTTTCCCCGCTGCCTACTTCCTCGTCGGCGTTGAGCACGCATACGATGGCGTACTGGGCGGGGTCTACCTTGGGCAGCACGGTTTTCAGGGCGTGATACATGATGGCGATGCCGCCCTTCATGTCCACAATGCCCGAGCCTGTGGCGCGGGTGTCGTCCACCATGGCAAAGGGCTGGGAAATTTCGGTGGGGAACACCGTGTCATAGTGCCCCATCAGCATCAGCTGCTGCTTGCCCTGGCCCCACTTGCACACCAGCGTGGGGGCAAACTGCTTGCCCTCGTGCAGGGTGACGGTCATGCCCAGGGATTCAAAGTCGGATTTTAATTGTTGGGCCAGCTTTTCGCCGTCGGCTTTGTTGAAGCTGCCCGAGGGCAGGTTGACGTAGGTTTCGAGGGTTTTTAGTACGGGAAGCATGGTGACTCCTTATATGTTGATTAATTACGGATAATCAGAGAGTATGGGTTTTATTTGCTTGCGCTGTCCGTCGCAAAAGACGCTGCGCTGTTTTGCTTACATAAGTACCGTGGGGTTTCACCCCACAGCCCACCGCGTCGCCGTGCCCTTCATTTCCTTTCCCGCATCCTGCGGCTGCGGGAGGCGTTCATTTCGGGACGGCTCCTTTCAATCGAAAGCAGGCTTTCGATTGGGGAAAACAAGGCCTTTGGAATCCCATCTTTTTACAGCACCTTGCGTAAGAAATCCTGCGTCCTTGGATGCTTGGGCTTAGTGAATACCTGTTCCGGCGGGCCTTCCTCCATGATGATGCCCTCGTCGATAAACAGCACCCGGTCGGCCACTTCCCTTGCAAAGCGCATCTCATGGCTGACTACCGCCATGGTCATGCCGCCCTCGGCCAGCGCCTTCATGACGTCCAGCACCTCGCCCACCATCTCGGGGTCCAGCGCCGAGGTGGGCTCGTCAAAGAACAGGATGTCCGGGTTCATGGCCAGCGCGCGCACAATGGCCACCCTTTGTTTCTGTCCGCCCGACAATTGCCCCGGCCAGGCGTCATACTTATCCATCAGGCCCACCCTCTCCAGCAGCTTGCGGGCGTTGGCCTGGGCGTCCTGCTTGCTTTGCCCCAGCACCTTCATGGGCGCCAGGGTAATATTATCCACCACCTTCAGATGGGGGAACAGGTGAAACTGCTGGAACACCATGCCCATCTTTTTGCGCACCTTGGGCAAATCCCGCCGGTGGGTATGGGTAATGTCCTGCCCTTCCAATATAACATGCCCGGCGGTGGGCTTTTCCAGCAGGTTCAGGCTGCGCAGCAGGGTAGACTTGCCCGAGCCCGAGGGGCCGATGATAACCACCACTTCCCCCTTGCGGATATCCAGGTCTACCCCCTTTAATACTTCCAGTTTGCCGAAGTTTTTCTTAAGCCCCCTGGTGCTGATAATCACATCAGATGCTGTTGTCGCCACGGCGCATCCTCCTCTCCAGTACGCTGAGCAGCTGGCTGACAGCGTAGGTTAACACAAAGTACAGCGACGCGGCAATCAGCATGGTTTCGATATAGTAATAGTTGGTGGAGGCCATGCGGTTGGCTTCGTATGTCAACTCGTACACGCCCACCGCGTACATGATGGAGCTTTCCTTGATGATGGCGATAAACTCGTTGCCCATGGCGGGCAGCGCCACCTTCACCGCCTGGGGCAGCACGATGTACAGCAGGGTTTGCCCGCTGCTTAAGCCCAGTGTGGCCGCCGCCTCGCCCTGCCCGGCGTCGATGGACTGTATGCCCGAGCGGATAATCTCCGCCATGTAGGCGCCGGAGTTGATGATCAGCGCGATGTTGCACATCATCAGCTTGCTCATCTTAATGCCCAGCGCCGCGGCTACATTGGGCAGGATGCCGTACACCATCAGCAGGGTTTGCACCAGCAGCGGCGTGCCCCTGATGAAGGCGACATAGGCGTTCATCAGCCATTGCAGCGGCTTAATATGGCTGCGCCGCAGGATGGCCACCACCAGCCCCAGCAGGCTGCCCAGCAGCACGGTAACCACCGCCAATTGCAGGGTGACGCCCGCGCCCTTTAAAAAGAAGGGGTACTGTTTCAGCAGGATACTCCATAGTTTTTCAAAATTGATCATGCATTGCTCCCGTGTTTTTATCAGAACATGCATCGGAGGGCTCTTGATACTGAACTCCTTCGTTCAGTATCCGCCCTCCGATTGCGTTATTTCAGAGTTCCAAAGATAAACGTTTAGTTCTGCTGCAGCAGCAGGCCGTTGATTGCGTAGGATTCCTCCACCCATTTGTCGAAGGTGCCGTCGGCCAGCACTTTGTCCACATAGGCGTTGATGAAATCAAGGAATTCCTTGTTGTCGTCCGTCTTGTTGACGGCCACGCCGATCCCGGCAGAGGAATAGGCAACCGGCACTTCGGAAATGGCGATGTCAGGGTATACCGAGGCGTAGGAGCCGGCAACCGAGTCGGCCAGAATCAGGCCTTCAACATTGCCCCCGCGCAGTTCCAGCACCAATTGGGGAATGGAATCCAGCTGCATGGCTTCGCTGTCCGGGAACTGCTCGGCGGCAATCTCCACCTGCAGGGCGCCCATCTGCACGGCCAGCTTCTGTCCGTTGATGGATTCCACCGTCTTGTACTTTTCCAGGTTCTCTTTCTTAACCACCATCACCTGCTGGCCGTTGAAATAGGGCTTGGAAAAGTCCACCACTTCCAGCCGGTCGGGCTTCATCACCATGCCCGAGATGATGCAGTCGATGCTGTCTTGGCGCAGTGCGGTAATCAGGCCGCTGAATTCCTGGTCCATGGGCACAAACTCGACGCCCAGCTCGTCCGCCAGGCCCTGGGCAAATTTCATTTCGAAGCCTTCCAGCTTCTGGTCGCCCGTTTCGGGGTCGGTGAACCAGAACTCAAAGGGAGGGAAGTCGATGGAGGCACCTACCAACAGCTTGCCGGAGGCCTTGATGTCTTCCAGCTTGTTGGCCAGGGCGGCAGAGGGGATCAGCAGCGCCATAATCAGCGCAAAAATGAGAATCTTCTTGATGTTTTTCATGGGGTTTCCTCCTTCTTATTTAGGAAAAGATGTGTGTGGATTATTTTGAGCCTTCCTTCATCGTCGTCGCAGGGACAGGCCCCGCACGGCGAAAGACAAGCAGCCGGTCAGCATTCCCGTCCCTCCTTCTCAAATAATAATACGATATTAATGCATAATTATGCACGCTGTCAAGAGGAAGTTTATAAAAATGTAAATTGCTATGAAAGAAAATTGAAAAAAGATTGGAAGCCTGGTGTTTTGAAGTATCGCATAAACATGCCCCAAAAGACTAATATAGATATAGAAGCGCTAAGTTGCATTCTTTTCTAATAGGATGTATAAATCAAGCGTTTTGTAGATGACGGCTGCCCGACGCCTGGTTTTTCATTCGCAGCGCGGTTTGCCGCGGCACTGCGGCGGGGGAAATGTGATCCTTTACATTTTACAAACAAAAGTGCGTATATTTCGGCAATTTTCTTGACCGTGTAACGGATTTGTAATATAATGGCGACGGAATACAATGCGATGTTTGTACGCAGATGTGATATACGAAATTGTTGAGGTGCTGAATATGCCATATCATCCAAAAAATACCAGGGGCCTGCGCGTCATATGCCTGTTGCTGGCGCTTACCATTTTCCTGCCCCTGTTGCCGGCCAAGGCGCAAGTAACCCATGGTGTGGTTACCAGGGATAAGGTGCTGTTCCGCAAGGTGATCGGCAGTTCCGACTATTGGGACTATCTCAATAACGGTTGGGCGGTAGAGATATTAGGCACCGATGTGGGGGGCGGCTTTACCTGGTACAGGGTAAAAACCAACCTGCCCCATAAGCCCAATGTGACCGAAACGGGCTACCTGCGCAACGACGTGATGCGCGAAATGACCCCGGAAGAAGAGCAGAAGTGGCTGGCCAACCCCGTGCAGGGCTCCTGGCAGTCCACCGTGGTGTCGTCTGATACATCCTCCACGGGTACTTCCGGCTACCAGCCGGGCGAATCCGCCATAGAATCCCAGGCGCTGGCGGAGGAAGCTTCCACCTATACCTCCGGCTTTGTCCGCATTACCCTGACCAATACCAATTTGCGCAACAAGCCGGAAGGCAACAGCATTTTACAGCTTGAAAAGAACGTCATCCTGCCCTACTACGGCCTGGAAACCGTCCAGGGCGGCTACCGCTGGGTGTATGTGCTGGATACCAAAACCAATCAATACGGCTATGTCCGCAGCGATTGTTATACCTTTGTCAACCAGGACGGCTCCGCCGCCCCCGGCCCCGGCCAGCAGACGGGTGGCACTGTGGTGGTGACCCCTCCTCCTTCCGCTACCAGCGGCTATGCCGTCAACCTGGTGGAAGCGGCCAACCTCAGGCAAACGCCGGGGGGCTATTCCGTTACCCTGGTGCCCGCCAATGCAGTGGTTACTTTAACGGGTAAGGAAGTTAGCGGCTGGTACCCCGTTACCTATAACGGCTATACCGGGTACTTAAACAGCTCTTTCCTGCGGGTGATGACGGCGGCGGAAGTGGCCGCCTGGCTGGGTGGAAAAAGCCCCGGCAGCGATCCGGGCACCGGGCCCAATCCCGGCGGCACATCGGACGGCTATGTGCGCATCACGGCGGTGCGCGTCAACCTGCGGGACCGTCCCGACGGCGCCAGCATGCTGCAGATGGATAAGGGCCAGATTATCCCCTACTATGGCGCGCCCCAGTATAAAAACGGCGTGGCCTGGCTGTATGTGTACTATACCCCGGCGCGGGTCTACGGTTATGTCCATGGTAATTTTTATGAATATACAACGGAGAGCGGCACTGTGGTAACCCCGCCGCCCAGCGTGGAAACCCCTGCCCCCGGCGGCTCGACGATACCGGTCAGCGGCTATGTGAAGCTGGTGAAGGACAAGGTTAACCTGCGCAAGACGCCCGGCGGCGTCAGCCAGACGCAGCTTTCTATCAACACCATATTGCCCTACGGCAGCGCGCCCACCTTCTATGGCGGCTACAACTGGGTGCAGGTAACTGACCCCCTTACCCGCCTGACAGGCTATGTGCGCAGCGACTGCTATACCTTTACCGACGCAAGCGGCAGTCCCCTGGGCCCGGGCGCTGTGCCCACCCTTCCCCCGTCGTCGGTGGTAACGCCTCCTCCCTCGGGCGGCGGCACCGTGAACGGTACGGTTACCTTAATTAAGGGCGGCGTCAACCTGCGGGTGCAGCCCGGCGGCTCGGTTATCGCGCAGCTGGAGCGCGGCACCGTGCTTAACTACTATGGCTTTGCCCAGCAGGGCGGCTACAGCTGGTACTATGTGCTGGCGCCCCAGGGCGCGGGCTATATCCGCGGCGACATGGTGACCGTCAGCCAGGATCCCGGCGTGACGCCCCCCGGCCCCGCGCCGGATGCCGGTGCCACGGGCTATGTCATCACCATCAAGTCCAATGTCAACCTGCGCAAGACGCCCGGCGGCCTCACCCTGGTGCAGGTACCCAGGAGCCAGGTTTACCCCATCACCGGCCCCATTGTCAGCAAGGATGGTTACAGCTGGTTCTTCGTCCAGACGGAAGGCAACACCGGCTATCTGCGCGGCGACATGCTGCGCCAGCTGACCCAGGGCGAAATTGACAACTACCTGAACAATGGCATCATGCCCTCCCTGACGGCGCCCGAGGGCACCCCCTCTACCGGCGCGACGGGGCATGTGCAGATTACCGAAAACTTTACCAATATCCGCGTGTCCCCCAGCCTGGACGCCGGCAAGCTTGGCCAGGTGAACAAGGATACCGTGCTGCCCTACAAGAGCAGCCTGTCTTCCGGCGGCCGCATGTGGTACCAGGTGGAATACGCAGGACAGAACGCCTATGTGCTGGGCAGCCTTGCCCGCATCATGACGGCGGCAGAATACGCGGCCTGGCTGGCCGGGCAGCCCGCGCCTACAGCGGCGCCCGCAACGGCTACTCCAAGGCCTGAAGACTACAGCACCACCGCTGTTACATTGAAGAACCGCGTATTGCTGCGCCGCAGCGGCAGCATGTCCGCTTCCACCCTCACCGTGCTTTACAAAGCGGGTGCCTCCATGCAGCTGCTGGGCTCTACCACCCAGAGCGAAGGTTACACCTGGTACAATGTGCGCGCGGCAGGCGTCAACGGCTGGATCCGCGGCGATATGATACGCATCCTTACCAAGGCGGAGGCTGGTTCCTCCACCGGCGGCACCACCGACAAGCCTGTGGCCACCTACCGCACACTGCGCAAGGGCATGACGGGCGAAGACGTTACCCGGCTGCAAAACCAGCTGATTTTGCTGGGCCTGATGCCCGCGGGCAGCGCCAACGGCGTGTACAACACCCAGACAGAACTGGCGGTACGCGAATACCAGAAGGCGGAAAAACTGTTTGTGGACGGCGTAGCCGGTCAGAAGACTCAGGATGCCCTGTACGGTACCGTGGCGCCTGACGCCCCCGACGGCAGCAGTACGGTGGAAGGCACCCTGTACCCCGTGGAAATTGTGGACTGGTACACCGGCGACATCCAGACGGTCTGGGCCAAGGGCGATGTGGCTACCATCACCGACGTGCGCACCGGCCTCAGCTTCCGCGTCAAGCGGTGGTCCGGCGGCTACCACGCCGACGTAGAACCCCTGACAGCGGCGGATACGGCAGTTATGTGTAGAATTTACAATGTCAAGTCGGCACAGGAAATCAGCGACAAGAACCTCTACCAGCGGCGGCCCCTGTGGGTCACCCTGAAGGGACGCCGCTTCCATGTACGGCGTGCCCCATAACTACCCGGCGGGCGACACCATCAGGGATAACGACTTCAACGGCCAGTTCTGCGTACACTTCTACAACAGCCGCACCCACTCGTCGGGCCGTGTGGACTCCGACCATATGAAGGCTATTCAGGAGGCATACAATAAAGCGCCGACTAAAAAATAACATAGAACTTATCATCATCGGCGGCGGGGCTTCAGGCCTCGCCGCCGCCTGCGTTGCGGCAAGGCGGGACATTCCTGCCCTGTTGATAGAAAAAAACAACAAGCTGGGCAAAAAGCTGTTGGCCACCGGCAATGGCCGCTGCAACATCATGAACTGGGGTACGCCCGTTTACTTTGGGGATGCCGCTTTCGTTGAAAAGGTGTTGTCCTTTTGCCCGCCTGACAGCGTGCGGCGCTTTTTAGAGGGGCTGGGCCTGGTGCTCAGGCAGGAGGAGGGCGGCCGCGTCTACCCCGCCGGCAACCGGGCGGACATGGTGCTGGACGCCTTTACCGAGCCGCTGAACAACAGCAGCGTACAGGTGCTGCTCAGCACTGAAGCAACAGGGCTGCAGCAGATAGAAAATGGCTGGCAGGTGCAGACTCAAACGGGGGAAAGCTATACTGCCTCCCATCTGATTCTGGCAGGGGGCGGGTGCGCCGCGCCCAAGCTGGGGGGGACGGACAGCATGTACCGCCTGCTGGTGGAATGGGGCTTTGCCCTGGTGCCACCCTGGCCTGCCCTGTGCGCCCTGGAAACGGACAAGGGCCCCTTAAAGGGCTTAAGCGGCTTGCGCCTGCTGGCGTGGCTGACACTGCTTAAGGACAACCAGCCGGTGGACGCCGCCCAGGGGGAAGCGCTGTTTTCCGACACCGGTTTAAGCGGCGTGTGCGCCATGCAGCTGGCGCGGGCGGCGGGACAGGGGCTAAAGGAAGGGAAAAGCATGGAGGTGTCCCTGGATTTTTCCCCAACCCTGGGCCTTTGCGATGCTGTGATGGAGCGCAAAACACCGGAAGCCACCGATGCAAACCTGCCGCAGGTACAGCAATGGCTGATGGAGCGGCAAAACTACCTTGCGCCCCAGCGTCTGCTGAGCGGCGCGCTGCCCAAAGCCATGGCGGACAGAATGCTGGGCAAAACCCTGGAACAAACCGCCCGCAACCTTTGCGATTGGCGGCTGCGGGTCAAGGGCGTGCGCGGCTTTGACCATGCCCAGGTGGCCGCCGGGGGCATCAGCACAAAGGGCATCAACCCCCAGACCATGGAAACCTCCCTCCCCGGACTGTACCTGTGCGGCGAATTGCTTAACGTGGACGGTGACACCGGCGGGCACAACCTGATGTTTGCCCTTGCCACAGGCATCCTTGCGGGGGAAAGCATTGCGCCGGAGCGCAAATAGCATGGGCTGGGTTTGGTGCAGACGGTTTTTACAGGATGTCACATAATTTACAAAGATGTATCTTAAAATGTGCTAATTGATGGTATAATGAAGAAAACAGTAGTTACCCTTCAACCCCTTAGGAGGAATCCTTATGAAAAAGTATATCGCGCTTTTGCTGGCCCTGTGCCTGCTGCCTGTTGCCGCTCTGACCGCTGCCCCTCTGGAAGAGAAAGGCTATACCTACCTTGTGGAAGACGAAAACGCTACCATCCTGAGTTATCAGGGCGATGAAAGTAACCTGGTGTTACCCGAAACTTTGGGAGGGAAGCCTGTTACCAAGTTAGGCGAGGAAGCCTTCGCCTATCAAAAAATTGCCTCCATCACCCTGCCCAAAAGTCTGACAACCATAGGCATCAACCCCTTCCTGGGGTGCTCCGCCCAGGTGCTGCCGGGGGAAAATGAACGTTTCACTGTGGAAGCGGGCGCTGTGCTGGATACCCAAACAAATACTTTGGTGGCTTACCTTTCTTATGGGGAGGAAAGTTTTCAGGTGCCTGAGGGTGTCCGCGTTATTGCCCCGAGAGCTTTCTATGGCCATCAGACGCTTAAAAGCGTTACGCTGCCCCAAAGCGTGGAGGAATTGGGCGAGGAAGCCTTTACCGAGTGCATCAAGCTGGAGCATATCGACCTGCCCAAAGGGCTGAAAGCCATTGCCGGACAGACCTTCATGGGCTGCATTAGTCTTAAGGAAGTAAAATTGCCTTCTACATTGCTTACCATCGGGGACTGGGCCTTTGCCAAGGGCGGCCTGGAAAACATCGTGGTGCCCGAGGGGGTCACTGCCATCGGGGATTGGGCCTTCCTGCGCTGTCATAATCTGGTGGGCGTCACCCTGCCCAAGAGCCTGGAAAGCCTGAGCGACAGTGCCTTTGACAGCATCTCCCCCGAAGCGCTCTTTACCGTAACGGAAGGCACCCTGGGGGAACAATGGGTGCAGGACAGCGAATATAACTATCAGCTGGCGGATATGTAATACATTCAAAACATCTACAAAAGCGTCTTGGCTGGAAATGGTTGTTGCCGTCAAGTCGGAACAAAACGCAGGGCGAGCCTCTGCGTTTTTTTTGTACACTTCAGTGTACAAAAACCACCAGCCGAGCTGGTGGAAAAGGAAAGCTTTAGCTAT
>CAZCBC010000020.1:0-6680 GCA_964496775.1 uncultured Oscillospiraceae bacterium
TGGATAAGAACCTGGGCAGCGATATGATGAAACTGCTGACCGGGGCAGGCATCCTGTTCGCTATTGTGGGATTGGTAGGGTTAATCCGCGCCAACGAAAAGCGGGTGCGCCTGGGCGCGCTGGTGGTGCTGGCGGCAGGACTTACCCTGGCATTGCTGACCCGGCTGCCTTCCTTTACCATCGTCAGGCTGTGGAGCGCCCCCACCACCAACCAGATTGCCTACTGGGCGCTGATCAGCACCTGCTTCGCGCTGCTGTTTATGGGCATGACCTACCTTGGCAAGGAAAAGGACGGGATTACCCTGGCCAACTACGGCCTGAAGCTGCACGCGGGAGGCATATTCCTCTCCTTTGTGGTGGCGGCGCTGATTACCGCCATTGGCTATGCCGTGGTGTTCGCGGTGGATGCCATCTGGCAGGTGGACTTCCGCTTCTGGGTGCTGGCCTTCAAGACCTTTGATCCTGCCCTCTTAATCAAGGTGCTGCCCTACCTGCTGCCCTTCTTTGTATACTACCTGGTAAGCGGCGCATCCATCTACAACCACACCAGGGATATGAAGGGATGCAAAGCCTACCTGCTGGCCATGCTGTTAAACGCCGGCGGCATCGTGCTGTACCTGATCATGCACTACGGCCTGCTGTTCGCCACGGGCACGGCGCTGTTCCCCACCCAGCCCCTGAGCAGCATCCTGCTGATTGCCCTGGCCCCCACGTTGATGACGGCGGCCATCTATACCCGCGCCCTGTCCAAGGAGACGGGCAATGTGTGGCTGCCCGCTTTCTTAAACGCATTGCTTATGACTATCATGACTGTTGCAAACACCTGTGTTTACTTCCGCTGATTTAATTGCAGTCTATACTGTGGGTTTCCAAAGGGGAATCATTTCCCTTTGGTGGGGTGTGGGGCAAAGCCCTCGTCAGGGTGCATTCCACTTCCTTTCCCGCAGGTAAACCTGCGGGAGGCGTTCGTTGCATGACCCTTCCTCTCGATTGAAAGCAGGCTTTCAATCGCTTGGGAGAACGGCAAGCAAAACAGCGCAGCGTCTTTTGCGCCTAACCACGAACCTTATTAGAGTTTAAACAACTCCTATTACAAACCGAGCCAGAGCTCATCCCTCTGGCCCGGTTTCCCTTTTGTTTTTAATTCTAATTCCTTCTTACCCCACCCGTCCCAAAAAACGCTTGTCCGGGTCATAGTCCATCTCTACGGTGGAGCACTGCACCTTTATCCGGGCGGCCAGGGCGCGTACCTTTTCCTTCAGCTCCTTCTGCTGCTCCATTTCCGCAAGGTGGGTAAAGAGGGTAACGGCCAGGTTGTGGATTTCGCCGTCCATGCTCCACACATGCAGATGCCCTACACCGTGTACGCCGGGCAGGGACAGAAGCTCCTGCTCCAAAGCGTTCAAATCTACCCCCTCGGGCACCGACTCCATCAGGATGTCCAAAGCGCTCCACACCTGGGGAACAGCCTTGTAGAGGATGAACACCGAAATGCCGATGGACATCAGGGGGTCCAGGAAATACCAGGGCTGAAAGCGCAAAACGAGGGAAATGACCAGGATGCCAATCCAGCCCACCATATCCTCCAGCATGTGCAGGTTAAGCATGCTCTCGTTGCGGCTGTGCCCCCGGCTTAGCGCCCAGGCAGAAACGCCGTTTAATACGATTGCCAGAAGAGCCATCACCAGCATGCCGTCGTAGTTGACCGCTTCAGGCTTAAGCAGCCTGGGTACGGCACGCCCCAGGGCAAAGAGGCTGCCCACGATGAGCACCACCCCGGTAACGAGGGCGCCCAGTAAAGAAAAACGCCGGTGACCAAAGGAATACTTGCTGTCGGTATGCTTCTTGCTTTTTTTCTCCAGGAAAAACGCCAGCCCCACGCTGAGGGCGTCGCCCAAGTCGTGGACGGCATCGGCAAAAATAGCAGTGGAGTTCAGCAGGGCGCCGAAAATAAACTCGGAGATGGCAAACAAAAGGTTCATGGCAAACACAATGGCGATGTTGCGCACTGAGGAGTTTTCGCCATGGCCATGGTGATGCCCATGATGGTGGGCATGGCCGTGGCGGTGCGTTTCTACATGCGCCTCCTCATCTTCAGGGGTTACCGCTACCTTTTCGGCGTCCAGCACGGCGCGCACCACCTGCTCATCAGCGCCCTCGGGCACATTCAGCAGCCGGGTATGGGGGTCGTAGGCAAAGCCAGCAACCCCCGTTTCCTTTTCCATTCTTTTTACTAACTCTTCCGAGCAGTCCCCGCAGTGCAGGGGTGAAATCTTCCACGCTGTCATATTTCCTCCACATGCTCCTTCACTTGTTGCAGTACGGTATACACATGGTGATCCGAGGGCCGGTACAGATTGCTGCGTCCCTGGCGGCGGCTTACAATCAAGCGTTCCCTTTTCAGCACCGCCAGCTGATGGCTCATGGCGGATTGCTCCATCTGCAGCGCTTCGCACAGGGCTTTGACGCTCATCTCTTCCCGGTTTAAAGCCAGTAAAATGCGCAGCCGCGTCTCATCCGCCAGGGTTTTCAGCATGCGGGATGCCAGTTTGATATGCCTTTCTTCCATAACCCTCTCCATACATGATTTTTCATTCATATGAATATGCGTTCATTATATGCCGTCCCCGTACAAAAATCAACAGGGAACGCAAAAGCGCTCCCCGGCTATGCTATAATGTACCAAGCAACAACGTAAAGGACGATTTTATGCCGAAACAATCTTCCGTCGTACCCGTAGTGGCTGCCCTCATCTGGAAGGGGGACACCTTTTTCGCCTGCCAGCGGCCCAGCCACAAGGCCCGCGCCCTGCACTGGGAGTTTCCCGGCGGCAAGGTGGAGCAGGGGGAAAGCCACGCCCAGGCGCTGATCCGCGAATGCCGGGAGGAGCTTAACTGCACCATACAGGTCCACGATTTATTTATGGACGTGGTGCATACCTACCCCGACATCACGGTGCATCTGTTTTTATACAACTGCTCCCTCGCTGAGGGGGAGCCCCAACTCTTGGAGCATGCCGCCTTCGCCTGGCTGAAAAGGGAGGATATTCCCCAATACATATTCTGCCCGGCGGATGAGGAAATACTGGAGCGGATTATGGGGAAGGGTGAACCGGGCTAATCATACGGCTTAGCGTCGCGGTCGCGGCAGAAATGTCGCTTATGTCAACTGCCAGCCGTATCCGTGTGAAAAGTCTTATCTTAATACCAATAGTTTCGGGTAATTATTTTCTATTGATTCAGGTGGACTATTGATTTTTCTCTGTAAGTATATGCCACAAAACTTTATTCTTGAAGCCGCAATTTTCATATAGTTTTTCTGGTTTAAATTTATTATCAACACTACCTGAAACTGTTACAAAGCTTGCCTTTTCTTTAAGTCTTTTCAGCAGTTCATAAACAATAGCCTTGCCTAATCCTTGCCCTCTATATTCCTTAGATACTTGAATCCAATCTAGGTAACCTTCTTTAATCTCTCTATCAAACTCTGCTATACCCGTAGCAGCTATAGCACCATTTATATTGTCGTATAGGCAAATCCATAGGTCTTCATCGTAAACCGGTCTACTTTTGTAAGATTCTAGTTCGTTAACTGTTAACCCCTCTTCTTCATAGCAAGAATTTATATGATTAACAAATTCCTTCGTGCTAGCTTTAGTAAATGTAAATTTATCAGATTTAAACTTTTCATCTATATCTTCTAGATAATGAACGAACTTGAAATAGACTTCATCAGTATGTGTTTCAAGTAAACTTGGATTAAATTCATCTTCATTAAACACTTTAATATGAGCAGGGTTATTAAAGTTGCATGTCTTCCAAAATGATAACGCAGAGGCTCCTGTCGGATTCGCTAAATATTCTTTTTTGTCCATTGTCCCTCAGTGGTTCCCCTTTTATTTGAAATAGTCAGCAACCTGAGCAAAAGGAATATTTTTCAAATGTTAAGTTTGGTAAATGCTCTTTCAGCTCTTCATATACAAAATAGAATTCTTCACCATCCCAATATTTCCCCGCCTTTACTTTGCAGTCTTCCAAATCTTTTCTTGTCTGAAAAGCTACATCACCAATGTATATAATACCGTCCTCTTTTAATAATAGAGATATTGATTCTATAAATAAAACTTTTTGCTCATCATCTAAATGATGAAGTAAATAGGTTGCAATAATTGCATCATATCTTTGGTTCCTCAAAGGTTCTACTAATCCATTCGTAAAATCACCTGAATATAGAGTTGCCTTTGGCATTTTTGCTCGGGCAATATTAATCATCTCTTCTGAAAAATCCTGTCCATAAATTTCGCAGCCTTGCTCATATAAACGAGTCGTTAATGTTCCTGTTCCAAATCCAATATCTAATATTTTGTGTCCTAAGGATGTCAAAACTCTGTTATAAATTTCGTTTAATATTATTTTATATCCTGCAAAAGGATAATTGTTATCATCATCCGATAAGCCCACACTTTTGTCGTAACCCTCAGCCCACAAATCAAATCCTTTATTATCTAACAATTTTCTTCCTCCATTATTTTAATTTATTAAATTAGGTTTCATTTCTTTCTATAGTAGAAGGCTTGAAATCAAGTTACCATCGTTACTATCGTTACTATTTGCCGTTGTCATAATTATGACACGAAACCCGGGTGAAAAGTCTTAAAATAAAACTTTTTTGTTCAAACCAGTATCACTCCAAGAAAACATATATGCATTTTTAATAGGATTAGATTTAATCACATAAAATTCATAATTATCCCATACAATCGCTACTTGATTTTCTATTGCAATCGCATCTGTTATCTGTCCAGAATAGAACTCATCAAAGCCTGCTCTTTCAGGCTCATCATAATGAGGACAATGTAAATAAGGAATGATGCCCAAACCTTTAACCCATTTATGTTTTGGATTTTCGATATCTTCTATAAACTCACTATCACTATGTCCAGCGATAAACCAGCATATAGAACCTGCACTTAATCCTGATAGTATTTTGCCACTTTTATAAGCATTGATTAATGCTTTGTCTACACTATACTTCCTCCAAACTTCCATCATAGAAGCAGTGTTTCCACCACCTACATAAATGATATCCGCACATTCAATCTTCTCATTAACTTCTTCAATATTCACATCAGTATTACACAGATGTAAGGTGTCTGTTTTACATCCTAAATTTTCATATAAACCATTAATCGTTTGAATATAAGCCTCAGCATCTTCACTTGCTGTAGGGATAAATAAGAAGTTTGGTTTTTCTTTTTTTGATGACTCAACAATAAATTTATCTATGTCATAAGTTTCATTTTTGGATACTTCTCCGCCACCAATTGCTACAATCATTTACATCCTCCAATTAAAAAAATTTATTTTTTTATAAAAAGTATCTTTTCACCTAATCTCACTTAATTTCCTTTATTTATTTCTTTAGTATTTGACTTGAAACCCAGTCGTCATCGTTACTATCTGCCGTTGTCATAAAATACATCTTCATAAAATCAGCGGATTATTTTCCAGAATCCGGACTTGTTATTACCGATTCTTTCAATATACTTTTTTTCTCGGATTTACTAAATATTCTTTTTTCTCCATCGCCGTTCTTGGTCAGGAAAACCGGTTCGCCGCTGGTCTTGCACAAATCGGCAATCTCATTATAGTTTTAGCGTATCGCCGCAGAAGGCTTGATGTGCATAGGATTCTCCTTGTAGCATGATTATACCTATACTATATATCTTTTCTGCTATAATGCAAATATTATATTTCCACTTTAATGAGAAGATAAAAGGCTGCAGCATGATAATGTTTTGCTACAGCCTTGTTTGGTGTGATTCTTTTTGCTACTTGTTTTTTCAGCCGCAAAATACGCTACGCTGTTTTGCTTACCGTTCTCCCAAGCGATTGAAAGCCTGCTTTCAATCGAGAGGAAGGGTCATGCAACGAACGCCTCCCGCAGGTTTACCTGCGGGAAAGGTAGTGGAATGCACCCTGACGAGGGCGCTGCCCAGACCCGCCAAAGGGGTTTCACCCCTTTGGAATCCCATCCTCGGAAACCCAGTAGGGTTTCCCTTGTTCATATCAATATCTCGGCAATTCGATGCCCGCTTCCCGGGCTGCCTCGGCCAGTTTATCCAGCGCCAGGGTAATCTGTTCCGGCTTATGTTCGCTGATGACGCAGAACCGCAGCCTTGCCTTACCCCGGGGTACGGCGGGGAACACTGCCGGGGGCACGAACACGCCCTTTTCTCTCAGCATATTGCTCAGCAGGAAAGCGTCCTCATCGCTGCCCACCAGGATGGGAATGATAGCTGTCTCCCCCGCCAGGCAGGTATTGAAGCCCCGCTTCTGCGCCTCGCTGGTAAAGAAACGAATGTTATCATGCAGCCTTTTCATAATGCTCTTGTCGCTGCGCAGCAGGCGGATGGCCTCAAGGGACGCCGCCGCCAGGGGCGGGCTGATGCCCACCGAGAACACAAACCCGGGCAAATTATAGCGCATATACTCAATAATAGCGTGGCTGCCCGCCAGGTACCCGCCGCAGGTGCCCAGCCCCTTGGACAGGGTGCCCATGTGGATATCCACATCGTTGGGCGCAAGGTCAAAGTACTCGTCCACGCCGCCGCCCGTTTCGCCGATCACGCAGGCGGAGTGCGCCTCGTCCACCATCAGGAAGCAGCCGTACTTCTTTTT
>CAZCBC010000020.1:6690-13088 GCA_964496775.1 uncultured Oscillospiraceae bacterium
CCGTCCATGGAGTAGGCGCCCTCGATGACAATCAGCACCTTCTCAAACTTATGCCGCTGGGTTTTCAATATGGTTTCCAGCGCCACAATGTCGTTATGGGGGAAGGGGCGCGACTGAGCACGGCTTAACTGACACCCCTGGGCGATGGAGTTATGCGCCAGAGCGTCGTAGACAATCAGGTCATTCTTGCCGCAGAAGTTGCCTACAAAGGTTACATTGGTGGAGTGGCCGCCCACCAGCACCAGCGCCGCCTCGGTGCGCTTCCAGTCGGCAATCTCCTTTTCCAGCTCCTGATACAGGCTCTTTTCACCTGCCAGCAGGCGGCTGCCTGAGGCAGAGGTGCCGTACTTGTCGATGGCCCGCTTGGCGGCCTCCTTGGTTTCCTTGCGGCCCGACATGCCCACATAGTTGTAGGAACCGAAGTTAAGCACCTCGTGGCCGTCCATCATGCTGGTATCAAACAGCGCCGACTCGTGGCACACAAAGTAGGGGTTGGGCTGGCCCGAGCCCAGCAGCGCCTGCTCGCGCAGGGCAAACTCCTGAAATTCCGGCGCCTGCGTAAAGTCGGTAATAGGGGTGATGTCCTTCTTTTCTTCCGTTTCCACCGTCCGGCCCGACATGCGCTGGCTGAGCAAGTTGGTTAAATCATTCACGGTGGTGCAAAGGCCGTACTCCTAAACGGGGATCAGCACGGAGAACAGCTCTTCCACCTTTAAGGATAGGCTCATTACCTGCAGGCTGTCGCCGCCCAGGTCGTTAATAAAATGGGCGTTATCCCCCACCTTATCCACGGGGAGGTCCAGGGTTTCCGCGTACACCCTGCGCACCTTGGTGCGGATTTCTTCCTTGCTTAGATCCTCCGGCGCCGTTTCCTCATTCACCAATGGGGCCGTTTCCGTCATGGGCGCAACGCCGGATTTAAGATCCAAGTCCCGGTAGGCGATGCGGCGGTTTTCCACCATGTTTTTCAGCGCAATGCGCTTTACCTTGATGCCGTTGGCCGTCTCAAACCTATCGGGCGTTGCCAGCACGCGGGTTACTTTTTTCAGCACGGGCAGCTTGGCGTTAATGGCCGCCACTTTGCGCATCAAATCTAACAGGAACTTATCGTCCCGGTACCTGTCGCCCACCGACAATACCAGAGTAATGTCCTCATACTGGGTCTTGTTGCGGCGGCGGGTGGGCAGTGCCCTCTCCTCCTGCATGCGGATGCCCAGCACGCAAAACTGATCCACATTCTCCAGGTCGCTGAAATAGTCTTCCAATTCGTCGGGATAGACGTTCTCCCCCGACTCGTTGATAATGACATCCTTGCTGCGCCCCTCCACATACATGCGCATGCCCTTTTCCAGACGCACAATGTCGCCGGTGGGAAACCAGCCGTCCTGGTCGGTGCCGGGGCCGATGAGCACGCCGTTTTCCAGGCGGCCCGTGTGGATGGAGGTACCCCGGATGTACATTTCGCCGACATTGTTCTGCTGACCGTCGCTTTGCACCCGGTATTCCACCGAGCTAAGCGGCCGCCCCACAGAGCCGGAGGTGCGGGTATTCAAATGCATGCTGGTTTCCACCGAAGTAATGGCCGTTTCCGTCATGCCAAAGCCGGAAATGGTGTAATAGCCAAGGGCGGCGATGGTGCGCATGTGCTCCCTAGGGGTATGGCTGCCGCCCAGGATGACGCAGCGGATATCGGGGCCAATCAGCTGCTCCACCACATCCTTAAACAGCTTATTGCGGGCAAAGTCCATGCCCCATGTGGGGAACACCGACTGCAACGCCAGGCTTAGGTTCTTGGCAAACTTGAACATAGCGCGTTTACTTGCGGGCTGCTTGGCCACCTTCTTTTGCAAGCCCACCGACAGGCTGTTGGCCAGCAGGGGCACCGCCACCAGGAACTCTACCTTGAAATGGCGGCAGGTATGCAGGATGGTCTCGGGGCTGCGGTTTTGCAGGTATACCGATTCGTAGCCGATAAAGTGCACCCACAAAAGGTTCACCATAAAGCCAAAGACATGGTGGAAGGGCAGGAAGGCCAGCGCCCGGCGGGGGGTGGTGTCCACAATGCGGGGGTTCAGCTTGTGCAGAAGCTCCGAGTTAAGCACCTGCTCGCATACCGCCCTTTCGTAATACACAAAGATGCGGCTGGTGGCGGTGGTGCCCGAGGTGCACAGCGCCACGCTGTCGGCGAAGGTGGGTTCAAAGCCCTCCGGCGCAGGCGGCGCGTTAAACAAGTCCTCCGTCAGCACCTGCACATAGCCCTTGTCAATCAGGCGCTTTTTCTGGGTGATAACACCCGCCGCGCCCGCTTCCTTCAGCATATGGGCGGTCATTTCGTCGTTTAGATTGGCGTCCAGCAGCAGCGCGTTGCACCCTGCCATAATCAGGCCCCAGAACAGGGGAAACCACTCCTTGCAGGTTTCCTGCTGGATGGCCACAAAGCGGCCCCTGTTTTCTTCCCCCAGCTTTTGCTTCAGATACGCGGCATAATCCAAAGATTTTTGCCGCAAATCCCCGTAAGTATACAGGCCGTCCGCTTCGCCCTCAAGCCAGTGGGAAGCGGGACGCTCCCCCTCGGAACAGGTAATGTCAAACAGGTTTTTCAGCGTCATATCCCGGCGCAATTGATTGCTGCGCCCCATAATATCCGTTGTGTACGGCATACGTCCTCCTTCAAATGGGTAGGTATTCTTAAACCCTGTAATACAGGGAAAGTAGCTTCAAAAACAGGTTGGATGGCAATACATCGTGCAGGATGATGGCAAGCCTTTCGGGCAGCTGCACCACCTTCAGGCGCACAGGCAGACGCCTTTTGTGAAGCGCCCGGGCAACTTTTTCCCCAAGCTTCCCCGGGTCGCCGCCGCCCTGCTCGTCCCGGGCAATGGTTGCGGTCACCCGGTCAAAGGAGGGGCGGTAGGCATCCTCCACCCGCGCGGCATGGGGGCGGTACTTGCTCTGCCCGCCCTGATGATCCCCCGGCTCCACCAGCATCACCTCGATGCCGTGGGGCGCGCACTCCATGCGCAGCGCCTCGCTCCAGCCCTCCAGGGCATGCTTGGAGGCCACATAGGGGCCTTCAAAGGGGGTGGCCAGCAGGCCGTTGACGGAGGAAAAGTTGACAATCCGTCCCTTTTTCCTTGCCCGCATCAGGGGCAGCGCCGCCTGTGTCATGCGCACCGCGCCCAGGAAGTTAACCTCCATCACCCGCTGATACTCGTCCATGGACAGGCTTTCCACCGGGCCAAGGATGAGCATGCCCGCCGCGTTGATCAGCACATCGGGCGGCCCCAGGGCGGCGGTAGCCTTTTCTACAAAGGCGGCAACGCTGTCGTCCTGCGTTACATCCAGGGGCAGATACAGGGCATTGCCTTCCCGCTTTTCCGCAAAGGATCGCGCCCCCGCCGCCACCTGCCAGCCGTCCGCCAGCAGTGCCTTGAGGGTATATAGCCCCAGACCGCTGCTGCCGCCGGTAAGCCATAGGGTTTTGGACATGGAACCTCCTACATACAAGTAACTTTCAAAGATTCAATCGTGACCAATCTGCAAGGGGTATCGGGGAACGCAGTGCCCCGATTGCATTCATTTCGAGGGGCGTGCACCCGAGAAATGCGCTTTGCGCAGCAAAGCTTCCTTACATTTTCCCCGCCCGGGAGCGCAGCGACAGGGGAAAATGCCCGTTCCTTCCAATGGCGAAGGACGAAGTCCTTTGCCATTGAGAGGCTACGCCTCTTCCCGGTATTGGTTAGGCGTCATCCCAATATGCCGCTTGAATATCTCGGTAAAACGGCTCTGGGAGGAGAACTGGCACAGGGCGGCAATCTCCTGGAGGGAGTAGCGGCTGAAGCGCAGAAAGTGGCAGGCTTCCTCCACCCGGCGCTTCTGGATGTACACCATCATGGCGACGCCGGTTTCCTTCTTGAAACGGGCGGACAGATAGTCCCGGTGTACGCCCACATGGTCTGCAATGGTCTGGGCGGTCAGTTTTTCCGTCAGGTTGTGGTCGATAAAGGTCATGGCACTGCGTACCACGGAGGATAGCTCCCCCGGCACACCGTCGGAATCGGAAAGGACGCTCTCCCTCTCCGGGGCTGTTTCGCTGGGCTGAACAAACAGCTTTTGCAGCATACGCCCTAAGTAGTACAGGGTTTCTCCTTCCACCACGGGAAGGCCCGACAGGTACTTACGCAGGCTGCCCTCCCGCTGCACCATGGGGCGCAATATGCGGAACAGCCGCCGCATGCGGGTGTCGTCCATTTCCCTTACGGTTAAAGGGCCGACCAGCAGCAGCAAATCATCCCCCGCGTTGAGGAAAATAAACTGCTCCCGCCAGGGCGAGCGCACATGCTGGGGCAGGAAAAGCTGCTGATGCTGGATGTCCAGCCCCCGCAGGGGGTCTGTGCCGCTTAGCAGCAGGCTGGCCGTCATCCGCTCTTCCGGCAGGGACAGAAAGCACCGGAACCCCCGGTAAAGGGCAATGGGTACACGGCAGGCGTAGTGGAAAAGCTGCGCGTTCTGCATGGCTTCCAGCTGCGTCATCCCATCCCTCCTCCCTGTCGCATCAGAATAATAACACAAACATCAGAAAAATGATACTTCCTGTTTTATGTTTTAAATCCCTTCCCTGAATTGAATTAATGATAAGAAATAGTGTACAATGATATATAGACATTGAGTTTTAATATGGAGGAAACTATTTTGATACCAAAATATACGGACATGTACGGAGAGTTTTTAAATATTCTTTCTGATGGTAACATTCACTCGGTGGAAGAAATCAGAGACAAATTGGCGGCAAAATTTAATGTTACTGAAGATGAGAGAAAACAGCTTACTCCTTCAGGTAATGGACTCTTATTCAACAATCGTGTTGGTTGGACCATTAGTTACTTGAAAAAGGCCGGACTTGTAAATAGCCCAGATAAAGGAAAATACGAAATAACATCGCTTGGTAAGGAAACATTAAAAAAAGGTACCGTCATTGATAATGACTACCTAAATAGTTTCAAATCCTTCAGAGAATTTCTAAAACGAAACAATAAACCAAAAAACAAGGAAAACAATGCTTATTTACAGGATTCCCAGACGCAAACTCCTGAAGAAATTATGGATGCCGCTTTCGAGCATATTAAAGATAATTTGGCTGAAGAAGTGTTGGCTGAAGTCGTTAAGATGGAACCATTTGCCTTTGAGCGTCTCGTTATAAATCTTTTAATTGCTATGGGGTATGGAAATAGTCTTTCAGAAAATGGATATGTCACCAAGAAAACAGGGGATGAAGGAATAGATGGTATTATTAAAGAGGATAAGTTAGGTTTTGATAATATCTATATTCAAGCCAAGTGTTGGAAACCAGAAAACAGTGTTTCAAGGACAGAAATCCAAAAATTCGCCGGCGCATTAGCAGGCCAAAAAGCAGTTAAGGGGTTATTTATCACCACTTCAAAGTTCACAAAAGAAGCCATAGCATATGTTAATTCTTTAGGAAACAACGCAAAAATTGTACTGATTGATGGAACTCAGCTTTCTATGCTCATGATCGAGCATAACATTGGTGTTTCAATAGTAAATACTTATGTTATCAGACGGCTGGATTCTGATTATTTTTCAAATATATAAGTAAACCCATCATATCAATGGAGGAAAAAGAATTGAAAAGCATCATAACATCTGGTTATAACCCCCAGAAATTAGGCTGGGAGGAAAGCATTTTCCATACCGCCAACGGCTACCTGGGGGTGCGGGGCAGCCCCGAGGAAGGCGCTCCCGAGGGCGTTTTTTCTGTGCGGGGCGCCTATATCAACGGTTTGTACGACATCAAGGATATTCAGTACGGCGAAAAGCTGTACGGTTTCCCCGAAACCCAGCAGACCATCATCAACCTGATGGACGTGCAAACGGTGCGGCTGTGGGTTGAGGGCGAGCGCTTCACCTTAAGCGAAGGGGAAATCATCAAGTACGAACGGGAACTGCTTCTTGACAAGGGCTACACCGAAAAGCGCATCCTGTGGCGCTCTCCAAATGGGAGGGAAGTGTACATCAAGGTGCGGCGCATGGCCAGCCTGGTGCAAAAAAACTTGTTCCTGCTGTCCTACTCTGTCATGCCCATGAACTTTTCCGGCGAAGTGCAGCTCGAAAGCGAGGAAAGCGGCGAGGTTTCCAACTTTTTTAACCCCAACGACCCCCGGGTGGCCGCCGAAGCCCTCAAGCACCTGCACATTTTGAAGGCGGAGCATATCCAGAACGGCACGCTGCTGGTGGGCAAAACCGACCGCTCCGGGTTTGAGGTTGCCTGCGCCGTCCATCTTTCGCTGAGCCGGGAAGCGCGCACCGACACCTGGCAGTCGGGAGAGCGTTTGTTGACCCGCTATACCGCCCAGGTCTACCAGGAAGAAAGCATCCAT
>CAZCBC010000020.1:13135-14111 GCA_964496775.1 uncultured Oscillospiraceae bacterium
CTAACCAAGTGGTGCGTATACGCCGACAGCCGCCACGAGCAAAACGCCGAGGAAGCGGCGCTGCGCATCCTGGCTGACGTCAAAGAAAAATCCCCGGAGGACTGGGTTATCCGGCAGACCGAGGTGCTGAACCTGTTCTGGGCCCGCAGCCGGGTTGAGGTAGAAGGCGCCGGAGCGCTGCAAAACAGCCTGGACTACAGCCTGTACACCCTGTTATGTTCCGCCGGGTGGGACGGCATCAGCTCGGTAACCGCCAAGGGGCTAAGCGGCGAAGGCTATGAGGGCCACTACTTCTGGGATACCGAAATCTACATTTTCCCCTTCTTTTTGCTAACCAACCGGGACATCGCCCGGGGCCTTTTGCAGTACCGCTACAACATACTGGACAAAGCCCGGGAACATGCCCGCCTGATGGGCCATCCCGTGGGGGCGCTGTACGCCTGGCGCACCATTTCGGGCAGCGAGTGCAGCGGGTACTACCCCTCCGGCTCCGCCCAATACCATTTAACGGGGGACGTTGCCCACGCCTTTATCCAGTATTATCTTGCCACCAAGGATATCGGCTTCCTGAAAGACATGGGGGCGGAGGTATTGGTGGAAACGGCGCGGCTGTGGCTGGATGCCGGCCACGAAAAGGACGGGCAGTTCCGCATTGACGCCGTCACCGGACCGGATGAATACACCTGCATTGTCAACAACAACTTTTACACCAACTGCGTCGCCAAGGAGAACCTGCGCTGGGCCGTCCGCGCCATCAAACTGCTGGAAAAGAAGGGCATGGCGGAGGACATCATCAAGAAGCTTAACATCACCAAAAAAGAGCTGAACGCCTTTGAAAAGGCGGCCAAAACCATGTACCTGCCCTATGACAAAGCGCTGGGCATCCACGCCCAGGATGACAGCTTCCTGAGCAAGCAAAAATTGGATTTAAACAAGATTCCCAAGGAGAACTTCCCCCTGCTGCTGCACTACCATC
>CAZCBC010000020.1:14167-25409 GCA_964496775.1 uncultured Oscillospiraceae bacterium
TGCTGGCTCACTACCTGTTTGAGGATGTGGCAGACGAAAAAACCATGGCAAAAACCTATGACTACTACGAAAAGTGCACCACCCACGATTCCTCCCTGTCCACCTGTGTGTTCAGCATCCAGGCGGCGCGCCTTAACAACATGGAAAAGGCCATGGACTACTTCCAGCAATCCGCCACGCTGGATTTGGACGACACCCACGGCAACACACGGGACGGCATCCACACCGCCAACATGGGCGGCGGGTACCTGAGCATTGTGGGCGGCTTCGGCGGCCTGCGCATCAAGGAAGACGGGCTGCACCTGCGCCCCCGGCTGCCGGAAAACTGGGCGGGATATATCTTCCGCTTCCAGTATGAGGACAGCTTCATCCAGTGCGAGGTGCGCAAAAACCACTGCGCCCTTGAGGTATTGGAAGGCCCGGGCGTCAAGCTCTGTGTACACGGCGAAAAATTCAAGCTGAAACCGCAAGAAAGGACCAAGGTGAGCATCTGATGGATTGCACCACATGCAGGGCGGAACGCTGCAAAAAGCCTGAGGGCGCGCTGCCCCCGAACTGCCCCATGGAAGAAACGGAACTGCTGAAGGAAGCCGAAAAACTTCTGAAAGAGGAAGAGAACCTCGCCTTCTTCCAGACCGTCGCCCGGGTAGAAGCCGAGGGCTACGGGCGCTGGCCCCGGGTGCGGGAAATTGCCGAAATCTGCAAGCGCATGGGCTGGACGCGCATCGGCCTGGCCTTCTGCACCGGTATGAAGGCAGAGGCGGGAACCTTCCGCGACATCATGCAGGAATACGGCATTGACACGGTGGCCGCCATGTGCAAAACAGGCGCCCTGCCCAAGGAAGAATTCGGCCTAAGCGACAGCGACAAGGTACGCCCCGGCACCTTCGAAGTTATCTGCAACCCCATCATGCAGGCGCTGTACCTGAACAAACAGGACACCCCCTTCAACATCATTCTGGGGCTGTGCGCCGGGCACGACGCGCTGTTTGCCAAGTACTCCACCGCCTTCTGCACCACCCTTATCGCCAAGGACAGGGCCCTGGCCCACAACCCCGTTGGCGCGCTGTACGCCAGGCGCTACAGCCAGAAGATGCTGTTTGATTGAAAAGGTAAAAGCAAGCCTGCGCTTACTGTACAGGCGAATATCGTTTCCATGTGCATGCATCTAAACACCTGCGAATTCGCCCCCTGACGGTTTTCAATCCCGTCAGGGGGCGAATTAATTATGCTAATGGGATAAAAAAGTGACGAAAGGAAAGAACAGTGATAAAAAAGACAAATATAAATAACATTCTCAACATGGATTGGCGTAGCCGGATGAGGCTGCCAAAAACACCGAAAAAAGAAGAATGGTCATTTTGGCGTATTAATGGGATGTCATATAAGCCTTTGCCATATGAATAAAATCTTTTACATAGTTTGGAAGATGAGTGTCTTTTCTATATGCAGCAACAAGCGTTCTATGTATAGGTGGCGTGCCGATACAATATAGTGCCGGTGGATGATTAAAGCGAGTGTGCTTGATATGGGATGCCGCTGCAAATGTTAAGCCATAGTCTTCAGACGCAAGGAGGCATGCTGCTTCAAGATTCTCAGTATAAAAACAAATTGTGGGGGCAAATTGAGCTTCCTCAAAAACAGTGTTAATAATGCTATGCAACCTGAGTTTTTCTGATACCATGATAAACGTATCATTTTTAGTATGCCGAATATCGAGCCAAGGATGTGTACAATTCGGATCATTTATTGCTTTTTCCGAAATGGGATTTTTTGTTGAAGCTACAAGAAAGATATCATCTTTGCCCAGCTCCTCATACGCAATTTTAGGGCTTTGAATAGGGAGGTTAAAAAGCACCAAGTCAAGTTCGCCTAATAATAATAGGTTTTCGAAAGAGCTTGAATAGACTTCTTCTAATTTTAAACGAATGTTTGGATGCAGCGAAGCAAAGACAGGTACGAGGTCAAGAATAATTCTTGTTCCTCTGAAAGCGGAGAAGCCGACTCGAAGAACGATTTCTTTTGACTGATCAATCTCTGCCAGCTCTTTATCCATGTTGCTTTTCAGTGCCAATATTTCATGGGCATACGAAAGATATCGTTCCCCGGCGTAGGTGATTACCAATTTTTTACCAACACGGTTGAATAACTTTTGTCCCAGCATGCTTTCGGTTTGTTTAAGACACTTGCTTAATGTGGGCTGCGTTATGTACAAAGCATCAGCAGCCTTTGTTAACGACTGATACTGCGCGATTGCAACGATATAATGTAACTCGCGAAAATCCATACACACCTCGGCGAAGCTTCTATCACTCGAGCTTCTATCATACTTTAATTTGAAAATATTATAGCATGAAACAGCGAACTATTCCAATTGGTAATGATTAGCATAAAAAATATGTATTTTTATATTGTCCATTATCGCGCTATACTTAACGCAACAAGTGTATAGGCATACATATACACAGACGATAAAAATATTATATATGGAGGGATCACCATGAGGAAATCTTTGGCTATTCTGTTAACCGTATTACTGCTTCTGTCGCAGGTGGCAGTGGCTGAGACGGTAACCGCAGACCGGGAGTGGTTAAAGGGAAACACTATCTTTATTATTGTACCATTTAAGGCCGGCGGCAGCCTGGACTTGATGGCACGGACTTTCTTGCCTTTTTGGGAGGAAACGTCAGGCGCAACCTTCGTGGTTGAAAACCGCGAGGGAGCCAACACCCAGATTGGAACAACACTATTCTTTACGAAAAAGCCGGATATGCAGTACCTTTACTGCGGTACGCAGACATATTTAAGCGGCACGATTATTAATGGCGCTTCCTTCACCATTGATGATTTTTCGCTCATTAATATGCAGCAAATGGACCCCACAACGCTGACTGTTCTGAAGAGTTCTCCCTATACCACCATTCAGGAGTTGATTGATGGCTTCAAGGCAAATCCGGGAAAGATCAAGTGCGGCATGACAGCCGGGGGCGCCGGCGCAATCATGCTGAGCATGTTGGCGAAAGAATATGATTTTGATTTCAAAACCATCACGTACGATAGCGGCAATGACTTTAGAACCGCTCTGTTAGGCGGACATGTCGACTTTATTGCAGGCTCTGCAAATGGCGACCTTGGCCTTGGCGACGAGGGAAGACCCCTGGTTGTATGCGGAAACGAGCGGAACAAAATTTGGCCGGATACTCCCTGCACAGACGAAATTTGGCCAGAGCTGCACATCCCTTCCTCCCTGGGCTCCTGCCGCTTCTTTTCGAGCAGCGCTGCTGCAGCCAAAGAATACCCGGAACGTTTCCAGGCATTAGTTGAAACATACCAGGAAGCTTTTAACAATCCGGAATATCAGAAGGTTTTAGAAGCCAATGGCCAGCTGTATGTTTCTGCTTACCATGGCCCCGAGGAATCAGACAAACTAAACCATACATTGCATGAATTGGCAGAAGTAAACAAGGATGTCCTACTGGGCGACTAAAGCCGCTTTGCGCCTGCCTGTTAAATAACAGGCAGGCGGCTTTTATTAGAATAAGGAAGAGGATGTATATGATAAAAGCATATTTAAAAAAGATGATTCTGCCGACTGTCGTCATGGCCTGGTCTACAATATACTATATTGAATGCCTGGGCTACAGTCTTAAGAGTCGGCGATTGGTAGAGATGGTTTTTTTCATGATGCTGGGTTTGTATGTTATCAATGGAATTACTGACTATGTATCAATGAAAAAAGAATGGGCGAAAAAAGCTGCTGCAGAAGACATCGTGAAGGCTGAAAAAACAACGCAAAGTTTTCTTGAAATGGTTAAAGCGAATAAAACAATCGTGCTGTTTGCAACATTGATATTGTATGTGCTCGTGCTTGATTTCCTTGGCTTTATTCTGACGACTCTTCTCTGCAGCGTCATCGTTCTGCTGATCATGGGTGAGCGTAGAATACCCATGTTGATTGGCATGCCGATTTTCCTTGTTGCAACGCTGTTTCTTATCTTTAACGTAGGCTTGAATGTTCCATTGCCCACCGGAATTTTTGGAGCATAAAGGAGAAAAGTATGGAATATTTCTTAATGGGTTTTAAAACCATCTTCAGCGGCATGTACCTGCTCTACATGTTCGCAGGTGTCTCTTTAGGTTTGATACTGGGCGCGCTTCCGGGTTTGACAGGTAGCCTTGGCATCGCTCTGATGCTTCCGTTTACCTATCATATGGAGCCCTTAACGGCGCTGGTTTTCCTGCTTTCCATCTATACAGGCGGGTTGTTTGGCGGTGCTGTAACAGCAATCGTTATCAATACCCCAGGCTCCAGTGCAAACCTGGTCACTATGCTGGATGGATACCCCATGACACGGCGGGGTGAAGCCGGACGTGCCTTAGGCCTTGCTTTGGGGGCATCATTCTGCGGCGGCGTGATCGGATGTATTTTCCTTACCCTGGCAACGGAGACGATGGCGAATGTTAGCCTGAAGTTTGGGCCGGGCGAAATGTTCATGGTGGTATTCTTTGGCCTTAGCTGTGTTGGGAGTTTGGCTAAAAATCCTCTGAAGAGTATTTTTGCCGGCCTCTTTGGCGTCATGCTTGGAACCATCGGAATGGGAACCACGGGAACTATCAGAGGTACTTACGGAATCGTAGCCCTCATGGACGGAGTTCCGATGATTCCGGCCCTGATTGGCTTCCTGGCGCTTCCTGAGATTATCACTTTGGCAAGCTCTAAGCAGACACTGGATACTTCCAACACAAAAAATATTGGTCTGAAAGCGACTGTGCGTGGGATAAAGGAAGTTTTCTTGCACCCCATACAGGTTGTGCTTACTTCAATACTTGGTGTTGTTGTTGGTATTATCCCTGCTGCAGGCGCCTCTGTTGCAAGTGTTCTTTCCTACAATTTATCAAAACAGGCGATGAAAAAGAAAGAATTTGGTACCGGCATTCCTGAAGGAATTATTGGTGCGGAAACAGCAAACAATGCATCTGAAGGCGGCGCATTATCTACGCTGTTCGTACTGGGCATTCCCGGTTCAAACTCTACAGCCATGCTGCTGGGCGCCCTCGTGTTGCAGGGGTGGAGCCCCGGCCCCAAACTGTTTATAGACCATAAGGATGTTATTTACCAGGCATTCTCTTCCTTGTTTGTTCAACAGTTTGTTATGCTTCTACTCGGTGCGCTTCTTTGTGCTTTTGCTACATATATTATAAAAGTGCCCAACAAATACCTCGTTCCTTTTGTTCTCACGTTTACCTTGGTAGGTGCTTTCTCCAACCGCTATCTTACCTTTGACATAGGGCTCATGGTTCTGTTTGGAATTATTGGCCTATTGATGAGGAAAGCGGAGTTCCCAATCATGCCGCTTATCCTGGGCATCTTGCTTGGCGGCAGTGCAGACAGTGAACTATTACGAATATATCAAAGCTATGACAGCTTCTTTGAGATATTCAAAAGCCCCATCGTTGTTGTGCTTGCACTTATCAGTGTTTTCTCTGTTGTCGCGCCCCTGGTTTCTCATGCGCGTAAGGGAGCAAAAGAAAACTGAGGACTTGAAAGAGAAGAAAAATGAAAAAGTGGGATAAAGGCGTATTCCTTCTGGATGGGCGTCAATTAGTGCTAAAAGGTGAAGAATCGAACACTCAGGAAATGGGTCGATTTTCAGAGGAAGAAATACAGTCAGCCCATCAGAACACGATTGCTTATGGAATTTTGTCCAAGCACAACACATCAGACTCCATGGAGAATCTCCAGATCAAGTTTGATGCGTTAGTAGGGCAAGATATGACTTACATAGGGGTTTTGCAAACCGCTATTGCAAGTGGTGTGAACGAGTTTCCAATCCCCTTTGTATTGTCCAGTTGTCATAATGCGCTTTGCTATAATAACGGTACCAGCAATGAGGACGACCATCTCTATGCCATTGGAGCGACTAAAAAGCACGGCGCAATCTATCTTCCAACCCACCTTGCTGTTATGCATCAGTTCATGCGTGAACGGTATGCAGGCGGCGGCAAGATGATACTTGGCGCGGACAGCCATACACGTTATGGCGCCTTAGGCACAATAGCCACCGGCGAAGGCGGAGGCGAGCTTGCCAAACAGTTACTGAGAAGAACTTACGATATTTCGTATCCCCAAACTGTATTGGTGTATCTTTCCGGCAAACCGGTCCCCGGCGTCGGGCCGCAGGACGTAGCCATCGCTCTCATCGGCGCTGTCTTTAAGGATGGATTTGTAAAGAACTGTACACTGGAGTTTTGTGGACCTGGCGTAAAAAATCTGAGCATTGATTTCCGCAACGGAATTGATGTGATGACAACGGAATCTTCAGCCATGTTCTCCATCTGGGAAACAGATGAAGCAGTGGAAGAATGGCTTGCCCTCCATGGCCGCAAAGAAGATTATGTACATTTAGCCCCCGGTTCTCTTGCGTACTACGATAAACTTGTCGAGATTAATCTAAGCGACATCCGGCCAATGATTGCGTTACCCTTCCATCCAAGCAATGCATACGAAATTGAAGAATTGAATGCCAATCTAAAAGATATTCTTCACATAACGGAGCAGGAATGCAACCGACAAATGCAAGAGTTTGGTTTGCAGGTGGATTTGTTGTCCAAGGTTGATAACGGGCGTTTGCGGGTAGACCAGGGCGTTATTGCCGGTTGTGCAGGCGGCCTGTTTGAAAACATCAGCAAGGCTGCGGATATCCTGAATGGCAAGGGAATCAGCAACCAGGGATACAACCTGAACATTTATCCGGCCAGTCAGCCTGTGCTCTTCGAGGTTATTGAGCACAAAATCGCACAAATCATCCTGCAATCCGGTGCAAATCTGCGCAGTGCATTCTGCGGCCCCTGCTTTGGCGCAGGAGACATTCCCTTTAATGGCGGATTCTCCATCCGCCATACAACCCGCAACTTCTCAAACCGTGAAGGCTCCCGCCCCGGCAAAGGCCAAATGGCTACCGTTGCACTGATGGATGCGCTAAGCATTGCGGCGACCTCCGTAAACGATGGTTACTTAACGCCGGCCACGGAGTATTTGGGCAACTATACAAAATATAACTACCATTACAATGCGAAAATATATGAGGAAAGGGTGCTGGATTGTTTCCAGCAAGCGAATCCTGACGAGGTCATTGTAAAAGGACCGGGCATAGGAGATATCCCTGAGATACCTGAATTAAAAGAAAATCTCTTGCTCAAATGTGCCGCGTTCATTACTGACCCTGTAACAACGACGGATGAACTGATCCCTAATGGAGAAAGTTCTTCGTATCGGTCGAACTTCGAAAAAATTGCAGACTTTACCTTGTCGGCCAAAGTCCCGGAATATGTAAATCGCTGTAAAGCAATCAGAGAATGGCAGCGCAGCTTGCAGGCAGGCAGCAATCCCTTCGCAAATAACCCGGACTTACAAGCCGCGGTGGATTCAATCAAAGCAAATTCGCTTGATTATGATGAGGCAAACTTGTGCATAGGCAGCCTTCTATACGCAAACCGCCCCGGGGATGGGTCCGCGCGCGAGTATGCGGCGTCCAACCAAAAGGTACTGGGGGGATGGGCAAACATCTGCAAGCAGTTTGCAACGAAGCGGTACCGCTCCAATCTGATTAACTGGGGAGTCTTGCCCTTCACAACGGAAGAAGAAATGTTGTTTGATGTAGATGATTATATCTATATCCCGGCGATTCGTTCACAGTTGCTGGAGGGGAAAGAAAAGATTCGCGCATACCATCTGAAGGGAAATGAAGCTGACATAATTACGCTGTCACTTGATGAACTGACCGAGAAAGAACGTTTAATTATCGCCGAAGGCTGCTTAATCAACTATTACAAAAAAGGGCATTAAAAGACAGGAGGATCAATAATGATTAATAAGGTCGGCCGCGAGATACCCGACGACCTTCTGCTTAAGCTTGGCAAAACAGGCTTTCAAGGGTCAAATTACAGGGATAATCTTTCGTATAAAAAGGCTGCACCAAAGGTTCGTTCACTGAACGACACGAGTCGCAGCAAACTATGCAAATCGCTACGGGAAGCTTTAGAAAAATGTGAATTGCGGGATGGTATGTATTTTGGATTCCACCATCATTTCCGCGATGGCGACTTCATTATCAATATGGTAATGGAAGAAGTGGAAAAAATGGGAATCAAGGACATCACCATTTGCGCATCTTCTATGGGTGCGGCACACGATCCCATTGCGCCGCTTGTAGAAAATGGCGTCGTCGCAGGTATCCAGTCTTCCGGTGTTCGTGGGAAAATTGGTGAAGCCATCTCTTACGGCAGGTTCAAAAAACATGCCATCATCCGCTCCCATGGCGGACGCGTTCGCGCAATTGAAGAAGGAGACATTCATCTTGACGTTGCGTTTATTGGCGCACCAACAGCGGACGAATATGGAAACGCCCGGGCTGTAGGCGGAAAAAGTGACTGCGGTGTATTGGCCTATTCCATGGTTGATGCAAAGTATGCGGACAAGGTTGTTGTCATCACAGATTGTTTAGTACCTTTTCCCAATGTACCGGCCAGCATTTCTATGGTAGATGTGGATTATGTCTGTTGTGTGAACACCATTGGGGATTCCAAAAAGATTGTCAGCAATGTAATCCGTGTTTCTAGGGACGTCCGTGAATTGATGATGGCTGAGTATTGCGCACGCATCATATCCAAATCCGAATACTTTAAGGATGGTTTTTCCTTCCAGACAGGGGGTGGGGGCGCTGCATTGGCGGTCAATGGTTTTTTGCAGCCGATAATGGAAGAGAGAAAAATCCAAATGGGGTTTGCAATTGGCGGCATTATGAAAACTATGTGCGACTTGATGGATGCGGGTCTGGTAAGAAAAATCGTTGATACCCAGGTGTTTGATTCGGCAGCAATAGAGCATATTAAAACCAATCCAAACCACGTAGAGATATCTACCTCAGAGTATGCGAACCCCATGAATAAGGGTGCGTATGTTAATAAACTGGATTTTGTTATCCTTGGCGCATTGGAAGTGGATACCAATTTCAATGTGAATGTTGTCACTGGTTCGGATGGTATCGTCCGCGGCGCACCGGGCGGGCACCCGGATACTGCGGCGGGGTCTAAATGCTCAATTATTGTAGCGCCTCTCATTCGCAGCCGCATACCTACAATCTGCGACAATGTACTAACAGTAACCACGCCTGGGGAAGTTGTTGATGTGGTGGTTACAGACCATGGCATCGCCATTAATCCCCTGCGCCAAGACCTTTTGGAGACCTATAAGAACTCCGGATTACCCTTGAAGTCGATTGAAGAATTGCGGGATGAAGCCTATCGCATCGCGGGCAAGCCGGACCCAATCCATTTTATGGATGAGATTGTAGCAATCGTTGAAAGCAGAGATGGAACAATACTTGATGTCATCAGACAGGTTGAAAACAAACCCTATTAATAGCACAAAAGGTTTCATTTCTGGCTATTATGAGATGCACGCACGAGCACAACAAGTACAGAAAGTATAACTGGAACTAAAAATAGAACATTTGCACCTCTTGTGTTGCTCAGCGCGCTTAAATCAGCAAAGGAGCCTTTGGATGGCTCCTTTGCTGATTTGTTTCCCGACAAAAGTCGAAACTCCCCTCATTCTTGCTGGCTTTCCGGATATTTTTCGGTGATGTATTTATCGATGGCATCGGCCACTTTGCGCGATACCTTCACCGCTTCAACAACGGTTTTCGCCCCGGTCACCACGTCGCCGGACGCAAAAACGCCTTCACGCGTTGTTTGGCCAAACTCATCCACGGCGACCAAACCATTATCCTTAATATCAATTCCCGTGGTGGACGACACAATCACCGCCCTTGGCCCCTGGCTGATGGCAACAATCACTGAATCCACAGGGAAAAGGGACTCCGTTCCCGGGATCGCCTTGGAATATTTGCGGCCATTCTCATCTTCGCAGATTTCAGAATCCCCTAAAATCAGCCCTTCATCGACAATTTCAACCGTCGTTTTCTTCATCACAAACTGAGCGCCGTCGATTTTTGCATACTGCGCTTCCACTTCTCTTGCCGTGATGGATTCTTCCCCCATGTTGCAGATAATAAAAACTTCCTCGCATCCCTGTCTGAAGGCAGTCCGCGCGACGTCCATGGCAACATTGCCTGCCCCAATAATCGCCAGACGCTTGCCCAGTTTATACACAGCCGGGTTGCGAAGATAGTCTATCGCAAAATGAACATGGCCTAAGCTTTCGCCCTTGATACCCAACTTACGCGGACGCCATACCCCTGTTCCCATAAAGACGGCCTTAAACCCATCGCGGAATAAATCATCCACAACAAGGCTGCCGCCAATGGTTGTATTGGGACGTATCTTCACGCCGCTGTCAATGAGGATTTCCTTCAACCGGTCTAAAATCCTGTTGGGCAGGCGGAAATTCGGAATGCCATACCGTAAAACGCCGCCGATTTGATCGTGCCCTTCAAAAATCGTTACATCGTAATTTCTTCTGGATAATACAAATGCAATCGTAATCCCCGCAGGGCCGGAGCCAATAATGGCCACCCTTCCGCGGTTGTTTAAAGACGGCACAGGTTTATACGCGCTCAAATAATACTCGGAGATATATTCCTCAATGGAGCTGATGTGAATGGGCGTCCCCTTAATCCCTAAGACACAGTGCCCTTCGCACTGCGTTTCCTGCGGGCATACATGGCAGCAGACAATCGATAGCGGATTGTTTTCAAATAGCAGTTTCCCTGCATCCATAATTTTATGGTCCAGCAATAACCGTATCGCATCTCTGATGGGCGTTTGCACAGGACAGCCAACACTGCACCTGGGGTTTTTGCACTGAAGGCACCGCTTCGCCTCTTCTATTACGTGTCTGCTCATATGAAACCTCCTTCAAAGATACGATTATTATGAATTTTTACCCAACATCTGCCGTGGCTTTCATTATACCCTCTTTATAACCCAATTGTAAATAATTATAGAATCCAAATTGTCTAATGGGGCGTATTTTTCTGAATATGGGCTTTTTCTGGGCCACTCTGGATGCTTTTTCATACCGTTTTGGATGAAACCGGTGGGGATAGTGAACGGGTATGAAAGGTAAAATATAAAAATACAACGGAAACCCCTTCCCTGTACGCTTCAGAAAAGAAACTTTCTGAAAAAAAGGAACGCAAAAAGCCCCGGAATAAATCCGGGGCACAGTTTGTCAAAAAAGCCACCCTACGTGGTGGATTTTTTAGTATAATCAGTATGG
>CAZCBC010000021.1:0-18778 GCA_964496775.1 uncultured Oscillospiraceae bacterium
CCCGCATCCGCCCGTTTCACAGGAATGCCGGCATTCTCCGCCCGCGTAATCAGCGCATAGGAGCTATCAATATCCGGCGCATGCTCCGCTCCATACGCCAGCCAGATTTCCTGTATCGGTACTTTCTGTTCCAACAATTGCTTTAAGCCGCCCACATGGTCAGCATGCAGATGAGTAATGATGAGGGCGTCTACTCTGCGTCCGGCCGAGAGCAGATAACCCGCCAAATCCCCGCCGTGTTCCCCCGTGTCAATGACAAAGGTGCTTTGCTCATCCAGAACAACTGCTGCGTCCGCGCTTCCCAGGCTAAACTGTATATAAGCAACATCACGCTGTGCAGATACAAGGGATAATCCAACAGACAGCATGAAGGCGCCGACTGTCATCAGTATTTTATTCCGGGCAATAAAGAGAGTATACCGGCTGCACAATAGTAGGATACCATATAAAGCGATGCTCCACCACCAAGGAACAGCGGGGAGTCTAACCACGGCACAGGGCAGGGCGGCAAAAAAGGTCGTAGCTTTTAGAAAGCAGTCCGTCATGAAGTTAACAGGAATGGCTATGAGCTGTGCAAATCCAGTGTTCAACAAAGCAATCGCGATGACCGTGAGATACGCAGGCATCAGCATGCCTACAAAAGCAATAGCCACAGGTCCAACCAGCAGCGAAATCAAAGAAAACTGATGAAACGTATTGACAATGGGAACAAAAGTAAACGCCGTTGCAGAAAGAGTTGTTGTGTAAGAAAGAGCTGTCCGCCGCAATATCCTGTTCTGGTATAGACGGTGACTGCGGAGCAATGCGTTCAACCAATCACCCGTCACGATAATGCCCAGTACCGCCAAAAAGGAAAGTTGAAAACCAACGTTCCTGATATCAAGTGGTCGCAAAACCACAATCATCAAAAAAGCAGCTGCCAGACTGGTCAGAGAATCCCGCTGCCTTCGAATCGTGCGCCCATAAAGAAAAACCAGCGTCATGATGGCAGCACGCAGGATAGAAGCTGTAAAGTTCAGAAAGCGGCAATATATAAGAAGTATCAGGAAAACAAGGTAAAAGCGAGTTTTTGGCTTAATGCTCATAAAACGCAACAACTCATGGAAGATGCCCATCAACAGGCTGACATGCAGCCCGGAAATAGCCAGAATATGGGCAATGCCTGCATCCCGAAAAGAAGCAGTCGTGTCTTCCTCAAGCCCAGTTCTATCGCCAATGAGCAGCGCCTTAGGCAAAGCGCTGTTTTCACCAAAGAGTAAGTCCAGCTTCTCCCCCATCCATACTTTTGCCCGTAGCCAGCCATCAGCATGTTCCGTTTGAAGGGATATGGAAACGTCCCGGTCACGAAGGCCGGATATACCCACTGTTACCCCTTTTTGCATCAGAAACATACGAAAATCAAACCCATAGGGGTTAACCTGCCCCTGCGGGTGATATAAGCGGCCGGTGAAAACCACCCGTTGCCCATCCAATGGAACAAAGGTATCCTGCCCTGGGTAATACGTCCAGTAGGCACGCTTTATATGATATTCTTTCCCCTGTTCATCGGCCATATGAACGCCCTGAAGAAGTGTACGCACCCGTCCGTCTTCTTCCCGAACATCCGCTTCGCCAAGGACAGTTCCATCAACACGCATAGAGCCTTCAGGGGGCAACTGAGGATGATTAGCCAGTGTACCATGAAGTATTCCCGCGAACAATAAAAACAGACAAACACCAAAAACAACAGATGTACCAGCTCGTTGCAAAGCAACAATCAGCAACAGGGACAATACCATGCCGAACAAGATCAGGGTATATACCGGCTCCCTCCACGCAATCCCAACAGCAATGCCGCAACCAAAGAATACGGCTGCGCATACCAGCGGACGTTGAATGAAGAAGGAGCGCTTGTTCATATGCTGATTTGCAGCCCCGGATAAGCGGCTACGCTGTTTGGATATACTGCTCTTGCTTCTTTTAAGAGGGTAAGCGTATCCTGACTGGGCGGGAAATGAGTTAATACTAACTGCGCATTTTTGGTCGAAGCGGCAAGGGATGCCGCCATTTCAGCGCTCATATGGGGAGAGGTTTCCGTCCACATCGCCTTGCTGAAGGCCGCGTCGCATAACAGTACATCAGCGTCATGGCAAAACGTCTTCAGGCTTTCCCCCTCCGCCGCATCGCCGGTGTATACAAGGGTAGCATCCTTGGTTTTCACCTTGACAGCAAAGGTGAGCATGGGATGCTTTGTGAGGCAGGCAGTCACTTCAAACGCGCCGATGCGCTCCACATCGCGGAGGCTATGCAAGCTTAGCACCAGGCAATCGCACAATCTGCGAAGCGGCGCGTCTTCCACGGGCGCGTATACAGGGATGCGTGCCTTTCGCGCCTGTAAATAATACTGTAGCGGGAGCAAGTCCGACGCATGATCATAATGCCAATGTGTAACAACAATACCTTCAAGCAAAAGAGGGTCCATCAAGGCAAACAACCTGCTCAGCACGCCGCTTCCACAGTCCAACAGCAAGGCTTTCTCCCCATCTGTTACCAGATATCCGGAGCAGGCGCCCTTCGCGGCAGGATAGCCGCCACTACATCCAAGTACAGTAACTTTCATGATTCCTCCCGTATTCTGCCCTGCATTAGAGCACGTGTAGAAACAACAAATACTGCTACACATATCAGCATCATGTTAAGTGAAGGTGTCGCTCCACTCGCGTTGATAAGAATAGCGGCTATATTATACACCGTATGAAAAAGGATAGGTAAGGTAAGGTTGTTATATTTAAGGGCCACTTTTGCCAGCACCACCCCAATCACCACCAGTGCGGGAAACCCCTCAATAGACAGATGCAGTACAGCAAAGAAAAAAGCTGTCAACAATATGGCGGCCTTTTCGCCCCTCAAATTATTTATATAGCGAAGAAGCACACCCCGAAATAAGAGTTCTTCGCTGATTGCGGGTATCAAAGCAGCAAACAAAAATGCCATAAGATATTCTATAGGCTTCTCAGGGTCAAGCAGAACAGGAACAAAGGGCGCATAACCAAAGGAGGTAAGAAATGCAAGCCAGAAAATCACAAGAAGAGAGCCTGCCAATGTAAAAGATATCGCGCTAATCATGGCAAGACCCGCCTGATACGAATCAGGCAGCATCAGTTGGGAAAAAAGTTCCTGCTTGCCATAGTAGGCCAGGTAAATAAGCAGCGCCGGGAGTCCTATCATAAATATCTCTTGAAACGCAGACAAGGCATATTGAAGAATAAAAGCATACTGTTCCTTGATCGGCCCTGGCAGTATGCCCATCAAAGCAAGCGGCAGCAACAAGCCCACCAAAAAAAGCAGGAAAGAATACAAAAATACTTTAAACCGCTTATTTTTCAACAATGTATTTTCCGCCAATCCGCTCCCGCCAGGTCATATCAATTTGAATATCCCGGCCTGCTTCCACGCCACACTTTAGCAATTGCTCGCACACCGTATTCATAGCCAAATCAGGCGTATTGTTTTCGTGGCTCAGATGTCCAAGCAACGCGTGTTTTACCCCTGTTTCACCCAATTTAAGAAGGGCCTGAGCACAATCTTCATTGCTTAAATGGCCTTTATTTCCCAGAATCCGCTGTTTTAGCCTGTATGGATAATTGGCGTTATTCATAACCATTTGAGGATCATGGTTGCTTTCCAGCAAAACAAGATCAGTGCCCGCCAGGTTTCGAATCACCCTTTTTGTCACAACACCCATATCCGTCGCCACTGCCACACTGCGCCCTCCATAATGCAGCCTAAAAGCAACCGGCTCATTAGCGTCGTGGGAAATAGCAAAGGATGTAATCCCGATATCCTCCACATAGAAGTCTTCCCCCGTGTTAAAAACACGGCGTTGCCAGGCAGCAATCTCGCCGACTGATTTATACATCCCTTCCCATGTGTTTTCGTTGGCATAAATAGGGATGCGGTATTTTCTTGCCAGCACGCCCACCCCGCGGACATGGTCAATGTGTTCATGCGTAACCAGAATGCCATGCAGCGTTTCCGGCAACACATTTACCTGTCCGAGTAGTTCTGTTGTTTTCTTTCCGGTTAATCCAGCATCCACCAAAAGGCGGGTATTGCCCGCCTCGACCAATGTAACATTGCCGCTGGAGCCACTGGATAAAGAACATAGGGAAAGATTCATCGATATGCAATCCTTTATTAGTCAGTCACACACAGTTAATGTTCGTTCTTGCCACAGCGTGACATTTCTATAATATCAAAATCCCACTGCCGCTTAACAGCCGTGGGATTCTCTGGTAGCGGCGGTGGGACTTGAACCTACGACACTCCGGGTATGAACCGAATGCTCTAGCCACTGAGCTACGCCGCCAAAATGGTTGCGGGGGGGGGATTTGAACCCCCGACCTCCGGGTTATGAGCCCGACGAGCTACCGAACTGCTCTACCCCGCGTCATGGCGTCTTGTGACGCAAGTGATATATTAGCACACTCCCATAAGGTTGTCAAGCCTTTTTCGGCGTTTTTCGATGGAGTTTTATCCGAAAGTTTAATGGCAAGTATTCCCTCCTTATCCGGGCATCCACCCTGCCTGTGTTACTACGCATTAATCAAACAATGTCACATTAAAAATATATCGGTCTATCGTAAACCTGTTCTTCCGGTACATTCCTTCATCAATGTAAATTTGCCGGAAGGTCTTGTATAAATGCCTTTTTATTCCAATGTTGCGGGGTAACTTAAACAGCGTACGCCAAGTTTGACCGGATGTTGTCCAAAAATAATCATAGATTACATCCGGTATGAAGCGCACACTTTGTACCTTGGCATAATGTTTCATATTAAACTCAAAATCCTCGCCCCAGGCAAGGTGATTATTAAAGCGCAGACCATGCTGCTGTATCAAGGCTCTGCTATACAGCTTATTCCACAGTGCACTATAGAAAAAACTTCCCGGATAGCGCATCAGGGCATGTAAAAAGGCCGTTCTTTCCATTGTTGTGTTTTCTTTAATCAGACCTTTGTTCACTCTACTATTCTGAATGCATAAATTGTAATGCGCAATTACCATATCATGCTTTGCCATTGCCTGAACCAGTTTTTCCGTTGCATTAGGCAATAGAATGTCATCAGCGTCGACAAACTGAATATATTCGCCCGTGGCAACATCCAGCGCGGCGTTTCGCGCGTCGCCGGGACCGCCGTTCTTTTTATCAATAATACGAATACGAGGGTCATCCTTCGCGCGATGTGCACAAACGGCGTGGCTGTTGTCGGTGCTGCCATCGTTTACCAAAATGATTTCCATATTTGGGTAGCTTTGACCACATACACAATCAAGACACCTGCCAATATATTTTTCCGCATTGTACACGGGAATAATAACGCTAACTGTTTTAGCCATTCCGCTCTCCTTGAAGTTGATACCTGTATACTACCACAACGCTATGCAATTCTCAATTGATGAACTTTGATACCATTTTTCCTTGTCTTGTTTCTTACGTAGTAGCAGAATGTGTTAAGATTGCGCCGGAAAGCGAAATATAGTATGATATGGTATGATTGTGATGCAATCGATTGATAAAAAAGGAGTACTGCTTTATTTGACAATCTCCCTTGGCACCATGGATCAATACATGGCATTGTTCGGTTTAAACGACAGAAACATCCGTCTGATAGAAGAAGAGTTATCTGTGCGCATACACCTACGTGACAGTGCGCTTCATGTAGACGGTGAAAAAATCAACACAGAAGCAGCGGGACAGGTTATCAGCCAACTGCTTGTCTGCCATGAGCAGGGCGAGCCGATTGATTTGGCTACCGTCAAATACTATATTGACCTTGCCTTCAGCGGCGAATTGTCCAGCATGGACGGCCCAATCAATGATACTGTCGCCTTCAATTTTAAGGGAAGGCGCATTGTCAACAAAACAACCGGCCAGCGGGAGTATACAAGCGCAATTAAATCCCATTCTTTAACCATCGCTGTTGGCCCAGCAGGAACAGGCAAAACCTTTCTTGCCGTTGCATTAGCAGTTGTCGCCTTAAAAAACAAGGAAGTCGATCGGCTGATCCTGACAAGACCTGCGGTGGAGGCCGGCGAAAAGCTGGGTTTCCTGCCTGGCGATATGTCGCAGAAGGTTGATCCGTACCTGCGGCCTTTATATGACGCGTTATTTGAAATGATGGGTGCAGAAGGCTATCAGCGGCTTGTAGAGCGCGGCATGATAGAGATTGCTCCCCTCGCCTTCATGCGCGGCAGGACGCTGAACAATGCCTTTATTATTTTGGATGAGGCACAGAATACAACGCCGGAGCAAATGAAGATGTTCTTAACCCGCATGGGCAAAAACTCCCGTTGCGTGGTAACAGGCGACCTGACGCAGATTGACTTGCCCACTACCCGGCGTTCCGGCCTAAGCGATGCCATTGATGTGCTGAAGGGCATTGATGATATAAAAATCGTTTATTTAACCCAGCGGGATGTTGTCCGCAATGAATTGGTGCAGCAAATCGTTCAGGCATACGAAAAGCGCACCCTATAGTAAAAGAGGTAACATGGTAAGCATATTTAAGAAAAACGACAAAAAAAGTATTCTTCTGCGGTTACGCACGGTGGTTGCTTCCAAGGGTTTTCAGCTTGCTTTGCTTGCCGTTATTTGTTCCGTCGTTTTATTGTTCATGTTCTTGGCCGCTATCAAGCCAATACGGTACGATTTATCCGTCGGGATGGTGCCCAACATTACAATCCCCGCCAGCAAGGATGTCGTGGATGAAGTAACCACTCAGCGAAACAGACTGGCCGCCGCCGACGCAGTTACGCCCACCTATAAATACCAGGACGGGGTTACAGAGCAGGTGCTCAATAAACTGGAAAATATTAAAGCAGAGTTATCTGCTGTTTTTCAATATGCCAAAACACTGGACGACTATTCTGTGGACAAAAAATATACGCAGGAAGAGTTGCAATATGCCTCATCCATGCTGTCCCAGGTCAATATGCGGGAGTATCAGCTTCAGACTTTGTTGAATACTTCTCAGGAGGAAATTGATGGATTGTTCCAATCCCTCTCCTCCACCATCACAAACACCATGCAGGGCAACGTAACCCAGGGGCAGGAATCCACCGCAATCAGCAGCATCATGCAAATTATCGGCTATCGTACCGATGTTGACATTTTGCAAAACATTGCATCCCCTATTCTTCGGGCTGTTATTATGCCCAACATGGTGGTGGATCAGGCTGCTACAGATGAAGCGAAAAAAGCCGCTATGGCCAATGTTGAACCTGTTGTATATAAACAGGGGCAGAATATTGTAGTACGCGGCGAAGGCCCTATACGGGAAAATCAAATAAAAATGCTGAACAGTTTAGGACTGCTCAGCAGTAATGAAATTGACTACAACACATACATCGGCGCTATCCTCGTCATGTTGGTAACTCTTCTTGTTTTCCATCTAACATTATTGAGTTTAAGCAAACATATTATCACAGACCTTAAGCGTCTGTTTATTCTGTATCTTATCATGTTCCTCTCCATGCTGCTGTGCATCGTTGCGAAACTTATCGATATTATCTATCTCGCGCCTGTACTGCTGGCGCCTATGCTGATTACGGTAACGCTGGGCTATGTGCCCGCACTGATTACCAACGCCGCTTTATCGGTCTTGGTTCCTTTTCTGCTGTCAACAGGCAGCCACAACGCCGCAGATTTAGCCAGCCTGCTCCCCGCTGCGCTGGTTGCAGGTTCAATAGCCGCCCTGCTGCTCAAGAATAATTTACAGCGCGGTCACATCCTTACCGGAGGGTTGCTCGCCAGCGCCACTGGCTTTTTAATCATACTCGGCAACGGCATCATGGTCAGCAACGACACTGCCACAGTATTGGACAACGCCTGGTGGTGGCTTGGAGGGGGAATCCTGTCCTCCCTCCTGTCTCTGGGCTTTCAACCTGTATTTGAGTATATATTTAATCTGCCCACCCAGAGCAGGCTGCTGGATTTGAGCAACCCTACCCAACCCTTGCTGCAAAGACTGCTGACAGAAGCGCCCGGCACCTACCATCACAGCATTATTATTGCCAACTTGGCAGAGGCTTCCGCAAAAGCCATTGGCGCCAACCCCCTGCTTGCACGGGTGGGCGGATATTATCATGATATCGGTAAGTTAAAGCGTCCTTTGTATTTTAAGGAAAATCAATTTGGGCAAGCTAATATCCATGATGAAACGGACACGAGGGTATCCGCTGCCATCATCACCGCCCATATTCGTGACGGCCTCGCCCTTGCCCGACAATACAGGCTTCCGCCGGAAGTTCAGGCCATCATCTCTGAGCACCATGGTAACTCTCTTGTGATGTACTTTTACTCCAAAGCCATGCAGAACGCCCCCGGTACAGAGGTGGATGTAGATGACTACCGCTACGATGGCACGCCGCCCACTTCAGCTGAGGGGGCCATTGTCATGCTTTGTGATACGATTGAGGCCGCCATACGTTCCTTAAGCAGCCCCACCCGAGAGGAAATCAATGATTTTATTGTCCGCCTGATACAAAGAAAATTAGAAGACGGACAACTGATCAACGCCCCCCTGACAATGCAGGATTTGAATAAAATCGCGCTGGCATGCGCCACGGTATTATATGGCGTATTCCACGAACGCATTGAATATCCGGATATGGAAAAAAACAAGAAGAAACTTTGGCCCGATTCCAGGTCATCGAAAAAAAATATTGCCACCTCATTCTCCGGCACGCTAAACGCAGCTGATGATGTCAAGCCAACCACGCAAGCAACAAAAAACGATATAGCCGACCACACCGCTATGCCGGAAATCAGTTCCGAGGATTTGCTATCCAATGAGCAATAGTGAATTTTTGATCATTGAGGAAGGCACGATATGCCTCTCCCCTTCTCAGGAGTCTCTGTTAAAAAACGCCGCCCGTACCTGCTTGGACAAAGAACAGGTTCCTGCCCCATGTGCTGCCGGACTGACAATTGTCAGCGATGATGATATTCAGGCGCTAAACCTTACGTACCGCCAGAAGAACACCGCTACCGACGTGCTAAGTTTCCCCACCATTGCTTTTGATGCGGGACAAACAGCCAGAACAGCCGAAAAGAAGTTGCGCAATGAATGGGTAGCTGAACTCAACGCCTGTTATTTGGGTGATATTATCATCTCCTTCCAGCATGCGGAAAAACAGGCAAGGCTGTATGGACATAGCCTGGAGAGAGAATTGTGTTATCTGTTGGTACATGGTTTACACCATTTAATGGGATACGACCACATGAACGAAAAGGATAAATTAGCTATGAGAAAAGCGGAAGAAAATGTGCTGAATGCCATCGGTATCACCCGACTGCCGCAGAATGAAATGCTGAACAAGGCACGGGAGGCAATGGAATACGCATATGTCCCCTACTCCCACTACAAGGTGGGCGCCTGTCTGCTGACGGAAGATGGCCATATGTATACCGGGTGCAATGTGGAAAACGCCTCCTACGGACTTACCAATTGCGCCGAGCGCACGGCTGTATTTAAAGCAGTCAGCGAAGGACATCGTAAATTCCAGGCCATCGCCATCGCCGCTGAAAAAGCTCCACCATGGCCTTGTGGTGCCTGCCGTCAGGTTCTTTCTGAGTTCTGTGCAGATATCCCTGTCTTTATCACTTGGGATGGCCATACTGACCAATCAACATTAAAAGAACTTCTTCCCCATAGTTTTTCACCCGCAAGCGGTATTCAGAATATACTGGGAAAGGAAAACGCATGACAAATCAACCTTCCGGTTCATTTCGTTCTGGTTTTGTAACCATTATTGGTCGTCCCAATGTGGGAAAATCTACACTGGTCAATCTGTTGGTGGGCGAAAAGATCGCCATCGTCTCACCCAGGCCTCAAACAACCCGCAACCGCATTATGGGAGTGGTTAACCAGCCTGGCGCGCAACTGGTTCTATTGGATACCCCGGGCATACACAAGCCTAAAAACCGCTTGGGCGATTATATGAGCAAGGCTATTGATGACGCCATGCAGGGGATTGACGCCTTGGTTCTAATGGTGGATGCATCCGATATCCGGCATGCCGATAAAACCATCGCCCAAACCTATGCCAAAAGTGAGCTGCCTTGCTTTCTCGTCATCAATAAAATTGATTTGGTGCACCCGCAGGATTTACTGTCCATCATTCATGATTTTTCCAACTTTCCTTTCCGGGCTATCCTGCCCATCAGCGCGCGCAAAGCGGATGGCATTGATGTGCTAATGCAGGAGCTTGTTGCCGTCATGCCGGAAGGCCCCAGATACTTCCCCGAAGATATGATGACCGACCAGCCTGAAAGGGTGCTGTGCGCTGAAATAATCCGCGAAAAAGCGCTGCTGAATCTGAATGAGGAAATTCCCCATGGGGTAGGCGTCGAAATACTTTCTATGAAGAGTCCAAACGAAAACTTTACCGAAATCCATGCAACCCTCTATTGTGAGCGTGAATCCCATAAGCGCATCATTATCGGGAAACAAGGCAGCATGATTCAAAAAATAGGCACCGCCGCCCGCAGAGATATTGAAAATCTTTTAGCAGTACATATACATCTGGATTTATGGGTAAAAGTTCGGCCAGGCTGGCGAGATTCCCTGGCTGACTTAAAAACCCTTGGATATTCTGAAAACTAAGAGGTTATATGAAAAAGCTGTTTATCCTGCTCGTCTGTTTCATGCTGTGTGCTGCCACTACCCTGGCATCAGATATCCCCTACAATAAATATACCTATAGTTTCTTTGATACCTTTGATACGGTGATCACCATCATAGGTTACGCGCAGGATAAAAGTACGTTTGATACGGTTGCAGCGCAGGCTGAAGAGCAATTTATCATGTATCACCAGCTGTTTGACCAATATCATGCATATCCTGGTTTAACGAATATCTACACAATTAATGAGCAGGCAGCAAAGGCACCTGTGCAGGTTCCTGAGGCGCTATACCAGTTGATTGCGTTTTGTAAGAAGGAACAGCCCAAGCTGCATAACACCGTCAATATTGCAATGGGCAATGTTCTTATGCTTTGGCATGACGCACGGGATTTAGCAGAAGCCGATCCTGCCCGCGCAGCATTGCCCAGTATGGAAGCACTACAAAGCGCAGCGCAACACATGGATATCGACAATGTTATTTTGCGGGATGAAGATAGAAGCGTCTTTTTTAAGGATCCGGACATAACGCTCAACATTGGCGCAGTTGCTAAGGGATACGCAACGGAACTGGTTGCCCAGTTTATGCTGTCCTCCGAGATGCCTTCCTTTATCATCAATGCGGGCGGCAATGTACGCACCGGGCATCCGCCACTGGATGGACGAAAGGCATGGGGCGTTGCGCTGCAAGACCCGAATGCGACCACAGGCAGCATGGAAACGCCGCCGGAAACCCTGTTTCTGCATGATTTATCCGTGGTTACCAGCGGTGACTATCAGCGGTATTTTATGTTGGATGGAATCAGATACCATCATATCGTGTCCCCTAAAACGCTGATCCCTACCAGCTACATGCGTTCCGTAACGATTGTTGCTGAAGATTCAGGGCTTGCCGACCTGCTCTCCACCACATTGTTTTTAATGCCCTATGAAGAAGGTCTGGATTTTCTAAAGGACTATCCGCAAGCTGGCGCCATTTGGGTCTTAAATGATATGAGTGTCCGAATGACAGATAACATGCATCAATATGCCGCTTCTTACGGAGCAAGACCAAGATAGAAAAAGGAATCACGACATATAACAGCCCCTCGCTTGTGCATCATTCAAGCGAGGGGCTTTGTTGTTGCGTCGTTTTTTACTGTTATTTAGAATCCGTATAAGATCTTATGGTATATCAATGGTTTATCAATTCGCCCACAAGGGATATCTGTTCATCTATCAGAGAACATATCTGTTCGGTGGTGGCCAGTTTCTGATCTTCTGTTGTCATGCAATCCTTTGTCCGCCAAGTGGCGTTTAACACATTCTCCACTGCGGCAATCAGACAATTCGACTCCTGCTCCAACTTCATTTCTTTTTGCAGAGCATGTGCCGCTGCATAGTACATACCAAAGGGACTGACAGACTCAGGATCATCAGGCTCGTCCGACACCGCTACGGCCCGAACAATCCCATGATTGCTGAGCAGGGTTTCAAAACGATAGCATGCGCCGCCCGAAAGCAGCAACGCAGTTTGCTCAAGAGTCTTTCCAGCATGATAGTCACATACTAACCTGCCCATTTTCTCGGGGTGTTGTATCAAATGAAGCATAACAGACACCATGTTTTCACATGTCACAACTGCCGGGACTTCTGCATCAATTGTTTTCTGCCGTGCCTGCAGATAGCCTTTCAGAGCGGCTAGCTTGGCGTGCTTTTCATCCAGAGGACGAAGCACGCTGCCTTGGAACAATTTCTCAGATTTTAATAACGAGGCTTCCGCATCGCTATGGTTAATAAAGCACTCGGAAGCAAATAATTCCAAGCCTTCAGCCGCTTTAAGAATATCTTTCTGGCTGCCCATGAACTGGATAAGGGCATTTTCCTCCCGCATGAGCATGGGTACCTCTTCGGGTAAAACATTTTTCATAACAAAAGAGTGCCCGAACGCAATGGCAATTTCTGCAAGCGACTGCTCCAGAAAAGAAGACAGTTTTACTGCCTGCTGATTAAAGGGAATGGTATAAAACCGTGCGCGCATGCTTACTCCCACTCTATGGGGTATTCTTCTACCGCATAGTCAAGCCGTTTACCGTTGCTTTTCAAAACATTAATGACAGTATCAATATGTGACTGCTCAGTAAAAGGGGTTGGGGCAAAATCATTAACGTCCGCTTTGGAGGAGATACGCGCCGGGATAATCCGAAAGCCCGCTGTGGTGGTTTCTCCGTCTTTGACGTTAAACTTCACCTGCAGAATAAAGGTACTCATGTCCCTTGGCTTGCTATTGCCCGCAAAGCTGAAATTGGCAACAGAATAGGCAATATAGCGATCTTTGTATTTTTCAATGGGGTTGATACGATGGCTGTGATGACCAACCACTAAGTCCGCCCCCGCGTCGATGGTCAACCGCCCCAGTTTCACCTGATTTGCATTGGGGGCATAGTCCAGCTCATCCCCCCAGTGGTAACTGACAATGACAATATCGTACTGTTCTTTAGCCTCTTGCACCTGCCTGGGAACTTTGGTAAACAAATCAGGGTAGCGCCCGTTAAAAGTCTGGTAGGCGAGCATAGCTATGGTGATGCCATTTGTCTCATATACACCCATATGGTCCTCGGCGCTCCAGACAATGCCCGCCTGCTCCAGCACGGAGATGGTCTCTTTGTAACCTTCCTCGCCATGATCCATCACATGGTTATTCTCAAATGATACCGCTTCAAAACTTCCGTCATTCAGAATACTGACATATTCAGGCGGGGCGGAAAACAGGAAACTGTTCCCCTTCTTGTTGCTGGGAATACCAGCGGTAGTTAGCGTGCCTTCAAAGTTTCCTATGGTCAGGTGGTCCTGGGATAAAATATCCCGCACATTCCGCATCACAAAGGAAAGATCGCCACCCTGCTTTTCCTTTTCCTTGTCAAAAATAGACAAGCCGGATTTCCTGACGTCGCCGCCAATGGTAATGTCGCCAACAGCGCTGACAATGATGTTCTTGCTGCCGTCGGGTAAAATTTCCGCGGGTATCACAGATAGGTTTTCTTCGGTAGATTCGGGTTCGTCCGTAGTAGCATCTACGGGGACTATATCATCGACAGGGGCTACGGGCGGCGGGGTGTAGCCCTGAAGCGTTTCGGACAGGGAAATTTCCACTTCGCCAAAGGCAACGGGCATTAGAAAAGAAAAAAGCAGCAGTGTAATAAAAAACAATCGACAGTTTGTCTTCACTTTATTTCTCCTGTAAATTTGCCAAAAAGGCACGGATGCGCTTGAAGGCCTCCATCATTTTATCCTGATCTGTTGCATAGCAACAGCGGATAAAGCCTTCGCCGCTTTCTCCAAACGCGTTGCCCGGAATACAGACAACGGCCTGTTCATTTAATAGTTTCGCACAAAAGGTTTCACTATCGAGTCCTGTTGAACGAATGCAGGGAAAAGCATAAAAGGCGCCTCTGGGTTCAAAACATGTAAGCCCCATCTCATTGAATGCATGGTGCATCAGGCGACGGCGGCGATTATAACTTTCCCGCATATGGACAATATCCTGATAGCCATTTTCCCGCCCGGTCTTTAGCGCCTTGATAGCGGCCGCCTGAGAGGAGCGACCCGCACACAGAATCGTGTATTGATGGATTTTTAACGCGGCATCAGCAATGGGCTTAGGAGCGCAGAAATAACCAATGCGATGTCCCGTCATGGCAAAGGCTTTACTGAAGCCATTTAAGGTGACCGTACGTTCCCACATCCCCGGCAACGTCGCAATGGATGTTTGCCGAAGGCCGTCATAAACCAATTCATTGTATATTTCGTCACAGATGACAAGCAAATCATGCTTGATCGCTACATCAGCGACTTGCTGTAAATAGGCGTCTTCCAGTATAGCGCCTGTCGGATTGTTGGGGTAGGAAAGAATAATCGCCCTTGTTTTAGGGGTTATTTTCTCTTCCAGCGCTTCCCCTGTAATCTGGAAGGCATCCTCTACATAAGTCCTGACAGGTACGCCTACCGCGCCGCACATTTCAACGCAGGGTTGATAGCTAACGTAGCCGGGGTCAGGCAGCAGAACCTCGTCTCCCTCCCTGAGAGTAGCGCGCAATACGATATCAATCGCTTCGCTGGCACCTATCGTTACAACAATGTCTGTTCCCGGATTATATTCCAGGTTGTGCCTGCTTTTTAAATAAAAAGCAATTTCCTTGCGCAGCTCAAGCAATCCCCGGTTTTCAGTATACTGGGTTTCACCGTTGAGCAAGCTGTCAATCATTGTTTCTCTGATATGGTAGGGTGTAACAAAATCAGGCTCACCTATGCCAAGAGAAATGGCATTTTTAATGGTTTCTGCCAAATTAAAAAATTTACGGATACCGCTTGGTGGTATCGCAGCAATACGAGGATTTACAAAACGTTCACTCATGGTGTAACCACCAGCCTTTGATCTACGGAGGGAGAGTCAAAAATCACGCCATCCTGCTTATATCGTTTGAGCACAAAACTTGTGGATGTGCCGGTGACAGTTTCCATTACGCTAAGTTTCTCGCTGACAAACAGAGCCAACTCCTTCAATGTAGGCGCCTCGGCAAGAATCAGCAGGTCATAGGTACCGCTCATCAAAAAAACGCTTTTCACTTCATAATACTGGTAAATCCGCTTGGCAATCGCGTCAAACCCCTTTTCTTTTTGCGGGGTTACTTTCACTTCAATCATCGCCTCAACAAACTGGCGGTCGGTTTTATCCCAGTTGATAACAGGGCTGTAGCGCAGGATAATTTGCTCGCGCTCCATCTGCTCTATCATATCAGCAATTGTAGGCATATCGGTGCCCAGCATGACGGCCATTTCCTCCAGAGGCGTACGGCAATCATCCTTCAAAATTTCCAGAACCTGGTATTTCATACTGTCCATTGTCATGTTCTTTCCTCCTTCTGGATGGATGTTTGAGGTTTAATTTTGCCTGCCCGTACTACATTCAGACAGGTTTCCTTGCTCTCATCCAAGTGATGCTGCATCAATTTGCACAAGCCTTCCAAATCCCTTTGCTTGAGAAGCTCAATCATCTGATGATGCTCCTGATGAGCGTTGGACCTGCGTACAATGCTGGAAATGGTTACTGAGGAAAAGCGTTTGATATACTCTTCCTGGCTATCGATAACACGCAATATCCTCATCTTATCCGAAATGTGCTCGATGCCCTTATGAAACTCCCTGTTAAGCAGCGCAAGGGCATCCGCATCAGCGTTTTTCTGGCTGACGTCCATTTTTTTCAGCACTTCTTGAAGTTCCCGGATATCCTTCTCGGTCACATTGTCGATAACAGAAGGCAATATCAACATCATCAGCGCATTGCGGATGGTGAAAATTTCCTCAATATCGTCAATGGTAAAAGCGGAAACAATCACACCTTTACGCTCTTTATACTCAACCAAGCCATCCAGTTCCAGTTGGCGCAAAGCCTCCCGAAGCGGCGTCCTGCTGATATGCAGTTTATCTGCATAGTAGGTTTCAATGATGCGTGTACCAGCAGGGATTTCCCCCATGATGATGGCATGCTTGAGCGTTTCATAAGCAATGTCGCGTATGGGTTTATTTTCTATACTGCACATCAATTCCTTCTTCAATACAGACGCCTCCCTTTTTAATAGGTAAATAATACCTGTAACCCCTTACAATGTCAAGGCAGGGCCCAGATGATACATGGTTCGCATAGCTAAATATCCGCTATCTTCCTGGCTAATACAAATAAACTGTTCACCCATATATAAGCGTGCAAAAGAGCCTGCGGCCAGGGAAGCGCCGCCCGGAATATCCTGAACATTTAGTGGTACGCCGTTCATCAACTGCTTTTGAAAGCGTGTCGGAACTACCAACTTAGGCAAATGAGTCAGATATTCATCGGGTGAATGTAGCCATTGCGACGCAGATGCCCCTCGCGTCACGAGGGTGTTCAATTCTTCCGGCGTTATTCCATCCTCTATATTAAAAGCACCTACTCTCTCCCTTAGCAAAAAACGCATATGGGCTTTACTGCCCACCGCCTCCCCAATATCGTGGCAAAGGGTGCGAATATATGTGCCTTTTCCGCAACGGATGCGAAGCAGGAAACTATCATTTCCACTTTGTCGCACATCATATATATTATGAACATCCACCGGCCTGGCATTCACATGTACATCTTTACCTTGCCGGGCAAGTTCATACAACCTCTTTCCGCCTTGTTGTAACGCTGAAAAGATGGGAGGCGTTTGCATGATTGTTCCAATAAACTTTGGCAAAACACGCAGTAATTCTTCCGTGCCGGGTATCTTGTCACTGCGCGCTATAATTTTCCCCTGCGCGTCCTGAGTATCTGTGGCAAAGCCAAAGGCTATCTCAGCACAGTATACTTTATCATCATCCGTAATATAGTCAAACAGTTTCGTGCCCCGTCCAACCATAATGGGCAAAGTTCCTGCCGCCTCCGGGTCCAGGGTACCGGCATGTCCCACTTTAGCGCCCATCAGCTTTTTTACAAAGAAAACCGCCTGTGCTGATGACATGCCGGGCGGTTTAATCAAGTTAATAAATCCGTTCACGCGTGCAATTCCTCAGTCATGGCTTGCTTCATTTGTTGCAGCGCATCTGGAAGGGAGGTTTGCAGCGTGCATCCGGACGCCTGAGCATGTCCGCCCCCGCCAAACTTAATCGCTACCCGGGAAACAATATGCGGTTCAATGCTCCTTAGGCTGAACTTTATACCTTCCTGAGTTTCAGTTGCCAAATAGGCCATCTCCACGCCCTGGATATAAAGCCCATGGTTCACGATTCCATCAGCTTCTTCCCTGGTAGCGTTCAACCTGCTAAAATCCTCCAAGCTAAGCGACATCTGAGCAATACGCCCTCCCTCAAGCAGCATTAAAGAGTTAAGTGCCGCCCCTAATAATCGCATGTGGCCTACGGTTTCTACCAGATGCAATCTTCTTGCATCCTGCGCTAACGGGAGCCCTGCTTCCATCAGGATGCGCATATGTTCAAAGGTTTCCGCGGTAACGCTGCTAAACATAAAATTGCCCGTATCGCTGCTGATGGCAGCGTAAAGGCAGGATGCCATATCCTTGTCAAGGGGGACCGCAAGTTCTTTACTCAGGCGCATCATGAGCATACCCGTCGCAGCCGCGTTGCTATCCACCTCGTTATGCTGAGCAAACATGGTGTTGGTTGCGTGGTGATCAATCTGCCCGGTCGTTTTCCCAAGAGAGAGTAGTTCCGCGCATCGGCCAAGGCGCTCTTTGTCGGAAGCATCCACCGACAAAACTACATCATAAGTTCCTTCGACATTTTCCGGCTTCAGGATTTTATCCCATCCTTTTAAATAGCGAAGATAACAGGGAACCGCATCCTGGCAGGATACGGCAACTTGCTTGCCCATCGCTGTTAGAAAATGTAGGCCGGCCAATGCGGAGCCGATTGCATCCCCATCAGGTTGCACATGCGTACATATCAAAACGCTGTCGGCTTTTTTCAGGGTATCAACCAACGCCTGGTTAGAAATATTACGCATCATCGTCCGTTTTCCTATCCTCAGACGGCAAAACGCTTTTGAGTACATTAGCAATATGAATGCCATACTCGATATTCTTGTCATGCACAAAACTCAGTTCAGGCGTGTAGCGCAGGTGGAGAGATTTTCCTAACTCGCTGCGGATAAAACCCGCCGCACTTTTCAGCGCTTTCATCATAGGAGCAGCGTACTCTTCTTCCAGTATGCTGACGTAGATTTTGCCATGCCGCAAATCTCTTGTCACATCCGCCCGCGTTACCGCATAGGTACCTCGGATTCTGGGATCATTCAGCATTTCGCGGATAATACGGTCCACTTCTTTTTTGGTTTCTTCAGCAATTTTATCTATACGGTAGCCAGCCATGCGGTCTCCTTACGCTTCAATTTCTTCCTCGGTGAAGCACTCAATAACGTCGCCCACCTTAATATCGTTATAGTTTTCTAAGCCAACGCCGCACTCGTATCCTTCTGCCACCTCACGCACGTCGTCCTTAAAGCGGCGGAGAGAGGAAAGTTTGCCTTCAAAGATAACCACGTTATCACGCAGAAGGCGGACGGAGCGGTTGCGCTGCATCTTGCCATCGGTCACATAGCAGCCC
>CAZCBC010000021.1:18800-23952 GCA_964496775.1 uncultured Oscillospiraceae bacterium
TATTATTCCATCGCGAACCACCCTTATGCTGGCCGAGCGGGTTATTTTGCCGTCGGTCACATAGCAGCCCGCGACGGTACCCGAGCCCGTAACCTTGAACACATTCCGTACCTCGGCATGGCCCAGAACAATTTCCTTGAATACTGGCTCTAAAAGACCCTTCATGGCCTTTTCCACGTCCTCTATGGCTTGATAAATGACACGGTAGAGGCGGATATCCACTTCTTCCTTCTCGGCAATGGCGCGGGCATTGGCATCGGGCCGGATATTGAAACCAATGATAATGGCATTAAAGGCAGTCGCCAGGTTAACGTCATCCTTGGTAATGGCGCCAACGCCGCTGTGCAGAACTTTAATACGCACCTGATCGTTGGAAAGCTTCTCCAGTGCCTGACGTACTGCCTCGGTAGACCCCTGCACGTCTGCCTTGATGATGATGTTGAGGGTTTCCATCTTGCCTTCACTGATGCTGGCAAACAGGTTATCAAGCGACACCTTGGAGGATGCCTGAAGACGTTCTGTGCGCAGCCTTTCCTTGCGCTCTTCCGCTACCTGACGGGTCAGCCTCTCGTCGTCCACGGCATACATTTCGTCGCCTGCATCAGGCACATCGGTAAAGCCGGCAATTTCCACAGGCATGGCAGGGCCTGCAGACTCGACACGCTCGCCGCGGTCGTTCTGCAGGGCGCGAACGCGTCCCGATGCATGGCCGGCAACAACATAGTCCCCTACGCTCAGCGTACCATTCTGCAACAGAACGGTAGCCAAAGGACCACGGTTTTTGTCCAGTTTGGCTTCGATAATAATTCCCTTGGCAAGGCGGTCCGGGTTAGCTTTCAGCTGCATAACCTCTGCCTGCAAAAGAATCATCTCCAGCAACTGGTCAACTCCTTCGCCCGTTTTGGCGCTGACGGGTACCATGATGGTATCGCCGCCCCACTCTTCAGGCACCAGATTGTAGGCTGTCAAGTCCTGCTTAATACGGTCGGGGTTGGCAGTTTCCTTATCCATCTTGTTAATGGCGATGATGATCGGTACCTCAGCTGCCTTGGCGTGGTTAATGGCTTCCACTGTCTGAGGCATAACGCCGTCATCAGCGGCAACGACAAGGATGGCAATATCTGTCGCCTGGGCCCCACGGGCGCGCATGGCGGTAAAGGCCTCATGCCCGGGGGTATCCAGGAATGTAATTTTCTGGTTATTCACGGTGACAGAGTAAGCGCCGATATGCTGCGTAATGCCGCCAGCTTCAGTTGCCGTTACATGGGCACGGCGGATATAGTCCAGCAAAGAGGTCTTGCCGTGGTCAACGTGACCCATAATGGTGATAACGGGAGGACGCTCCTGCAGGTTTTCCTCATCCTCCTCGTCGGAATAAACCTCCGTAAGAACCTCCTCTGCAGTTTTCTCTAGTTTCATTTCCAGTTCAATATCGAACTCGGAGCACACAAGAGAAGCGGTATCAAAGTCCAGCTCGCTGTTAATGTTGGCCATAATGCCCAACATTAACAGTTTCTTGAGAATTTCGCCCGCAGGCTTACCGATACGCTCGGTTAAGTCCTTCACGGTAACGGTTTCCGCCGTCATGTAGGCCTTATCAATTTTGATAGGCGCCATGAGCTGTTGTGCAGAGGGCTTTTTGGTGCGTGCGCGCTTGCCGCCGCGAACCACATCGTCGTCCATGTAGGTGTTCTTGTTCCGAATCGCCTGACGCTTATTTTTGGTTGTGCGCTCAGGGTCATAGTTACGAACATAATTTTTCTTGTTGGGGTCATAGTTGCTAACCCGATCTTTCTCCATGGGCATCATCAACTCGTCCTTGGGCGGCATGCTGCGTCCACCCGAGGGCTGCCTGCCCATAGGCCGGGCAGGGCCATCCCCGCTCTTGAAGGGAACACCCTGGGCTCCCGCCGCCCTGCCGCCTGCAGGACGGGACTGTCCGACATTGGCGGGCTTGCCATACTGCTGTCCGCCAGGTGCCGCGCCCTGGGGTGCCGGGCGCCCATAAGGACGCTGGGGAGTAGCAGGGCGACCATAGGGCATCTGGCCTCTTGGCTGCTGCTCCGGGCGTGCCACAACCAGCTTTACGCCGCCGTGGCCGCCGGAGTGCTCTGCGGCGCAGGCCTGGCTGGGGCCGCAGGGGCAGAAGGCCTGGAAGCTGCCGCAGGTGCCGGTTTCGGCTGTGAAGCAACTGTTTTCCTGGGTTCAACTTGCTCGGCAGGTGTCTCTTCTGCCGCCACTTCTTCCGCCTTCGGCGCTGGTGCCTCAACAGCAACAGGCTCCTCCACAACTTCTGTTGCAGCCGGGACTTCCAATTCCGCAGGCTTTACTTCAACCTTCTCAACAGGCGCTGGAGCCTCAACTGCTTCCATAACCTCTGCCACGTCGTCATCCGGCATGGTCCAGGCCTTGGTTTGCTGCCGCATCAGCTCCTGTTGCTGTAAACTTTTGATGCGGTTGCGCTCTTCTTCCTCCATCCGCACAAACAACATTTCCTGTTGTCTTAGCATTTGAAGCATAATATCAGCATTTCGCTTGACGCGTTCCACCTCTGCCAGGATGGCGCCGGAGCGCTGGTTTAATTCCTTGGTTGCTTCCTTCATTTTTAACTTAGCCATTCGTTGATTGTACCCCCGCATTATTTCCTTCTTGTTCGGTTTCTTCAGTGGTTGTGTGCTTAAGAATTTCCTTCGCTATATCGCCATGAAGAAGAGCCGCTGCTTTTCTTCCTTGTTTTCCTGTAGCCTGATCTATCATACCGGCACTGGTTTCAATCAGCGGTACCTGATGATATTGGCAACTGTTGCGCAAGGCTTTCATCGTATTGTCGGACGATGACACATCCATCAAAACAACTGCTGCCCGGCCGGAACGCACGGCATCTACCGCGGGTTGCGCTCCCAGAACCACCTTACCGCTTCGCAGCGCCAGGCCTAGGAGACCTGAAACCTTTCGCTCATTCACAGCTTACCTCCCGCACCTTCAATGCTTTGCGTTAAGGATTGGGCAATCTCTTCCGTGATAACAACTTCCAGGGCACGGTCCAGCTGCTTTTGCTTCAGCGCACGTTTCAAGCATTGAACATCGTAACAAACGTATGCGCCGCGGCCAGACTTTTTTCCTTTCAGGTCAATGCTGACTTCCCCATCAGGAGCGCGAACCACCCTGATTAGCTCCTTCTTAGGCTTCATTTCCCGGCATCCCACGCACATTCGCATGGGGATTTTCTTTGGCATCAGGCTGCTCCTTCGTTATTGATCTTCCGGCAGGTATCCCCATTCTTCCGGATAATCTTCTGCATAATCATCCTCTACGGGAATGGCGTTGGGGTCTATACCTTGTTCTGCCATAAGGGCCTGAATCTGGGACTCAGACTTGATATCAATTTTCCATCCCGTCAGTTTGGCGGCCAGGCGCGCGTTCTGCCCCTCCTTGCCGATAGCAAGAGAAAGCTGCATATCCGGCACAACAACGCGGCATATTTTTTCACTCTCCGAAATAAAAACACTGACAACATGGGCCGGGTTCAAAGCATTTGCTACAAACTCAGCCGGGTCGGGAGACCACTTGATGATGTCAATCTTTTCGTTTTTCAGTTCATTAACAACTTTTTCCACACGGCTGCCCCGGGGCCCAACGCAGGCACCCACAGGATCAATCAGGGGTTCGTTAGAGAAGACCGCAATCTTGGTGCGGCTGCCCGCCTCCCGCGCAATTGATTTAATCTGCACAACGCCGGTGGCAATCTCGGGGACTTCCATCTCAAACAAGCGTTTGACAAGCCCCGGATGAATACGGCTGACATACACCTGCGGACTGCGCATAGACTCCGCCTTGCTTCCCTGCACTTTGAGCACATAAACCTTGATCTGGTCATTTTCACGGTACTCTTCGCCGGGCATAAACTGGCTGCTTTCCATAATGCCTTCGCTCCGGCCCAGTTCCACATAGACAGCCTTAGGTTCCACCCGCTGAACGATAGCCGTCAGGATTTCCTGTTCCTTTTCGATATACTCCTCGTATATCTTGCCGCGCTCAGCTTCCCGGATACGCTGCACAAGCATCTGCTTGGCGGTCTGCGCCGCAACGCGACCAAAATCATCCGGAGTCACTTCGATTTCTACGATATCGTCCAGATGGAAATCGTGCCTGATTTCCTGCGCTTCGGCCAGCGTAATCTGCGTATCGGGGTCTTCCACCTCATCCACCACAACTTTTCTGGCAAAAACCTGCGCACCGTTTTTTCTTGACAGGCGAACAGTCAGGTTCTGCTGAGCCTGAGCAGAGGTTTTATTGTTCCTCCGGTAAGCGGCCTTTAGCGCTTCTTCGATGGTGTCAACTAATATCGCTTCATCAATATCTTTTTCCCTCGCAAGAAGGGAAATGGCATCCAGCAAATCGGGCTTCTGGTTCTTCATTATCTTTCATCTCCTGTTTCTGTATCGTCTGTAAGCGCATCCATATCTGGTACTTGTCTGAGAACAGCGGCTTCTTTTTGCGGAATAACGCGTTCTACGCCTGCAACCTGCAAGTGATAACCTTCGTCATCCAATCCAAGCAGGGTACCGATCATGGTTTTCATGCCGTCCAGTGGTTTGTATAGTTTGGCTTCCACGGTCTTTCCAAGAGCCTTTTGCACATCCCGCTGCGTTTTAATGGGTCTGTCAATACCCGGGGAGCATACCTCAAGAAAATCGTAATCGAACTTTTCTAACTTGCCCATGACTGCCATATGATATTTTTCGCAGTCGTCCAGGGTGATGCCCCGCTCTACGTCCAGATAAATGCGCAGGTAGTTGCCTGCCGGTTCCTTCTCGTAGGCCGCTTCCACCAACTCATAGCCCATGGCGTCAGCCTGCTTTTGAGCAATGCGGGTAATTTCTTCAATTGGCCTTTTTCTGTCCGTCCTCATCTTTTTTTACATACAAAAAGTGGGCCTATGTCGCCTAACAAAGGAAACGCAAACAAACATTTCCCCCGTTTCTTGCGACTCCCACTCTTCAGTAAACCCTTCTTCCTTTAAGCGTAATACAAAAGGATTATAGCATAGCAATCCCTATAAAACAAGGGATTTTCCGCAAAGAATAAAGTTTTCAATGTACGAGTGTCAAACATAGGTAACAAAACAGAGTAAGAAAAGGGCACAGCATGA
>CAZCBC010000022.1:0-11669 GCA_964496775.1 uncultured Oscillospiraceae bacterium
GGTGCGGGCGGCCAGCACGTCAACAAGACGGACTCGGCTGTACGTATGACCCATATGCCCACTGGCATCGTTGTCTCCTGCCAGAATGAGCGCAGCCAGGTGCAGAACCGTGAAATGTGCATGCGCATGCTGAGGTCCAAGCTGTTGGAATTGCAGGAACGCGAGAAAGAAGAAAAGATGGCGGACATCAAAGGTGAGATGAAGAAAATTGAATGGGGCAGCCAGATCCGCTCCTATGTTTTTCAGCCCTATACCATGGTGAAAGACCACCGTACGGGCTATGAGTCCGGCAACATTGACGACGTGATGGACGGTAATTTAGATGGCTTTATTACCTCCTACTTAAAGATGCAATGATGCGACATATGATACGTTTTTTTATTGCCATATTGACGCTTGTCTGTATTGTTTGCTTTTCAGGCTGGCAGTTGTCTAGCCTTGCTACGGATGCGGGCGTCATGTTTCGCATGCTTGATTCCCATGCTCAGGCTGGGCTTGAGGAGCATCACGCGGACATTGCCGTTATGGTAACGAAGTACTTGAGCGATAAAACCGATGTTTTTCAGGTGGAAGTGGCTGAGGGTGAAGAAAAGATCCCTGTTTTTAACGCAAAAGAGCAGACCCACATGGAAGATGTTAAAGAATTGGTTGCTCTGGGGCGAAACCTTCGCTGGGTCATGCTGGGAAGTTTAATCGTATTTGGTTTGCTCTACTTTGTGAACAAACATGGCATGCACCGGATTGCGCACCGTGATGTCGAGGTGGGGGCAGCGGCGGGTGTCTTGGTTTTCTACGGAGTGTTTCTGGCGCTCGCGCTTTGGTGTGTGCTGGATTTTACCAATGCGTTTCACACCTTTCATACCATCTTCTTTGATAATGATTTTTGGCTGCTCGACCCACAGCGTGACCGGTTGATACAACTTATGCCAGAGTCGTTTTTTGCCGACTATGCATGGCAACTCATTAAGCAAAACCTGACTTTCTATGTAGGTATTTTACTGGCAGCGCTTTACTTCGTGTTTGGAAGAACGAAGGAAACGGCATAAGAAACATGCAACGCGCTGAAAATATTCATGAGAAACTGAAAAACAAACAGGATGTTTTTGTGCTGGGCATTGAGACATCCTGTGATGAAACAGCCGCCAGCATTGTCAATGGGCGTGAGATACTTTCCAATATTGTTTATTCTCAGATTGAGCTGCACACCATATATGGCGGCGTTGTGCCGGAGATTGCCAGCCGCGCCCATGTTGAAAAGATTGATGTGGTTGTAAAGCAGGCGCTCAAGCAGGCAGGGAAAAACCTTGCGGATATTGATGCCATTGCGGTTACCTACGGGCCGGGGCTGGTAGGCGCACTGCTGGTAGGCGTGTCTTACGCCAAGGCCCTTGCGTTTTCCCTTAAAAAACCGCTGATTGCTGTCAATCATATTGAAGGGCATATATGCGCCAATTATTTGACCTATAAAGACTTAAATCCCCCTGGGCTTTGCCTGGTTGTCAGCGGGGGACACAGCCACCTGATTTCATTGTCTGAGGAGGGCGGGTACAGCTTGATTGGCTGCACCCAGGATGATGCCGCCGGGGAAGCGTTTGATAAAGCGGCAAGGGTGCTGGGGTTGTCGTACCCCGGAGGCCCGGCCTTGGATAAGTTGGCAGAATTGGGTGATGATACTGCGCTGAACCTTCCGCATCCTAAAACCCAGGGGCGGTATGATTTTAGTTTTTCTGGCCTGAAGACAGCATTTATCAATGCGCTGCATAACATGAAGCAACAGGGGAAACCTTATCAACCAGAGGATATGGCTGCGTCCTTTCGTAAGGCCGTCGTAGATTCTTTGGTAGAGAAGACATTGCTGGCCGCGCAGGACACAGGTGCAAATAAAATCCTGCTGGCGGGCGGTGTTTCCGCAAACAGGCTGCTGCGCAGGCAGATGGAACAAGCGTGCAGGCAAGCGAATATTGCTCTATTTATGCCGGACTTATCCCTGTGCGGGGACAATGCCGCTATGATTGGGGCAGCCGGTTACCGCCAATTAATAAAGGGAAATATCTCGAATCTGTATTTAAACGCAGTACCTGCCTTACGGTTAGTTTAATCTTCTCTATATAGAGTGACGAGATGATATTGGGGCGGAGCACCAATGCGCATGGGAATGAGCGAGGTGCCCACCCCGTTTGATATAAGAATGTCATGACCGTTTTCCTGCTTCCAACCGGTACGGTATCTGTCGCCGAACTTGCTGGAGGAATGAAGGCTGTGACCAAAGAAGGCGAATTGCCCTCCATGGGTGTGTCCGCATATGGCTAAATCAAACTTAGGTTTAGGAGAGTTTGTCAAGCTCGGCAGGATATCAGGAGAGTGGGGGAAAAATATTGTAAAGGTATTTTCGGGCATAGGTTGGTTTAAGATAGTTGTATCCGGCGTACCATGTCTTGTGTCGTCTGTGGCGCAAAACCTCAGATAACTGTTGCCTCTTTGCAGCATATGACATTCATTTTGCAGAGGAATAATATCGCGGGCAAGCATGCAGGATTTCAAAAGATTTAATTCCTCTGCGGTGCCGGCCAAATCATGGTTGCCTATCGCGGCAAGCACACATAGATTGGCCTGAATATCCGGAATAGCTTGAAAAAAATCAATGGAAGTTTGCGTGGTTTCGCCATAATCACCGCCCAGCAAGACAACATCCGCATGGAGGGCATTGATTCGCTGAATTAAATCAATGGCCCTTTGCTGATCGAACATCGGCCCGTAATGGATGTCAGAAGCATAGGCAATCGTGAGACCATGCCATTCTTTCGGAAGACACGCTGAAACATATGTGCTTTCTTCCAAATAGAGTTGCGAAGCGAGATAGAGAGGATAGAGCAACTTTATATCCCTTGGGAGTTTCGATAATAGCTTGCCGATGAAGCTTACACGGTGTTTCTTTGCCATGAAAATCTCCTTCTTGTATCTCCATCTGATTATAAACAATAATTACAAGAAAGCAATTGCCGTTTTCCATTGATTGACTGGATTAGAAAGGATTGGTATAATTGCGCTGTTATTGGATACCCAAGGTGGAAGCAAGAAAGTCTTTCTAAAATAAAAGGAGTAACATGAAAAAGTCGATTGTTAGCGTAATCATATTCCTGATGGTGTCAATCATTGTGATTGGTGCGTCTGCGGTGCTGGAAAGCGGATTTACCCATCCGGAACTGGGTGAGTTTTTAGCCATCAAGTTTGAAAATCATATGCCGTATTTTACGATATATGATTTTACTTATTATGAAATTGTTGACCCCACTGTTCCCTATCGAAATATGATGGTTAATCAAATCGATGTGGTCAATAACAAAATGGTTAAATTGGACGCATCGCTGAATTATTTTTTTGACAGCATTGAGCAGCCTGCGGAGAACGCCGTTCCTGCCATGTTGAGTTATGGCGGTGTTTCTGCGGACTATTCCTTTGCCCTGGAACAACTTCCCAGAGAAGAGCGCATCAAGGCCCTCAAACTCCTGAATGGGTTTGAAGGTGTGAAAGGGTATAAAAAACTTCTGAAGATTCCCGGGTTTGAATATGCCGATATCGAAACCCTTGAGCAGGAGCATGTGGACTTTACCGTGAAGGTGGGAAAAACCAAATATCCCTATCGCGTTATGATGTTTCACTTTTCTGAGGGTGACTGGGTGGAATACAACGAGCGGTACTGCTACCTCAAAGTTAAGGGCGACTGGAAGCTTGCCCGTATAACCAAGGAATATACCGATGACTACAGTGCCCGGGGCAAATATACCCACGGGATGACGGGTTCCCTGCTGGAAAGCATTGAGGAGATTAATCTGGAAGCCATGCGCGGCGCTGCCTGGGGGATGAAAATAGCGGAAATTGAAGCGCTGGAAGGTATTCAGGCAGGCGAAGAGGGAGTTGTAATTGAAGACACGACACTTTACAGACTGCCTGCCACGCTGGAATATTTCATGAAGGGCGGAAAACTGTCGGAGGTTCGCTATACTTTGAAGAGTGATCAGGCGTATTTTTCTGCCTTTATATCTTTGTATACTCGTTATGCCGATCCCATTACCATTGACGAGGAAGGAAATATGACCTGGTCGCTGAACGATATGACGATAGAGCTTACATATCATAATGAAACGCCGGCCATTGTGTTTGCGCCTTACAAATAATGTTCTCAGAATAACGATACTGACAGGAAAGGAATAGAAAGAATGAAAAAGTTTGTGCTTATGATGTTATGTGCGCTGCTGCTTACATCCCTTGTGCCGGGCCATGCAGCCGGTCAGCCGGTGACTACCCGAATTGAGGGAACCCTGACGCGGAGTATTCCGTTGGTTGGCCGTAATGCGGATGGAAGTTTTCCGGATAATCCGGTGATAGAGGGAGAAAGTTCCACGACCGGTCTGCCCTTATCCAATGAGGAATACATCCCTATTCTTGTCCAGATTGACAACAACTTAGGTGCTATTCCTCAATGGGGTATTGCAGATGCGGACATCATGTACGAAACGCCCATTCAAGGGGGCGGCTGGACGCGCCTGACGGCGTTTTTTGCCGATAAGCACCCGGAAGAAACGGGGCCGGACCGTTCCGCGCGAATCATGCATGCCGATATCCGTGAAGAATGGGATGCCACGCTTGTCCACTTTGGTCAACAGGAGGCGGTGGGTAGCGATGTTCGGGAAGTGTTTCGCGACTATGGCGTCAATAAGAAGGGACTGAATATCGATGGCATTGGCAATCGATATAAAGCCTATTTTCAGCGTGTAAAATATCATCCCGCGCCACACAATGTAACGGTCTATGTGAAGAACCTTGCACAGCATATTTCGCAATTAAACTATCCATTTCCTGTAAGGCCGTTTGCTTTTACAGACTCCATTGCGTACGCAGGACCGGATGCGCAAAAAATCGACATCAAACATGGTACAAACTCGGATACGGTTTCGTCCTTCGTGTATGACAAACTGAGCAATGGCTACGAGCGCTATACAAAAAAAGGCCTGTTTGGCGACTTGCTCAAGCCGGAATATCGAATCATATACAACAATGTAATTATCCAGAGAACGCCATTAACCTATAACAACAGTACGATGAATCCTTTGTTGCGTGATATCGTCGGCCAAGGTGCAGCTGATATTTTTATTGGCGGAAAGTATATTGCCGGCGTTTGGGCGCGCAACAGCCTTAAGGAACGCACGGTATTCTTTGACCAGAATGGTAAAGAAATTCAGCTGCAAAGGGGTAAAACCTGGATTACCCTGGCGGACGTGGATACCATGGTTACTTTTGATGATATAGTCAACTATCGGGAAGGGCTGGTGGATGAAGAAATACTGCTGGCCAATGCGCCGCAAGTGGCAACAGAAGCGAAGCAGGATACGGATGTTGAAAATGAATACCTTGTAGTTCAAGAAGGGAGCGCATTTGCGACAGCCCAGGACAAGGACTTTACATATCGGACAACTGCAGGCGGGCTGGCAATTATCAGTGGCTACACAGGGAGCGACACAGATGTTGTAGTGCCTGCAACCATTGGCGGGGTGCCTGTTGCTGCGATTGGACATGCCGCGTTTATTAACCAGGATACATTAACCAGCATTGCATTGCCGGAAGGCCTTTACATGATTGGGGATAGTGCCTTTAAAAATTGCCGCAGTGCAAACACAATCAATATCCCCTCGACAGTCTGCTACATTGGTGCCAATGCCTTTGAAAACTGTTATGCGATGACCAGTGCAGTTGTTCCGGAAGGGGTTGTAGCCCTTGAGGATAGAACATTCCTCAACAGCAAAGCGTTGACGGAACTTTCTTTACCCAAATCCCTGCAGTCTATTGGCGTGGCCTCCCTTGCTGGCCTCGAAAAACTGCCGGTGCTTGATTTACCCAAGAATATCAAAACAATCGGGATGGGCGCCTTCGCTTGCAACAACGCATTAACTCACATCACCCTTCCCAACAGCATTGAGGAGATTGGCTACAGCGCGTTTCATGGCTGTGCCGGCCTGAAAGAAGTGGTTTTGCCTGTTGGCATCAGGGAAGTGGCAGGCGGCATGTTCTATGACTGCCCACAACTAGAAAAAGTGTTTATTCCCGTTACTGCCCGGCGGCTTGATACCAGCATGCTGTTTACCAACAGTCCCAATGTTCAGGTACATAGCTTTGCTAACAGTGCTGCCCAGGGCGTGGCAAGGGAGTTAAAAGTACCCTTTGTTGCGGTGGATCCCATTAGCCAAGTGGCGCTGAAAACGGGAGAAAGAACGGTTACCGATTCTGTGGTGGCTATTGATTTGTCCGGCGATGAGCGGACTTTGCAGTTGGTAGCTGACGTTACCCCTGACAGCCCATGGTCGGAGCTGAGCTGGACAAGCTCTTCGCCCAAGGTGGCAACGGTAGATGCCTATGGCATTGTAACGGGACATAAGTCGGGTGTTGCAAAGATTACTGCCAGCACGATGGACGGCAGCCGTGTCAGCGCTTCCTGCAAGGTGAATGTGGCCCATCTGGTGCATGAGATAACGGTATCGGGCGATGCCGACCTTCAGGCCAATGAAAGTACCGTATTGAAGGCGGAAGCATTTCCAGAAGATGCGGATGATAAAAAGGTTATCTGGTCAAGTTCTCATCCCGATATTGCTAAAGTATCCAAACAGGGCAAGGTAAGCGCGGCAAAAAAAGTTCCGGCTATTACACAGGTCACCATTACAGCGGAAGCGAAGGACGGTTCCGGGGTTGTTGGCAAACATATTATTACCATCACTCCCATAGCGTATGATATTCAGCTATCTGCTAATGGCCGGAAAGTGGAGAAGAAAGATAAACTGGGAATCGACCTCCTGTCGGGCAACCCCACTTTGCAACTGAGTGCCCAGGTTATTCCCGCCGATGCGCCCCAGCAGGTAACCTGGAAGAGCAGCAAACCCAAGGTTGCCACGGTCAACGAGAATGGCCTGGTAACAGGCTTGGAAAAGGGGACAACAACCATTACCGTTTCCACTTTCGATGGCAGCAAAGTAAAGGCGGAGTATAAAGTCAATGTCGCCAACCTGGCGAAAGAAGTAACGATTTCAGGCAGCAATGCGGTGGCGGCAGGACGAAGCATCATGCTGTCCGCATCGGTATTGCCGGAGAATACCGACAATAAGGGTGTTGTTTGGACAAGCTCTGATGAGACCATCGCGACAGTAGGCAATGATGGCAAGGTGATCGGAAAGCGCAGCGATGTAATCAGAAATGTTCAGATAACAGCTACGGCTAAGGATGGCTCCGGTGTACAGGCTGTTCATCAGGTTTCCGTGCATCCCATCGCTACGGATGTTGCTATTCTAAAGGACAATCAGAAGGCGGAAGGAAAAACCAACATTGTTATTGATTTGTCCAAGGATAAAAATACTCTTCAACTTGCCGCAGCGGTACTGCCGCAGGAGGCAGCACAGGTGGTTGAATGGAAGAGTTCTTCTCCGGCAACCGTTTCCGTAGACGAGAATGGTTTGCTGACCGCTCATAAGAACGGTAAGGTTACCATCACTGCTGCAGCTATGGATGGCAGCCGTAAACGCACAACTGTCACTGTGGAGGTTGTCACTTCTATGAAGGAACTGACTCTTACAGGGGAAAGCCGCGTGAAGGCTGGCGGCTGGACCCGGCTGAAAGCTGTGTATTGGCCCGAAACGGTTTCCAACAAAGATTTGGTGTGGACTTCTTCTGATACCACCGTCGCGACTGTGACCAAAGAAGGCGTTGTTAACGCAAAAAAGGTGAAAGAAGAAAAGAAGGTAACCATTACGGCAACTGCTAAGGATGGCAGCGGCGTAACTGCAAGCTTTGAGATTGTTGTCCAGCCTTAACCGAAATTACATGGAAAATTAGTTTACAAATACCTTATTCCATGGTATGATTATTAATGTGGCTTTTAACCGTGGCTCAGTCTGCCGCATCTCCGGCGCTGGCTTAGTCACAGGGGATTACAAGGGTGCCACCCCAATAAAGGAGGATTCCTATGAATAAGGAACTGAAGCAAGAAATTATCAAAAAGTATGCGCGCAGCGAAGGCGATACCGGTTCCCCTGAGGTACAGGTAGCCCTGCTGACAGAGCGTATCAACCACCTGAACGAGCATCTGAAGCTCAACAAGAAGGATCACCACAGCCGCCGGGGCCTGTTGCTGATGGTCGGTCAGCGCCGCGGGCTGCTTGACTACCTGATGCGTACCGATATCGAGCGTTACCGTACGCTGATTGGACAGTTGAACCTGCGTAAATAAGACAAATGGTCGGAAGAACGGTACGCTGTTTTTCCGACTTTTTTATCAAGAAGTGAGGCTTGCCGACAGCGAGCCGTGAGGAGAAGAGGAGTAACATGGAACACAAGAAGTACACGATGGATTTTGCCGGAAGGCCGCTGACGCTGGAATTTGGCAAGTATGCAGAACAAGCCGCCGGCTCTGTGCTGGTGCACTACGGGGAGACCGTCATCATGGTGAATGCCACGGTGTCGGATCAGGTTCGCGAAGGGGTGGATTTCTTCCCCCTAAGCGTTGACTACGAAGAGAAACATTATTCCGTCGGCAAGATTCCCGGGGGGTTTATCAAGCGAGAAGGCCGCCCCACGGAAAAAGCCATTTTAACCTGCCGTTTAATCGACAGGCCCCTGCGTCCTTTGTTTAACAAGGGCATGCGCAACGATGTGCAGGTAGTTGCTACCGCGCTGTCTGTTGATACCAACAACCCGCCGGATATTCCTGCCATGATTGGCTCGTCTGTCGCTCTTTGCATCAGCGAGATTCCGTGGGATGGCCCCACAGGCTCTGTGCTGGTGGGCAGAGTAAACGGTGAGTTGATTCTTAACCCTGATGAAGAGCAGCGCGCCAACAGTGATTTGCATTTGATCGTTTCAGGCACCAAGGACGCCATCATGATGGTAGAGGCCGGCGCCAATGAGATTTCCGAAGAAGTCATGCTGGAAGCCATTCTCTTTGCCCATGAGGCAATTAAAGAACTGGTGGCGTTCCAGGAAAAAATCGTTGCGGAAATCGGCGTACCCAAGAAGGAATTCCCCCTTGTTACCACTGGTGAGGATGTAGAGCAGGCAGTCCGTGAGTATGCTTACGACAAGGCTGTATGGTCCTTTGAGTCCTATGACCGTGCCGAGCGCCACCAGCGCGAGGAGCAGGTTAAACAGGAAGTAAAAGAGCATTTTGCGGAGCGGTTTGAAGGCCGCGAAGGAGAAGTGTCTGACGCGCTCTACAACCTGAATAAAGAAGTGATGCGCCGCAAGATCATCGACCAGGGCATCCGTCCTGATGGCCGCAAAGAGAATGAAGTGCGTCCTATCTGGTGCGAGACGGGCATCCTGCCCCGTACCCACGGCAGCGCCGTGTTTACCCGTGGTCAGACTCAGGCTCTGACGGTAACAACGCTGGGTTCCCTGCGCGAAGTTCAGGTTCTGGATGGTTTGTCCAATGAGGAATCCAAGCGTTATATTCATCACTACAACATGCCGCCCTATGCCACCGGCGAAGCGGGCCGCATGCGTTCTCCAGGACGCCGGGAAATCGGTCACGGTGCCTTGGCGGAAAGGGCGTTGGAGCCTGTTATCCCCTCCGAGGAGGACTTTCCCTATGCGCTCAGGCTGGTCAGTGAGATTCTGTCCAGCAACGGCTCTTCTTCCATGGCGTCTGTATGCGGCAGCACCCTCTCTTTGATGGATGCCGGCGTGCAGATTAAGGCACCCGTTGCGGGTGTTGCCATGGGCCTTATCAAGGATGAGCAGACCGGCAAAGTTGCGGTGCTGACAGATATCCAGGGTCTGGAAGACTTCCTTGGGGATATGGACTTCAAGGTTGCCGGTACCATGAACGGTATCACGGCCATCCAGATGGATATCAAGATTAAAGGCATTGATAAGCCCATCCTGCAAAGGGCATTGGAACAGGCGCTTGCCGGCAGGCTGCACATCCTGGGCAAGATGTTGGAAGCGTTGCCCCAGCCCCGTGCACAGCTGAGCAAGTATGCCCCCAAGATTATTATGTTCACCATCAATCCGGATAAAATCCGCGAAGTTATCGGACCGGGCGGCAAGATGATCAACAAGATCATTGCCGAAACGGGTGTCAAGATTGACATTGAGGATGATGGCCGCGTTGCCATTGCTACCGCTGATGAAGAAGCTGCCGCCAAGGCGCGCCGTATCATTGAAGGCATTGCCAAGGATGTGGAAGTGGGCGAAATCTATCAGGGCCGCGTCGTGCGCATCTTAAGCAACATGGGTGCCTTCGTCGAGCTGCTCCCCGGCAAGGATGGTCTGCTGCACATTTCCAAGCTTGCAAATGAGCGTGTGGAAAAGGTCGAGGATGTGCTGAATATTGGCGATGAGGTGGAAGTCAAGGTTGCTGAGATAGACTCTCAGGGCCGCGTAAACCTGATTCGTAACGATATCGTTTACACCCAGAACCGTATGAGCCGCCCCAGTGGGGAAAGAAGCCGTCCGCCGCGCCGCGATGGCCGGAGTCATCAGAATAACCAGTAAGCCCGTCAAGGGATAATGCAACAAGACCTGCACGGCATGCGCAGGTCTTGTTGCATGAAAGGATAAAATGGCAGAGGTTTTTTCGTTATCAAATGGGTTGCAAGTTGTAGCGGAAAGCATTCCCACTCTTCGTTCTGTGTCTGTTGGCGTATGGATCAAAACGGGTTCCATGATGGAAAACAAGGCGGAGCATGGCTTATCCCATATGTTGGAACACATGGCATTTAAAGGGACAAAAAACCGCTCAACCCGTCAGTTGGCGGAGGATATGGATGCCTTAGGCGGACAGGTAAATGCAGCGACAGGCAGAACCTCTACGATATACTATGCCCGTATGCTGGATGAGGAATTGCCGCGGGGCATGGAACTGTTAGCCGATATCACCTGCAATGCCGTCATGAGCGAGGAGGAAATCGAAAAAGAAAGAAAAGTCATCCTGGAAGAGATTGCCATGGTGGAGGACACGCCGGAGGAACTTATCTTCGACCTCATTAATGAGGCCTTGTACGGCGAAGGAACGCTGGCACACTCTATATTAGGAGACAAACAGGCGATTCGCAGATATACACGTGCGGACTTGCAGGCATTCAGGGATGCTTATTATGTGCCGCGCAACGCGCTGATTTCCGTTGCAGGGAATATTGATATGGCGCAGCTTAGGTCGCTGGCTGAAAAATATTTTGGCACCTGGCAAGGCGGCGGGGAACGGGAGTACCCGAAAAATGAAGCCAATGATGCTCCCCGCGTGATATCAGAAGAAAAACCCATTGAGCAAACGCACCTGTGCCTTGGTTACCGGGGCGTTGCGGAAGGCTCAAAGGACAGGTATTCCTTTGAAGCGTTCAGCAATATTCTGGGCGGCGGCATGTCCTCCCGCCTGTTTCAAACAATCCGTGAAGAGCATGCCCTGGTATATACGGTATTTTCCTCACCGACCGAATACCCTTCCTGCGGGGACTTTGTTATCTATGCCGCGGCGACGCCGGACAATGCGTTCAAAGTTCTTGATGAGGTTCATGCGGTTTGCAGGACGATGCTTCAGGGTGGCATCACCAGGAAAGAGCTTGAACAAACCAAAACACTGCTGAAGACAAATATCGTGCTGGCGCAGGAAAGCGCTTATCACCGAATGCAGA
>CAZCBC010000022.1:11679-15620 GCA_964496775.1 uncultured Oscillospiraceae bacterium
CAGAAAATAGGCAATGACATGCTTGTTTTTAAGCGGGAAATACCTGTCAAAGAAATGCTGGAAAAGGTCGATGCTGTTACCCGGGACGATGTGATGCGTCTGGCGCAGGAAACCCTGTCGCAAAAGCCCAGTGCCGCGTTCATTGGTCCCAATGCGCACAGGATTAAAAAACAACTGGAGGATTATCATGGATAGGCTGGAAGAAATCTTTACCCTGCAAAAACAATTTAACGATGACGTGATTACAACGCGAAATCTGGAAGGAAACGATGAGCAATGGATACAGCGCTATATGATGGCCATGTTCGTTGAGATGGCAGAGCTGCTGGATGAAACCAACTACAAATGGTGGAAGAATCCCAAGGTCGTGGATGAAGACGCGCTGAAGGAAGAATTGGTGGATATCCTTCATTTCTTTATCAGCCTTTGTATTCGCAGCGGTATGGACGCTGAGGAGTTATATAGCCGGTATCTGGATAAAAACAAGGAGAATATTTTGCGCCAGCAGGGTAAGGGCAAAAAGAGCGGCTATTCCCTAAAAGAGATGGAAGGGCCGGAGTTGTAACAGTTCTGTTTCCTTTTGTTGCATTCTTGAAACAAAGGTTGCTTTGTTGTACAATCACAACAGGAGGTGGGATGCATGAAGAGAATATTGTTAATCATCCTGGCGTTCTGTCTGCTTTATGTTGTAGCACCTGCTGAGACACACTCCGCCGTTCATGTGGAGTATATCAGCAAGCAGACAGAGACAAGCAGCCTGACTTATCCAAGCCTTCAAGGGTTGGCCAACACCTTTGTGCAGGACACCATCAACAGTAAAATTGTTGAAAAAGGGAATATAGCCCTTCACGAAATTACCATGACCTCGCCTGCTCAGCAGGGCGCGACAGGGATTAACGTGACCAGTGAAGCCTATCTGCTGACAGCGGAGGGCGCCCCCGCTGTGCTTTCGTTAGCTATCCGCGCAGAAGGCAAGATGCCTAATGGCCGTCTTGGTTATACGGTTACTCCTATGATGTTCAGCCTTTTGGACGGCAGTGAGTTAAGCTCAGAAAGCCTGTGGGTCAACAAGGAGGATGCGCAGCAGTATCTCGACAACTGGGTGGAGGAACAGTCGCAGAAAGATATCTTTACCTATTCTGATATTCTGGACGCTGTGCCCGTTCCCACCGACCAGGTGATGCTGACGGAAACCGGGATTGTGCTGTTCTATCCGCCTGATACATTTACCTTTTTATCGGGTCGTTCCGGTGCGTTCAGCTTTTACTTTTATGAGCTGAAGGACATTCTGCAGAGTGAAGAAGGCACGCTTCTGAGCACCCTGGATACTTTTCAGCAGGCAAAGGCACAGGAAAATTCGGGAGAAATCATCCGTGAAGAATGTACGCGGGGGAACTTACCCGGCATACCCGATGTGATGGGGAAGTCCATAAAGGAGCTCATCACGCAATATAAGGAACTGACAGACTCTGAGGCGTTTGTAACGGGCGACCGGTATATTTTAGAGGATGCTGCTTTTCGCGATGTTTCCCTTGTCGTTCCCTTTGAAAGCGAGCAGGTGGCAGGGATTCTTACACACCGTATCAACCTTTATGGTCTGACTACGGGGACTTCGGACAGCGCCGCGTGCGTTGCGGTCTTAGGGCAGCCTGATACCAGTTTGTCCCTGGACGAGGATACCGCTGCCCGGTACGCTATGCCAACAGGCACAGCCAGTTTCTATACCATGGGAGAGTACCGGCTGATGCTGGGGTTTGATCAGCGGGATATTTTACAAAGCGTATACTTATCGACAGAATAATTGGAGCAGTTACTTGTCAACAAAGAGTAAAACACAACAGAATATTCGTTCAACCGACAGAGCGGGCACATTGATGCTGACGCTGGGCATATTGGTCCTTGCCTTCGGTATTGCCTGTATGATAGGAGCTTTCGCACAGACAACATCCATTTCATTATCGATACTCAAGAGTACCGCTATTGGCTTAGGCGGTGTTGTTTATCAGGCGCTGCCCTTTCTTCTGATCTGGTTGGGCGTACAAATGTGTATCTCCTCCAAACGCGCCGTGTCTTTCCGTTTGGTGCTACTGAGCCTTGCTTTCTATCTTTGCCTCCTGGCGTTTATTACCATCATTACGTCGGTGCAAGGGAACGGAACCTTGATGGACTATATTCAGACTTTGAATCTGAATTTTATGGGACGTACACAGGATTCCGGCAGCATGGGCGCTTATCTGTCTGCTGCTTTCCGGCAGTATGGCGGCCGCATCAATCCCATGCCGGGCGGGGGGCTATTGGGTATGCTGTTGGCATATCCCTTCTGGCGTATGCTGGGCATTGCAGGCTCTATCACTTTGTTGGTGCTGACATTGCTCATTCTGTTTTTCCTGATGATTCGGGTGAACCCCGTTGCGCTTGTGCAAAGCCTGAGTGAGAAACGCAGAAGGTTGCAAAATGGTGAACAGGTGGCGGAAATTGAACCTGAAGCCCAAAGCGCAGACGAAGTGGCGACTCAGACGGTTCCCCCCAATCAAGTTGCGCAAACCTATGCGGAACCTGTCTATGAGCAGCCCCCGGAGTTAGCTTTTCCTGCGCAAGCGCAGACGTATCAAGAACAGCCCAACTATATTCCCTATTCTGTGGAGCAACCTCCGGTATACCAGAACGGCTTTACACCCATGCCCGGCCGGGAAGCCTATATTCCCGCCGCGCGTGTGGATGAGGGCTTTGTTCCTGCTAATGGCGATATGGACACCATATTCCAGCAAACAGGCGAACTTATACCGCAAACAAAGCCTGCTGTGCAGACGAAACCTGTGGCGCCGACACAGCCTGATTTTGTTTCGGCGACATCTGCTACAACGCAGTCCCCGGTCTCTATGGAAGCGCCAGGCACGCCGCCTGCCTGGTGGGTACAGCCACAACATGTAGAGGAATTCCGGGATGAACCTTCCCCGGAAACGCTTCCCTGGGAAGATGAAGCGGCCAAGAAACCTGATTCTACCAGAGCTAAGGCGGTGCATATCGCTCCCGCGGTGGAACTGGGGCAGCGCGTGTCTGTGCCGCAAAAGCCCAAACCCCTGAACCCGGCTTCTTTGGATGGCACGGCGCATAAAGGCCCTGTCCATAAACAGATAGAGCTGCCCCGGGATGACTATGAAAAGCCGCCTCTTCGGCTTCTTTCTGCGCCGCCGCTTGATAACCAGGCAGACTACACCGCAGAAGACCAGAAACGCGCGGACAAGATTGTTCAAACGCTTAACAGCTTCGGCATCCCGGTGGAGGTGCAGCAGATTGTCCATGGCCCTGCCATCACACGCTTTGCCATCCGTCTGGGAGAAGGCGTCAATGTCAATCGCCTGCGCAACCTGATGGATAACTTGTCGGTAGAATTGTTGGCGAAAAGCCCGGTGCGCGCCGAAATACCCATTCCCGGTACGCCATTAATTGGCATTGAGGTTTCCAACGACAAGGCGACCACGGTATTCCTGACGGAGGTGCTGCATTCTCCCAAGATGCTGGAGAATAAATCCCCCACAACAGTTGCCCTTGGCAAGGATATTGCCGGCACACCAATCCTGTGCGATTTGATGGATATGCCCCACTTGCTGATTGCAGGCGCCACCGGCAGCGGTAAGTCGGTGTGCATCAACAGCATCATCACGAGTCTTTTGTATCGTGCTTCCCCGCAGGAAGTGCGCCTGATCCTGGTAGACCCCAAGTTTGTTGAATTGCAGCCCTATAATGGCTGCCCTCATCTGTTGCTGCCTGTGATAACCGATGACAAGAAGGTGGTCGCTGCCCTTGAATGGCTGTGCGACGAGATGGATGAGCGCTACCAGAAAATGCAGGCTTACAATGTGCGCAACATCGATAACTATAACCGGCGCATTGGCCCTGATGAGGAAAAGATGCCCCGCATTGTGATGATTATCGATGAA
>CAZCBC010000022.1:15723-23637 GCA_964496775.1 uncultured Oscillospiraceae bacterium
CCAGGTAAGCTCTCAGGTAGATATCCGTACCATTCTGGATATGGTGGGGGCGGAAGAACTGTTAGGTTATGGCGATATGCTGTACATGCCCCGCAATTATCCTGCGCCTGCCCGCGTACAGGGCTGTTTTATCAGCGATAAAGACGTGGAAGCTATTACCGAGTATGTAAAATCCCGCAACCTGCCGGATTATAACATGGATATCATGGAGTACATCGAAAAGGCAGATAACGCAGAGCAGCAGCGCGGCACTGATAGTTTTTCTGACGAGGGAGAGGTCTTTGACGAACTGCTTCCCGACGCCATTGAGATGGCTGTGGAAGCGGGACAGACCTCCATCAGCATGCTGCAGCGTGTGTTGCGGGTGGGATATGGGCGCGCCGGACGGCTGATTGACGAAATGGACCGCCGCGGCATCATCAGCGGCAATGAGGGCACCAAGCCGCGCAAGACACTGATGACAAGGGAAGAATACAACCGCCTTCTTGAAGCCGGAGATCCCAAGATTACCTGAGCGTTGACAGGCATATCTCCCGGTGGTATGATAGCCACAAGTGAATACCAGCATCTTCAGGGCGGGGTGAAAGTCCCCACCGGCGGTAAAGCCCGCGAGCCGAAAGGCTGACATGGTGAGATTCCATGGCCGACAGTACAGTCTGGATGGAAGAAGAATGGCTATGCGTTTGTGCATGGATCGTCCCTGATTGATATGCGGGGACGATTTTTAGGAGGCGCACAATGAAAAAACGCATGAACACTGCCTACATGACCTATGTATCTTTGATGATAGCCCTGGCTATCATACTGAATTTCTTTCCGGAAATTCCTCTGGCATTTTTCGCTCCCTGGCTTAAACTGGATTTTTCCTTTGTTCCCATGCTGCTGATTGGGTTTTCGCTGGGGCCGGTAGCCAGTATAATTGCTTTAATCGTCACCAATCTTGTGCACCTATTTGGCACTACGACCTTTGGCGTGGGCCAACTTGCCAATATCCTGATGGGGCTGTCTTTCCTTGTGCCTCCATCGCTGCTGTACCGGAAAAAACGTACGCTGAAAACCGCTATCATCGGTACGCTGGTAGGCATTCTGCTGATGACGCTGATGGGTGTGCTGGCCAACAGGTACATCTTGGTGCCTGCCCTTCTGGGGGAAAAGCTGGCAAGCTTTGACATGGCAGGATATTTATTGACAGCCATCGTCCCCTTTAATCTGCTGAAAGGCGTACTGAACGGCGCGATTGCTTTCATGTTGTACAAGCGGTTGTCAAATATACTCAAAGATGCGGAAAGAGAGTGCAATGCCGATAGTAGTTCAAACAAGTAGTGATATGCAGACGCTCGGGATGCAATTAGCCGGGGTGCTGCGCAGTCAGGATACCGTTTTGCTGACGGGTGACATGGGCAACGGAAAGAGCGAGTTGGCACGGGGCATTGCGCGGGGGCTTGGTATCCAGGGGCCTGTCCCCAGCCCCTCCTTTACCATTCTTAACCTGTATGATGAGGGCAGGCTGCCCCTCTATCATTTTGACTGGTACCGCATCGAAAGTCCCGAAGAACTGTTTGAGTCGGGTTTGGATGAGTACATTGGCACAGAGGGAATTACCCTGATTGAATGGCACGAAAAGGCGCCGGAAATATTGCCAAATGACTGCCTGGAGGTTATCATTACCCAGTTGCCCGGCGGAGAGCGTGAAGTGGAGATGCTGCCAAGAGGGGCGTACCATTCCTTTGATTTAGATGCTTTTGTTCAATCCTTTGGGGGGAAACAACATTGCTGATACTCGCAGTGGATACATCCGGGCCAAGCTGCGGCGTTGCCTTGCTGAAGGATGATTTGCTTTGTTATGAGGCGACAGCCAACAACCGGCTAACCCATTCTGTCAACCTGATGCCCATGGTGGAAGAAGCCTTTGCCAAAGGCGGCTGTACCATTGAGGAGGTTGATCTGTTTGCCTGTGTCTCGGGGCCGGCTCCTTTACAGGGGTGCGCATAGGCGTTGCCGCTGTTAAGGGGATGGCGATGGCGCTTGATACGCCCTGCATTGCGGTCAACGCCCTGGAGGCCCTTGCGCAGGGAGTATTGACGGATAGCACTGTTTGTCCCATACGCGACGCCCGGGTGAAACAGGTGTATGGCGGCGTTTTTGGGCAGGGCGAACGGCTGATGGAGGATAATATCTGGAAGCTGGATGATTTCCTGCAGGCGATACGGCCATTGGGCGAATCATTTCTGTTTATTGGCGATGGCGTGCCTGTCTACCGGGAGTATATTCAAAGCGTACTGGGCAAAAGTGCGCAGTTTGCCCCACCCCATCTGAACGAACTGAAGGCAGGTGCGGCGGCGCGGATTGCTTCCCTGAGGCGGGATGAAGCCCACAGCCATCAGGAATTATTGCCCCTTTACCTGCGCGCACCCCAAGCTGAGAGGGAACGCCTGAAAAGGGAAAACAATGGCTGATCTTTCTATCAGGCGGATGACCATTCAGGATATTCCCGCTGTCTTTGCCATTGAATGTGAGGCGTTTGCGCTTCCCTGGTCACAGAACGCCTTGCTGAGTGAATTGACAAGCAATCCTGTTGCCCGGTATTTGGTGGCTATGGCGGGGGAAGAAATTATCGGCTTCGCAGGCATACACATCATATTGGATGAAGGGCATATTACCAATATCGCCATCAAAAACATCCTGCGTAAGCAGGGCGTGGGCACACAGTTGTTAAACGCCCTCATGCAGTATGCCAGCAACCTGGGCGTTGGCTATATCACACTGGAGGTGCGTGTCAGCAATGAGGCGGCCATCAAAATGTATAAAAGGGCAGGCTTTATGAAGGTGCATGTCCGCAAAAAATATTATGAGGACAATGGGGAGGACGCCTACCTGATGGTATGTGATCAAATGCCTCCTGCCCAGGAAGATTTTACAGAAAAAGAGACCATCTTTGAAAATTAATATACCAGGTATTCGCATTCCAGACGGCCATTGTACAGCCGTCTTTTTCTTTGCGCTTTTTTGCCGAAGAAACGCTCAAAGCCATGATGGGCGGTCAAAACACCCATGCGGCTGCCGGGGTGCCTGTCTACAAGCGCACCTAAATCCCGATATATCTTCTCGGCGATTTTCCTGTCGCCCAGCCGCTCGCCATAGGGCGGGTTTGCAAGGAATTGTATGTTTTCAAGGGATAGGTTGACATCGCGCAGGTCTTTTTCTTCGACATGGATATGGTTGCTAAGACCTGCCTGGCGAAGATGCTTTCTGCAAAGGTTCAGCGCTTCGGGATCCTTATCGCTGCCGGAAATGTCCCGGATGAGGGAGGGGTCATACAATGCCGCTGCCTGGGCGCGTATTTCCTTAATTTGTTTTTGGGTAATCATTTGCCAGTTTTCCATGGCGAAATTCCGCTGCAAGCCCGGTACTCTTCTGGCCTGTATAAAGGCCGCTTCAATCAACAGGGTGCCTGTGCCGCAGCAGGGATCATAGAGCGGGGTACTCCCCTGCCAGGGAGAAAGCATCACCATGGCAGCCGCCAAGGTTTCGCGCAGCGGCGCCTCGCCCGTCCAGGTGCGGTAGCCCCGCCGGTTTAAGGCATCGCCGCTGGTGTTCAGGGCGATGCGGGCAATATCTTTATGCAGTGTTATTTGAACGGCATACTCAGCGCCGTTTTCTTCAAACCATTGCGTTTTATACCGTTTTTTGAGCCGCTCCACAATGGCCTTTTTGGTGATGGACTGGCAATCGCTGATGCTCATTAATTGGCTTCGTGCGCAGTGACCGCTCACGGGGAAACGGGCGTTTTGAGGCAGATAATCTTCCCATGGAATGCTGGCAACCAACTGGAATAACTCCTCAAAGGTAAGTACCTTTTCTTCTTTTAAAATCAGCAGTACCCTGTCTGCGGTGCGCAGAAATAAATTGGCCCTGAAAGCGTCCTCGGCAGAGCCCTGAAACCGGGCTCCTCCGTTTTCCGCCTTGGCTTCGATGCCCATCTCCAGCAATTCCTGCTTGACCAATCCTTCCAGCCCAAAGGCGGCTGTTGCAAACCATGTGTTCATGTATCTACCTCCATCTTCATCGGCATTATAGCAAAGGACATATATTGCCGCAAGAAAGAGATATATTTCAAAACACTTTTAAAGAGGAATAAAGTAGAGTATAATGCATATAGGAGGAATATATGAATCGACGAGTTTTATTAATCATACTGGACAGCGTGGGTGTAGGCGCTTTGCCTGACGCTGAAAAATACGGCGATATGGGCGCCAATACCGTAGGCAATATCGCGAAACAAGTGCCGTTAAACCTGCCCCATCTAAACCGTCTTGGCTTTGGCCATATTGCTGGCACCAACTTAACGCCTGATGAAAATGCGATTGGCGGCTATGGACGCATGGCGGAAAAATCTCCCGGAAAGGATACAACTACCGGGCATTGGGAGTTGGCGGGAATCAGGCTAAAGCAGCCTTTTCCCACATTCCCGGACGGTTTCCCCGTTGAAGTCATGCAGCGTTTTGAGCAGGCCATCGGCACCAAGACCTTGGGCAATGTGGTGGCCAGCGGTACAGCCATACTGGATGAACTGGGGGAGGAGCACATGCGCACGGGGTATCCTATTGTCTATACCTCGGCCGACAGCGTGTTTCAGATAGCGTGTCACGAAGAAATCGTCCCTCTTGAAAAACTGTACGAAATGTGCGAAATTGCCCGCGAACAGCTTACAGGGAAATATGCCGTGGGCCGTGTGATTGCCCGTCCCTTCGTTGGGGAGAAAAAGGGTGCGTTCAAACGAACAGGCGGCAGGAAGGATTATTCCCTCGTGCCCACTGAAAAAACTGTGCTGGATATACTGAAAAACGCAGGGCATGATGTGCTTGCCGTAGGAAAAATAGAGGACATCTTTGCGCATCAGGGGATTACCGAAAGCAACCATGCGGCGGGGAACCCTGCCTGCATTGAGGCGACCAAAGAATTTATGGCAAGGCCATTTAACGGCTTATGCTTTGTCAACCTGGTAGACTTTGATATGGTCTACGGACATCGCAGAAATGTTCAGGGGTATGCTGAGGCGCTGATGGAATTTGACGCAGCGTTGCCTGATATTATGTCCTTGCTGAGGGAAGGCGATCTGCTGATAATCACCGCAGACCATGGATGCGATCCCGCCCATCACGGCACCGACCATACCCGGGAGTATGTACCTCTTATCGCCTGGAAATATGGACAGAAAAAACTTGTTAACCTGGGGACACGACAAACTTTTGCCGATGTAGCGGCCACCATCAGCGAGTATTTTAATCTTGAGGAACGGTTCAATGCCGATTCTTTCCTAAAAGAACTGGAGGGGTATGTATGATGACAATGAAGCACTACAAAAAGGCGGCTGACTACCTGAAGAAGCATGGGGGAGAGGCGGAAATCGCCATTGTGCTGGGCAGCGGTCTGGGCGGATACGAGGAATCCCTGGTGGACGTGACCTATGTGAACTATGGCGATATTCCCGGTTTTCCTGTTTCCACTGTGCCCGGGCACGCCGGTCGGTTTGCCTTTGGCAGTTTGAATGGCCGCCGGGTCATGATGATGGTGGGACGCTTTCATAGCTATGAAGGATATAGCATGGAAGAGGTTACCATGGCGGTGCGCGTGATGCACCTGCTGGGGGTTAAAACACTGCTGCTGACCAACGCGGCGGGAGGCGTGCGGGAAAGCTTCAAACCCGGCACCCTGATGCTGATTAACGATTTTCTCAACCTGGCCGGCCGCAATCCTTTGCGCGGTCCTAACCTGGATGAATTCGGTCCCCGTTTCCCGGACATGTCCCAGGCATATGATAAAGAACTGCGGGCTATTGCCAAGGCGCAGGCTGCAAAGCTCCAGATTCCCCTGGAAGAAGGCGTGTATTGCTGGTTTAATGGCCCCACCTATGAAACCCCTGCCGAAATACGCATGGCTCGTATCCTGGGCGCTGACGCGGTAGGCATGTCCACCGTGCCGGAGACCATTATTGCCTGCCATTGCGGCATGAAGGTACTGGGCATCAGCACCATTACCAATATGGCGGCGGGTATGACAGAAGGTGCTATTACACACGAAGAAGTGATACAGGTTGGAAAACAGGTAAAGGCCTCTTTTACCAAGCTGATGAACGCGATTGTGGAAGCAATCCCATAAATAAACCGCGTAAGAAAAAGGCCCCTTGCTTTTGAACGGCAAGGGACCTTTTTCTTATGCATCAGGCGCGGATTTCGCCGCCTAATTTTTTGCTTATTTTGTTGATGATGCTGTTCATTTTTTCGTCGATTTGTTCGCTGGTAAGCGTTGCTGTGTCAGAACCAAACCATACGCGGAACATGACAGACTTTTTGCCTTCGGGTACCTGTTCGCCGCGATACTCCTCAATAAAGGCTACTTTTTGTACGCTGTTTTTAACCAGGGCTTCTATCTGCTGCCAGAATGTATCCTCGTCGATAAGAACAGAAAAGTCCTGCTCAACAAGGGGGAACTGGGGCAGCGGCTGGTAGGTGTTTGTTCTGGAGGCGAGGGGAGTAATCAACTCCACGTTTAGCTCGAACATCACGACCTGCACACGCTTGATACCGGCCAGATGGGATGTCTTTAATGAAACAACACCCAGTGAACCAACGACGGTATCGCCCGACAGGATATTCAGCCAGGCTTTGCGGTCTGCCCATGACGGCAATTCTACCTGCGCAAAACGGAAGGGCTTTGTCATGGTAATGCGCGGCATGTTTTCCAGCACGCCTTTGGCTTCCCGCAGTAGCATACGTGCATCGTGTCCCACAAAAGCGGCTGCGAGACTGCGTTGCTGCAAAGGCAGGGTTTCTTCTTCCTCGCTGGGGTGAGTAGCGCCCCGCTCGAACACCTGGGTCATTTCGAAAATACGGAACGCGTCAAAGTATTTAACGTTCTGAACGACGGCGGACAGCATGCCGGGGATTAAAGAGGAACGCAAATGGGCTGTCTCAGGGGAGGGAGGTGCAGAAAGTTCCAGACAACTGTCCAGAGGAATGCCGGCAGCCGTAATATACTTCTGGTCTACCCAAGGATAGGTAAATATTTCCTGAAGACCCGCCCTGAAGGCCAGATACTCCCGGATAGCCCGCTCGGTATGCTCGCTCTTTTGGTTGATGGCTTTTTCCAGGGCGACTTTCGGGGGGATAAAGTCAAAGTTTTCGTATCCAATCATGCGGGCGACTTCTTCCAGAATGTCATCAGGCATGGAAACATCCCCGGTTGCCCGCCAGGAAGGAACGTTGACCGAAAGGGTGTCACCCTGGGTCGTGACGCTGAAACCAAGGGGAGCAAGCGCGGTTTCCGCCTGCTGCGCAGTCAACGTGCGGCCAAGCCGGGTGCTAAGCCAGTTTAAGGAAACCGGAATGGTTATGTCTGCTGTACGCACGGGATAGCAATCGCCGAAACTTGTAACCTGTACATCAGGGAACAGGGTATGAATTAACTCATGGGCAACGGCGATGGCCTGGTCTACCCGCTGGGTATCCAGCCCCTTTTCGTTGCGGATGGCGGAATCAGTATGTACCTGGAAACGCGTAGCGGAACGGCGGATACCGATGGGGCTGAAGGTGGCAATCTCCAGCAGCATACCGGTGGTATCAGGAAGGATGGAGTTCTTTTCGCCTCCCATGATGCCTGCCAGCGCCATGGGTTCCACGGTATCGCAGATCATCAGGTCTTCCTGGGTGAGGTTTAACTCTTGTCCATCCAGCAATGTCAGCGTTTCTCCCGGACGGGCGGTGCGCACGATGATTTCTTTCTGAACATGGTTCTTGTCAAACCCGTGGGTAGGCTGACCGACAGCCAGCATGACGTAGTTGGTAATATCCACCAACGCATTGATGGGGCGGATGCCCGTCTTCCACAGCATTAATTGCAGCCAATAGGGGGAGG
>CAZCBC010000023.1:0-3376 GCA_964496775.1 uncultured Oscillospiraceae bacterium
GAGGGATTTTGGCTTGCAGCAAGGAGCAGTGAGGGAAGCGTAGCAGCGCTACGCTAACTGAACAGCCGACGATGCTGCAAGCCAAAAGGACCGACACGACGATGCATTAATGTTTGGAAACAGTATTACATAGCGCAAGCCCGGCATGGCCTCCGCCGTACCGGGCTTGTGCGTAAAAAGTTATTTCTTGGCAACTTCCGCAAGCTGAGCGAATGCGGCGGCATCATTGACGGCCATGTCGGCCAGCATCTTACGGTTGACCTCGACACCCTGCTTTTTCAGGCCGCTGATTAAGCCAATGTAGGCATAGCGGAGAGAGCGGCGAACCTGTTCGCTGGCAGTGCGGTACTGCTTGGATTTGGAGCCAAAGTACCCCTTTGCCAGTTTGAGTATCTTGCGGCGCTTTTTATGGGCATTGACAGCCCTTTTGATACGAGCCATGGTAAAGTCCTCCTTGAAGCTTTCGGCAGATTATTTTTGGATCAGCGTACGGATGGTACGGGCTTCGGCCTTGTTGGCCAGAACGCCTGCTGCACGAAGATGACGCTGACGCTTGGTGTTTTTCTTGGTGAGAATGTGGTTCCGATTCATCTGCCGGTGCTTAACAAGGCCATTTTTGGTTACCTTGAAGCGCTTGACAGCACCTCGATTGGATTTCATCTTGGGCATGGGGTTACTCCCTCCTTCCAGATTCCTGCTGGGCAGGTTCTTGTGCGGTTTTCTCCGCTTTCTGAGCAGTGCGATCAGGCTTGGTGGGCTTGTCAGCCTTGGGCGCCAACACCATAATCATGTGGCGGCCCTCAGTGCTGGGCCTGCGTTCAACAACGGACACGTCCTTGGTGCGTTCAATGAAGTCGTTCATGACCTGCAGACCTATTTCCGGATGGGTTATCTGGCGGCCCCTGAAACGGATGGTTACTTTTACCTTGTCGCCATTTTCCAGAAACTTGATGGCCCGCTTGGCCTTTACCATTACGTCGTTCTCTTCAATGGTGGCGGACAATTGTACTTCCTTCACCGAGATGACGCGCTGATTTTTGCGCATTTCCTTTTCGCGCTTGGCCTGTTCAAAACGATGTTTGTCATAATCCATCAGTTTGCATACAGGGGGCTGCGCCTTGGGAACGATTTTGACAAGGTCTAGCCTGGCCTCTTCCGCAGTCTGCAGGGCCTTGGCGATGGGCATAATACCCAGCTGTTCCCCGTTGCTGCCGATTACACGGACTTCCCGGTCACGTATTTCCTCATTGATCATCATTTCGTTGCTGATAGCCGATGCACCTCCGAAGCATAAAAATTGGCGGGCATTACTACCCGCCAACAATACATCACTATTGCCTGCAACCCGGTAAAACGATATTCACGGGGTGAGAAGCGGGCAGCTTCTGCTTAACGCACAAATAGTATATCAAAGAATCAGTATACCTGTCAAGGGTTTGCAGGAACTTCTTCCGTTCCCTGTTCTTCATCCGTTTCCTCGCCCGCAGGTACGGCTTCAAGGGCAGGCGCCTCTGCAGCGCCTTCAGCTGCTTCCTGCTGGGCCAAACGCTCTGCCGCTTCCTTGCTGGCCAAATCAATATTGGCGGTATCATAGGTAATGGCAATGGTCTCTTCCCAGGATTTGAATGCCTGCTCGAACACTTCGTTTTCTTTGTTCTGCATCAGGTACTGGGCAATTTCATCATGGATGGCATCAGTCATGAGTAAGCCGGAGGGCACATCCCGCAAATACTTAAGGATGTGGATGCCATGAGACCCGACCACCGGGTCGCTGACATCGCCCACTTTTTTCATCCTGTCGGAAAAAGCGCCCTTGGTGAAAGCGGGATCCCAGAGGATGGACTCCTGATGTACCATATAGCCTTCGGCGCGCTTCTTTTCATCCTGCATGCCAGGGTCTTCACCGTATTCCTCAATGAGGGCTTCAAAGGATTCTCCGTCGGCAAGGCGGTCGTAGATATCATCAATAACGGCCTTTTTGGACGCCAGCACCGCCTGCCTGGCTTCCTCCACCTGCTCTAAGGTGACGGGCTCGGTAACCACGGTTTCCTCAGCGGTCTCCGCAGTGGTTTCGGCAGCTTCGCCCTCCTGCTTGGGCTGTTCCTGCTCTTCGTAGGCGGCCTGCATGGCTGTGTACTGCTCCAGCACCTCGGGCTCCACCTTGAGCAGAATGTGGATGATGCCGCGGTAGCCTTCGGGGGTATACCAGCTGGTCTGGCCATAGTACTGCGTCATCCCCTCGTACAGGGACACATTGCCCTCGTACTGGTCGACATACTGCTGGCCTACGGTCTTGAATACATCCTGAATTTCGGCGTCGGTGGGTTCGTAGCCCCCCATCAGGTATTCGCGCATACGGTCAACCGAAGCAGAATACTTGTTGTTTTCGTATACCTCTTCGACTGTGACGCCCCGGGTAGAATAAAACTCTTCCGCCTGCTGACGGGTTTGCGCCCGGGCTTCCTCGGTATCTTCAGCCAGGTAGTAGGACACATACTGATCCAGATACCCATTCATCTCTGTTTCCGCTTCGTTGCGCAGGGCGGTTTCTTCTTCAGGGGTGAACTGGTCAAACTTCATGTCGGCGATTTTGCGGCGCAGCACTTCCTGCTGCACAAGGTATGTCACCACGGTCTGATAGTCTGTCTCGCTGGACACATATTGATAGCTGACAAAGGCGGGCATCAGGGCATCCGCTTCGCTTTGCAGAATCTGCGTATCCGCTACGGTAGCCAGCACACGTTCAGACGATGGGGCGGTAACAGGCTCCTCGCTTGCCGACGGGATTTGGGTAGCAGAAGGAATCTGGGTGGCGGCGGGAATCTGCGTAGGTGCAGTTTCCGCCAGCGCAAAGGGCACCAACAGCATGGTTGCCAGCAGCAGCGCCGCTATTCTTTTCATCATAATCATCTATCCTTTCTTAGCTTTTACCAAGAGTATTATAAACAGCGTAACCAGCGCACGCAAGGAAAAAAGGCATTGTTTTCACTTTGTCCACATTATAGCACGGTAACGGTACCCGGCGTGCGGGAGCGGGAGAACTTTAGCTTGACGCCGTTATCCGACCTTAAGTGCAGGCAGGACAAGGTGTCCTTTGTGATGCGGCAGCCGGGAATGGCTAAAGGCACACCGGGCGGATACGCCATAATATACTCCGCGCAAATCAAATCTTCCGCTTCTTCCAGCGGCACTTCGCGCCAGGGCCTTTCCTCCGCCTGGGAAATGGTCATATCCGGATACAGGGTGGGGATATTGATGGCGCTGTCCCGACGCCGCTCATCCGACAGTCCCTTATCAATAGCCAGCAGGGCATCGCTCAGGCGATTTAAGGTTTCCCTGGTATCACCAGGGCCGGTCATGCACAGCACGGCGCAGG
>CAZCBC010000023.1:3386-8100 GCA_964496775.1 uncultured Oscillospiraceae bacterium
GCCTCGATTTTATACTGGCGCCTGAGCACATCCATCAGTTCCGGCCCGGTCATAGCGGTATCCAGGGTAGAAATCAGCAATTTGCCGCTGTCAAAACGATAAAAGTCCGGATGTCTGTCCAGCCAGTCATTGCCATGGCACAGCACCTGCAAATGCTTAAGGGGCAGGATATGCGCGTCAAAGTATTCCAGCGCGTCGTTCCAGCGTTCAAAGGGCGCGGCTCCCTGCTCCTTCATCCAGTGGATGCAGGCATCAATGGAGGCCAGCAGCAGATAGCTGGGGCTGGTGGACTGATAGGTTTCCATGGCTTCTATAAAGCGCTGGGACTTGCGGTCTGTCGCCACATGGGCCAGGGCTGTCTGCGTCAGGGAGGGCAGCGTTTTGTGCAGGCTGTGGATAACGATGTCCGCCCCTGCCGCCACAGCGCTGCCGGTAAAGAAAGGACTTCTGTCCAGGTGGGAGCCATGAGCCTCGTCCACCAATAGCACAGCATCATGCTCGTGCACCACCTTGGCAATCTGACCGATATCGCTAATCACCCCCTCATAGGTGGGGCTGGTGATGATGACCAGGCGGGTTTCGGGATGCTCCCGCAGGGCCTTTTCCACCGTCAGCGGCGACATGGAGGCTACCACCTCAAAGGAATGGTCATACTCAGGGTCGATATAGTGGGCAGTCAGGCGCCGCAGGCCCAAAGCATGGAACACCGACATATGGCAGTTGCGCGCCACAATGGCGGTATCCCCCGGCATGGTCAGGGCATGCACTGCGGATAAAATGCCCCCGGTGGAACCGTTCACCATATAGAAGGTGCGGTGCGCGCCGTAGAGATTGGCCGCCATACGCATGGATTCCCGCAGCATGCCTGTTGCCCGGGGCAAATTATCAAAACCGTTGATTTCGGTGATATCGATATCAGCGTTCAGGCGCGTTAGATAGGGCGCCATCCCGGCATTTCGTTTGTGCCCCGGCATGTGCATGGGAAGTTCCGAGGGGCAACGCCTCTCCAGCAGGGACAATAAGGTTTCCGCAGGTTCGTTGATTTTATTCATACAGGACAGCGGCCAAAGCCGCGGCCTCCCTTCATTGGTTGGTTTGCTCAAACTGGCTCATGTACATCGTATAGTAGAATCCATGTTTGTCAAGCAGGGTTTTATGGGTGCCTTTTTCCACGATTTGCCCATCCCGCATTACCAAAATAACATCGGCGGTGCGTATGGTGCTCAGGCGGTGAGCGATGACAAAGGACGTGCGGTTTTGCATCATCCGATCAAAGGCCCTGGTCACCAGCATCTCGGTACGGGTGTCCACAGAACTGGTGGCTTCGTCCAGTATCAGCAACGGCGGATGGCTCAGCAGCACCCGGGCGATACATAAAAGCTGCGTTTGCCCATCGCTTAGCGCGCTATGCTCGCTGATGACGGTATCGTATCCATCAGGCAATCGGGAAATAAAGCCGTCAGCATGGGCGCGGCGTGCAGCGTCAATGATTTCTTCTTCCGTTGCATCGGGGCTTCCAAAGGCGATGTTCTCCCGCACCGTACCGGTAAACAGCCAGCTTTCCTGCAGCACCATGGCAAAGTTGCTGCGCAATGCACTGCGCCGCATTCTATAGATGGAGGTTCCATCTATGCGGATATCCCCCGCGTCCGCGTCATAAAAGCGCATCAGCAAATTAACCAGGGTGGTTTTGCCCGCGCCGGTGGGGCCAACGATGGCCACCTTCTGACCGGGCTTCACCTGAAGGGAAAAGTCCTGTATCAGCGGGCGATCCTTAACATACCTAAAGGACACATCCTGAAAATCCACATGCCCCAGCGCTTGTCCGGGTGCCATGGCGTCGGCTAAATCAGGCTTTTCATCGGCGGTATCCAGCAGCGTAAACAGGCGGCTCAGCGCGGCATTGGCCGCCTGGATTTGGGTGATGACTGAACTAATCTCGTTAAAGGGTTTGGTGTACTGATTGGCATAGCTTAGCAAGGCGGAAATCTGCCCGATGCTGAGGTGCCCGCGAAGAGCCAGCAGCCCTCCCACCAAGCCTACGGCAATGTACACGCAGTGATTGACAAACCGAGTTACCGGGTTGACCAATGCGCCGTACAGCTGCGCCTTGTAGCCTTCCGTTTTTAGCTTTTCATTGTACTGATCAAAGCCTTCTATATTGCTTTCTTCGGCAGAAAAGGCGGTGATCAAATCCCTGTTATGGATGCGCTCATTAACAAAGCCCGTCAAATCGCCCTGGGCATCTGCCTGTCTTAGAAACAGGGTATGGGATGCCAGCGTAATGCGCCGGGCCACCAGGATGCTCAGCGGTGTCAGCAGAATAACCGCCAGCGTTGCCCAGAAGTTGATGGTCAGCATACAGACAAGGGTGCCCAAAATGGTGGTCATGCCCGTCAGCAGCCGGGGGACACCCTGGATGAGCCCTGTCGCGACGGCCTCGGCATCCTGCAGGATGCGGGCGGAATAATCCCCATGAGCGTGGGTATCGATGGCCTGCACAGGCAGCGTGTGCAGTTTCTCATACCCCTTTTGCCGCAAAGTTTCCGACGTGCGGTAACCGATATGGTTGGAAGCCTGTGCCAGGGTCCATTGAAAAAAGGCCGCCAGCAGATACAGCACAAGCAGCAGCCGTACATCCCCCGCCAAGCCGGAAAAGTCCACCATGCCGCGCACCATGCGGTCGATTCCCCTGCCCACTACCAGGGGCGTAACTAAAGTGAATACTGCCCCCAGCACTGCGGAGATGAGCGCTGTCAGGAAAGCAGCCTTGGAAAAGCAGGTAAAGGACAGCAGGCGTTTCAGATTCTCTTTCATGCGCTTGCCTCCTCTTCCTGCCGCTGGGACAGACAGATTTCCTGGTAGATACTGTTGCTCTTCAGCAGATTCTCGTGGGTATCAAGGCCCACCGCACGTCCCTCATCCAGCACCAGGATTTTATCGGCATGGCGCAAAGAGGCAACGCGCTGAGAGATATAGATGTGGGCTTCCTCTCCCCTGTTTTCCTTCAGTTGCCCGCGCAGCCGCGATTCCGTTACAAAGTCCAGCGCGCTGAAGGCGTCATCCAATATCAGAATATCAGGCTTGCGCAGCAGAGCCCTTGCAATGGTCAGCCTTTGGCGCTGTCCGCCTGACAGGTTGCGGCCGTTTTCCTCCACCACATAGTCCAGCCCTTCGGGGTATTGGTGAACAAAATCCGCTTGGGCGATGCTTAGCGCTTTGTGCATCATGCGCTGGGTAATCAGTTCATCACCTAGAGACAGGTTGTCCCGGATGGTACCTTTTAGCAGCGCCGCGCGCTGGGGTACCAGGGCGACGCGCTGCCGGAGAGATTTAAGCGGTATCCTTTTCACATCCTCGCCGCCCACCAGCACGGTGCCCTCGGTAGCGTCATAAAAACGCAGCAGCAGCGAAGCTACAGAGCTCTTGCCCGCGCCTGTACCGCCGATGATGCCCAAGGTTTCCCCCTTGTTCAGGGTAAAGGATATGTCCTGAAGCGCCACCTTGCCGTCAGGATAGCGGATGGACACATGGTCGAAGCGGACGGCCTCGTGGCTGGGCGGAGCATTACGGTCAGTCCAGCGCACATCCTTTACCGAGGGGTGCATGTCCATCAGTTCCCCCACCCGTTTGGCAGATGCGAAGGCACGGGTATAGAGCATCACCAGGTTGGCCACCACCGCCGTCTGCAACAGAATCTGTGCCAGATATTCCACAAAGGCGATGACAATGCCTACCTCCATGTCCCCTGTGTTCACCCGGTTGCCGCCCAGCAGCAATACGCCCAGGATACCCAGGTTCATGATGACGCTGGTAACCGGAGATAGCAGCGCAGACAGACGGCCGGTTTTCAGGGCATCGGCAGTATAGTCCTGCGCCGCCTTTTGGAAACGGCTGATTCCATCCTTTTCCTGGGAAAAGGCACGGATTACCCGAGTGCCTGACAGCGTTTCCCGTACCATACGCCCTAAAACATCCAGCTTGCTCTGCAGGCGCGAAAAGCGCGGCGCGGTCATGCGCAGCACAGCAAACATGCTGACGGCAATCAAGGGCGTTGTAATCAGAAACACCACCGACAGCTGCACGTCGAGGATAATGGCCATGACCACCGAACCTATCGCCAGGAAAGGAGCGCGCACCACCAGGCGTATCAGCATGGCCAGGGCGTCCTGCAGGTTGTTGATATCCCCCGTCATGCGCGTTACCAGGGAGGCGGTGCCGATATCATCCAAATCCTGGGGAGACAGCCTGTTGATATGGCTGAATACATCATGACGCAACTCAGTGCCAAAGCGCACCGAAGCCTTGGTGGCCACCACCTGGCACACTAAAGCGCAGCAGATGCCCACAAAGGCAAGCAGCACCATGAGACCGGCGCGGGAAACAATCAGTCCCTTATCGTTCAAGGCAACGCCCCGGTCAATCAAATCTGCCATCACAAGGGGAATCAGCAGCTCAAGAACAGCCTCTATCAGTTTAAAAAACTGTCCCAGAAAAATGCTGCCTCTGTACTTGGGATAATAGTCTTTCAGGAAATGCATCGTTCACCTCTTGCATGGAAATACCTCCGCTTTTGCGGAGGTATGGAGTTGCTTGCTTAGCCTACCGCTTCAGGATCTTCTGTGGGAGCAGGGGGCACCGGCGTGTCCTGCGGGGGGACCGGCGTAGCCGAAGGCGGCGCAACGGTCTCAACAGGGGGAGCATCGGTGGGAAG
>CAZCBC010000023.1:8110-9033 GCA_964496775.1 uncultured Oscillospiraceae bacterium
TCGTGAAAAACGGAGAGGATTTTGCCGTTACGGAACGGTCTTTTCCTGTCTTCGCCGTCGAGGCGTCATATGTTCCGCCAAAGTCTGGGCGTAAAGAAATTCCAGGGTTTTCTTGTCCGCAGTGCCGCTCTTCGCCTTGATGCCGTTGGCCTTCTGGTACGCAGCGACAGCGTCCCGGGTACCTTCCCGGAATTCCCCGGTAATGGTGCCGTTATAGTAGCCCAGTTCCTTCAGCTTGGATTGCAGCCAGAACACATCCTCCCCTTCGCTGCCCACCTTGAGGGTACGTATTTCCCCCTGAGGAGGAACCTTGGGATTAAACACCGGCATCTGAGTCGGCGCAGGGGTGACGGGATGGGCGTAGAGAGATTTGTCATAGGTGCCGGGTTTGTGGGCGGCCTTCAGTTCCGGATCCACGGGGGCATCCTCATGGATGCGCACCTGAACACCGGCACCGGCATTGAGATACATCCATTTGGCATCCTGCAGGGTTAAGCGGATGCAGCCATGGGAGGCCCGGCGTCCCAGGGCCTTCACCGCCTTCATGCTGACGGCCTTATTGTCATAGGCATTGTAAATCACCGAATGGAAGGCGATTTCCGGCGTAACGCGCACCCAGTACTGGGCTTTGCCGCCGCCCCAGTTGGGGAATTCCGCCCAGCGGGCGCGGCGCTCGGTCAAAGTATACAGGCCCACTTTGCTGGGAAAACTGGTGGTGCCGGTAGAGCACCACATGGCGCGGACAAAGTTGGTGTATTCCCCGTTTTCATCCCGCTCAAAAATCTTAATCAGCTGGTTGTTGACATCCACCTCCAGGAAAAAAGGAATGGGGGTGGGTTCCGGCGTGGGCTTGGCAGGGTCATGGGGACGGGCAGCATCGGGCGCGTAAAGAGCGTTCCAGGTATCCTCGCCCACCACGCCAT
>CAZCBC010000023.1:9043-11830 GCA_964496775.1 uncultured Oscillospiraceae bacterium
GCTTTCAGACCGTTTTGCTTCTGGAAGGCCTGTACGGAAGCCTGGGTTGTTTTATAAAAACCCGTGGTCGTATTGCGGGTAAAATAGCCCAGTTCCTTCAGCCTTTCCTGCAACTGCTTCACCTTAGGGCCGGTGGAGCCGTAGGACAGCTTGCCCGGGAACGTCATGTCGGGCACGGGAGTAGGCTCCCTGGAGGGTGCGGGGGTGGCGTTGGGGTCGGGAGTGGGCAGATAGACATTGTCGCTGTAGAGTTTTATCAGCGTCTGCACATCCGCCTTGCCGGTTTTCTCCAGTCCGTTGTCCTGCTGGAAGTTGCCCACAGCGGCGGTGGTGCCGTCCAGGTAGTTGCCGCTGATTTTGCCCCAGTAGTAGCCCAGTTCGCTGAGCCTTGTCTGCAAACGGCTGACATCCTTGCCCTGCATGCCCCGGGAAAGGGGACGATGGCAATCACCATAGATGATTTCCAGCGTGGCAGCATCAGCATCGCCGGTAACCGGCAGACCATAGGCCTGCTGCACCTTTTTCACCGCTTCCTGGGTGGACTTTAAATAGTTGCCCGTCACCTTGGCGGTATAGTAGCGGACATCCTTCAGCCTGGTTTGCAGGGCTTTGACGGCTTCCCCTTTGTCGTTGAACTTCAGGGGCTGAGCCTCGGAGGAGACCAGCTCCACCTCGGACTCTTCAGGCACCGGTTCTGCTATACCAGGCAGCACAAAAACCGGCAGCAGCATCAAGCCGCACAAACAAAGAACAATAAAGCGTTTCATGGGTGTCCTCATTTCATGGGAATTTCCTTTCCATTGTAACGAGAATGTCATACATTTGCAAGATATCCTTTGTAAAATCTTCAAATATTAGAGCCTCCCCCCTTCCGTTTTAGCTTGCCAATACAAACAGCCCGCCACCACACAGGCGCGGGCCGTTTCCTATACGAATTATTGCTGCTCTTTGTCAGCCAGCCTGTCCCCCATGATAACCCCCATCACCGAGGCCATCATCAGTCCCCTGGTCCAGCCGCTGGAGTCGCCCAGGGCATGGAAGTTTTTGATGTTGGTGTTAAAGTCCTTATCCATCTTAACGCGGTTGGAATAGAACTTAAGCTCAGGCGAATACAGCAGGGTTTCCCGGGCGGCAAAGCCTGGCACAACCAGCTCCATCGCCTGGATAAACTGGATGATGTTGGTCATCGCCCGATAGGGCATACCGGCAGTGATATCCCCCGCCACAGCATCAGGCAGCGTGGGGCGCACATTGGCACGGGTCAACTCTTCCTCCCAGGTGCGCTTGCCGTCAAGGATGTCACCAAAGCGCTGCACCAGAATGCTGCCGTTGCCCAGCATGTTCGTCAGCTCCCCAACCTTCTGGGCATAGGAAATGGGCTGGTTAAAGGGATAGGTAAAGTTATGGCTGCACAAGATGGACAAATTGGTGTTGCTGGACTTTAAATCCTTATAACTGTGGCCATTGACCACCGCCAGGTCGTTGTCATAGTTTTCCTGGGAGACAAAGCCGCCGGGATTCTGACAGAAGGTGCGCACCTTGTCCTTGAAGGGCTTAGGGTAGCCGATTAGCTTACTTTCGTACAGCGCCTCGTTGACTTCCTCCATCACCTCGTTGCGCACTTCCACCCGCACGCCAATGTCCACCGTACCGGGCTGATGGGCAATATGATGCTCTGCGCATAGCTTTTCCAGCCAATCCGCCCCCCTGCGGCCTGTGGATACCACGGTGGTTTCCGCCAGGATCTCCATGGTTTCATCACCTTTAGCGCTTTGCAGGGATACGCCGACGCAGGTATCATCCTTCAAAAGCAAATCGGTGCAGTTCCAGCCAAAGAGAATTTCCACCCCGCTATCAAGCAGCATTTTCTGAAAAGCGCCGTAGATTTCCTGTGCTTTTTCTGTACCCATGTGACGGATGGGACAATCCACCAGTTTAAGCCCTGCCTGGATGGCGCGCTTGCGGATCTCCTTGATTTGCTGTGTTTCTTTGTTGCCCACAACCTGGGTATCAGCGCCAAACTCCAGATAGATTTTATCTGTATAGTGAATCATTTCCTGGGCATAGTTTTCGCCAATTAATTCTGGCAGCTGCCCGCCCACCTCGTAGGAGAGGGACAGTTTTCCATCAGAAAAGGCGCCCGCCCCGGAAAAACCGGTAGTAATATGGCAGTAAGGACGGCAGTTGACACAATACCCTACCCGGCTCTTGGGGCAATGGCGTTTTTCAATGGGAGCACCCTTTTCCACAAGGATGATTTTTTTCTTGCTTCCCCGGCGCAAAAGCTGAACCGCGGTAAAAACACCCGCGGGTCCGGCACCAATAATAACCAGATCACATGTCGCTTTTTTCATATGTTTCCTCCGGATATTCGTTACGCTTCAGTTTACTGTGTCACCGGGGGAATGTCAATCACCGCACAAGATAAACAGGCAAAGGGATGTGTCAAGATTGTAAAACCTTATTTTACGGGTTGACGGAAAAAACATGGCGTTATATAATACTAATACGGTCGCCATCCGCCGTGCAAGCGGCGACGCCAAGGCGAGATGAGCGAAGGGGGGGAATTACGTGTCTGAAATTCGAGTCAAGGAAAACGAGTCGTTGGAAAGCGCCCTGAAGCGTTTTAAACGGCAGTGCGCCCGCTCTGGGGTGCTGGCAGAGGTTCGCAAGCGCGAGCATTATGAAAAGCCTAGCGTAAAGCGCAAGAAAAAGGCAGAGGCTGCCCGCAAGCGCAAGTACTGATTTTTCATGCCGGGTCCTTTCCCCTGAGGGAAAGGACCTTCT
>CAZCBC010000023.1:11840-12622 GCA_964496775.1 uncultured Oscillospiraceae bacterium
AGAAGAAAGCCGAAGCCGCACGCAAGCGCAAGTACTAACATCGTTAAAGGGAAACCTGCTCAGTCAGGTTTCTTTTTTTGTTCCTGTGGGACTAACAACTTTTTGTATAAGTCTCTTTTGTATTCAGCTCTCCTGTTTCGTCCCAGCGGGACGTCTTTCCCCCGAAAACAGCTTTTCTTCTGTGGGGACACCAGATTTGATGTTTTAGAACTTGCGAAAACCTCTATGTATTGGTATAATCATTATGGCAATATTTGCCGAATAACAATACTTTAGGGAGGTAATTCCATTGATTAAAGTCGGTATTAACGGGTTTGGCCGTATCGGCCGTCTGGTGCTTCGCGCATCCCTCGAAAACTTTTCTGACGTGCAGGTCGTCGCTGTCAACGACCCCTTCGTCGACCTGGAATACATGGCCTATATGCTCAAGTATGACACTGCGCAGGGCATGTTTAAGGCGGACATCTCCGTCAACAAAGAAAAAGGCGTATTGGTTGTCAACGGTAACGAAATCAAGGCGTACGAAAAAATGAAGCCGGAAGAGATTCCGTGGTCCGAAACCGGCGCTGAGTATATCGCCGAGGCAACCGGTGTGTTCACCACCACCGAAGCCTGCTCTGCCCACTTCAAGGGCGGCGCCAAGAAAGTTATCATCACTGCCCCCGCCAAGGATAAGGAAACCCCCATGTTCGTCATGGGCGTCAACAACGAAAAATACGAAAAGGGCATGAACGTTGTCTCCAACGCTTCCTGCACCACCAACTGCCTGGCCCCCCTGGCCA
>CAZCBC010000023.1:12641-12977 GCA_964496775.1 uncultured Oscillospiraceae bacterium
GGTTGACGGCCCCTCCAAGAAGGATTGGCGCGGCGGCCGCGCGGCTGCCGCGAACATCATCCCCTCCTCCACCGGCGCAGCCAAGGCCGTAGGCGTTGTCATCCCCGAGCTGAAAGGCAAGCTGACCGGCATGTCTTTCCGTGTGCCTACCGTTGACGTGTCCGTCGTCGACCTGACCTGCACCCTGGAAAAGCCCGCCTCCATGGAAGAAATCAACAAGACCATGAAGGAAGCCAGCGAGAGCGCCCACTGGAACGGCATCATCGGCTACACCGAGGACGCCGTGGTTTCCAGCGATTTCCTGCATGATCCCCGCACTTCCGTTTACGATGCCAA
>CAZCBC010000023.1:13033-21708 GCA_964496775.1 uncultured Oscillospiraceae bacterium
GTACGACAACGAGTGGGGCTATTCCAACAAGGTTGTGGAACTGATCCGCTACATGTCCAAAGTAGACAAGGCCTAAGCCTGCAATTCTTGGAGCCTGGCACATGCCGGGCTCCTTTTTGATTGGTTGCTTTTACCTTTTAATTTTAGTATCATCAGGAGGGTACATGTAAAGCAAAGGAGAGAGTATTTATGAGCAATCGGCTAAGGCGTGCCTTCCCTATTTTTCTAACGCTGCTGTTGCTGTTCTCTGCCGTCCTGGCAGAGGAAACGCTCTCGGTAGAGATACTTTCTCCCGGCGAAGTGTTCATACAAGCAGGACAAGACGATACCTATATCGCCTATCAGGTGGAAGGCGGTGTACGCCCGCAGACTAAAGTGCTGACGGGTACCCAAACCATCATCAGCACCCTAGTACCGGGCAAAGAATATGTGTTTGCAAAGGGCATGGATGAGCAAAGCGCTCTGGCCGCGCTAAAAGCCAACGATACCGTTACTGTGCGTATGCCGGAAACGACAGCCTTCATCCTGCGGAACTTTGAACAAGCCGCCTTTTATCCCCTGAGCGTACAGCCCGGCACTACTCCCAACACCAAAGGGAACTTGCCTGTCCCCGGCATGGAAGTTCCGCAAATATCGACAGAAAAATTAGCCGCCGAAGAAACCTACATGCTGTTAAGCTATGAAATGCAAGCCGGAAAGCCCTCTCAAGGCCTGGCAGTCTGGACGTTGGAGTCGTCCCTTGGAGATATTGCCACCCAAATGGACAGCATCACTTTTAGTCAGAACGCAAACACAGGAAGCTCAGGCTACCTGCCTCTCCCCTACACGGCGCTGTTTAACGCCATACATGATGTCCATGGTACCTGGCCGACGGGAAGATACATGAGTTCCCTCTATATCAGCGGTCTGCTGGCCGCCCAGCAGGAGCTAATCGTGGCTGAGCCGGAGAAGACTCCCCTTTCTTTAAGTCAAGTGCACGATTTCACCGCCGAGCTCGTGGGATCGGGCAGCCTGCTGTTAAGCTGGAAAAACGAGAGCGGCAATCAAAAGCATGTAGTGGTATACGAGAAGAGCGAAGACCCTTATTACCGGTACGAAGAAGTGGACGGCACATCCCTGCTGCTTAACTGGCTGATTCCCGGGCGCACTTATCGCCTGTGTGTGGGCGACTCGGTAAAGGAAGTACGCAATGTTATCTATGACGATTCCAGCCGCTACATTACCCTGACAATGCCCCAGGAGAAACCCTATACGCACCGTGGCTTTCAGGCCACCGACGCGCAGGTATACCGTGCCAACAACGGCAGTGACTGGTACAAAAGCACCGACAAGCACATCATTGACCAGGACAGCGTCAGCGCCTTCAAAGATATTCAGGATAATCAGGGCGACTACTATTTTGTTATTACCTATAACTTTGAGGAAACTGTGAACGAGCAGAAGGATGCGATGGGGGTGTGGGTGATGCAGACCCCTAACGGCAGCGAATACTTCGAAAAGCGGGAAATGTTCCTGGAAAACTACAACGTGCAGGGCGCACGATATTCCATCAACATCAACAATGTCATCAAGCAATATTTGCAGTGGGACGAACTGGTTGGCGGCCCCTACACGTTCACCCTCTACCTTGACGGAGATGTGGCCGCCCGGGTTACTTATGATTTGCCATGACAAATAACGCAACACCCATCGCTATATTCGATTTTGACGGCACCATGATAAAAGGCGACAGCATTGTCCCCTACCTTGTATATGCCTATCAGAAAGGCAAGTTGTCTCTATCTTATATTCTCAGAATGCTGCCCTCCGCCCTGCTTGGAGTGGCAGGGCTCATCAGCCCGGAAAAAGGCAAAACGGCAGCGCTCAGGTTTTTGCGGGGCATGTCCAAGGAAGAGCAGCAGGCGTTTAACACAGATTTTCTACAGCAGCGCATCCTGCCCAAAATTTTCCCACTTGCTTCTAAGCGGCTACTGTATCACCGGGCGCAGAATCATATCATCCTCTTGGTATCAGCCTCCTCCGAATGTTACATGAAGCATCTGAAGGACTTCCTTCCTGTACACGATGTGTTAGCATCCCCAACATCCCCAGAGGGCGTTGTCACCCGCAACTGCAAAGGCAAAGAGAAGGTACGCCGCGTGTGGCAATGGGTGGAGGAGAATGGTCTGAATATTGACTGGGCCTTAAGCAGCGCCTACGGCGATAACAAAAGCGACGCGCCGGTCATGGCGCTGACGGGTAATCCCCTGTGCGTAAACCCCAAAAAAGCGCTCAGCAAAGCACGCCCGGAATGGCCAAGAGAAAACTGGGAAGAAGGTTAAAGAAGCCAAGCAAAAAACGCCGCACATCCAAAGCGCGGCGTTTTTCGTTTGATTACTTAGCTGAACAGACTCTTTACCTTGTCCAAAAAGCTTTTGCTGTCTGCATATTCCTTGCCTGAAAGGCTATCTTCAAACTGCCTCAGCAGTTCCTTTTGTTTGTCATTAAGTTTTTTGGGGATTTCCACCTGCACGGTAAGCAGCAAATCACCCTTGCCGGTGCCATTCAGCTGCTTGATTCCCTGCCCCTTCAGGCGGAAGCGGGTACCTGTCTGGGTGCCTTCCGGAATACGGTACTTAACCTTGCCTTCCAAGGTAGGCACATCAATATCGGCCCCCAGGGACGCCTGGGTAAAGGAGATGGGCATGTTCAGGTACAAATCCCGCCCATCGCGTTTGAACAGCTTATGGGGCCGAACGCTAATGACAATCTGCAGGTCTCCGTTGGGGCCGCCGTTAAAGCCCGGTTCGCCCTGGCCATTCATGATAATTACCTGACCGTCATCAATGCCGGCGGGGATATTGATATTGGCGGTGCGCTTTTTGCGTACCCGGCCGTTGCCGCCGCAGTCCTGACAACGCTCCTTGATGATTTTTCCGGTACCGCCGCAGGCATTGCAGGGACGGACGGTCACCATAAAGCCGCTGGACGCGCGCACCTGGCCTGTACCCTGACAGGTCTGGCAGGTCTCGGGCTGGGTGCCCGGCTTAGCGCCGGAACCTGAACAGGTGTCACAGTTTTCCTCGCGGCTGAACTCGAAGGATTTCTTGGCGCCAAACGCCGCTTCCTCAAAGCTGATGCGCAGATTGTACCTTAAATCGTTGCCTGCCCTAGGAGCATTGCGCTGACGCTGTCCGCCACCCATGCCGCCAAAGAGCTGATCAAATATGCTGTCAAACCCGCCCATACCGCCGAAACCGCCAAAGCCGCCAAACTGGGAGGGATCAAACCCGCCCATGGGCCCGTCCATACCGAACTGGTCATATTTCGCGCGTTTTTCCGGGTCGGACAACACTGCGTTGGCTTCGTTTAGTTCCTTGAAGCGCGCCTCTGCAGTTTTATCGTTTGGGTGCAGGTCGGGATGACTTTCCTTGGCCAGTTTGCGGTAGGCCTTTTTAATGTCATCCTGGGAGGCGTTCTTGTCTACCCCCAGCACCTCGTAATAGTCTCGTTTTTTTGCCATGTTCCTGTCCTTTTATGGCGAAGGACTAAGCGCGTTGCCGCGCTTAGCCATTTCGCCGTAATCGTTGCTTGTTACTGTACGTCGCCGTCGGCATTCACAGAGCCGTCGGGGTTCTGAACGGGCTGCCCGCCATCCTGGGGAGGCATCTGGCCGCCCTGATCCTGGTAGAGTTTGCCAAAGATTGCGTATACCTTCTCGGTCAACTGATCCATGGCCGTTTTAATCTCTTGCGGGTTGTTGCCCTCGCGCACCTTCTTGAAGGCGTCGATTTCATTCTGCACCGTGGCCTTGTCCTCGTCGGACAGCTTGTCGCCATTATCCTTGAGCTGTTTTTCCATCTCGTAGATCAGGCTGTCGGCGCGGTTAAGGGTTTCCACCTCGTCCTTGCGCTTCTTGTCTTCCTCGGCGAACTGCTCCGCTTCCTTGACGCGGGCCTGGATTTCCTCTTCCGACATGTTGGTGGAGGCAGTAATGGTAACGTTCTGCACGTTGCCGGTACCCAGGTCCTTGGCGCTGACGTTCTTGTCGATGGTGAATTTTACTTCAATCTGCGGAACGCCACGGGGCGCGGCAGGGATGCCTGTCAGTTGGAAACGGCCCAGGGATTTGTTGTCGTACGCCATGGGACGCTCGCCCTGCAATACGTTGATTTCTACCGTGGTCTGCCCATCCGCCGCGGTGGAGAACACCTGGGATTTTTCCGTCGGAATGGTGGTGTTGCGCTCAATCAGCTTGGTGAAGATGTGGCCCTCGGTTTCAAGGCCCAGGCTCAGCGGCGCCTGCCTGGATAGCAGCGCCGATGGCTACGCACTCGTCGGGGTTGATGCCCTTGAAGGGCTCCTTGCCTGTAACGTTCTTAACCGCTTCCTGCACGGCAGGGATACGGGTGGAACCGCCCACCAGGATCACCTTGTCGATGTCGTTGGCGGTGAGGCCGGCATCCTTAAGGGCCGTCTGCATGGGGCCAACGGTACGCTCTACCAGGTCGTGGGTCAACTCGTTGAACTTAGCACGGGTCAGCGTGACGTCCAGATGCTTGGGGCCATTGGCATCAGCGGTGATAAAGGGCAGATTGATGTTGGTGGACATTGCGGTGGACAGTTCAATCTTAGCCTTTTCAGCGGCTTCCTTCAGGCGCTGTTCCGCCATGCGGTCCTTGCGCAGGTCGATGCCGTTTTCATGCTGGAACTGGTCGGCCACAAAGTTCAGTACGCGGTTGTCAAAGTCATCGCCGCCCAGCATGGTGTCGCCGTTGGTGGCCAGCACTTCGAATACGCCATCACCAATTTCCAGCAGGGATACGTCGAAGGTACCGCCGCCCAGGTCGTACACCAGGATCTTGTGGGCATGCTCCTTGTCCAGGCCATAGGCCAGGGAAGCCGCCGTGGGCTCGTTGATAATGCGCAGCACTTCCATACCGGCGATGCGGCCTGCATCCTTGGTTGCCTGGCGCTGGCTGTCGGAGAAGTAGGCAGGCACGGTGATAACCGCTTGGGTTACTTTGTCGCCCAGGTAGGCTTCGGCGTCTGTCTTCAGCTTCTGCAGAATCATGGCGCTGATTTCCTGGGGGTTGTAGGATTTATCGTCAATGTTAACTTTATAATCGCTGCCCATCTTACGCTTGACGGACGAAATGGTCCTGTCGGGGTTGGTGATGGCCTGACGCTTGGCAATCTGGCCTACCAGACGCTCGCCTTCCTTAGTAAAGGCCACGACAGAGGGGGTGGTGCGGGCGCCTTCGTGGCTGGGGATAACGACGGGTTCGCCGCCTTCCATCACTGCCACAACGCTGTTGGTGGTGCCCAGGTCGATACCGATAATTTTACTCATTGTTGTTTTCCTCCATGTATTGATAATTGGTTGTTGTCTTGTTTATTCCGCGATAACCTTGACCATCGCGTGGCGGAGAACATAGTCTCCCATTTTATACCCCTTCAGGAGTACCTGACTGACGGTGCCGGGTTCGCCTTCCGAGGCATCCCCCTGCACGACAGCGTCCTCCAGGTTGGGGTCAAAGCGTTCGCCTTTGCGGTCGATGACCGTGACGCCGCGCTTTTCCAGTGTTTCTAAAAGCTGCTTGTGAACCAGTTGTACCCCTTCCAGCATGGCGGCATCCGATGTCTGCGCCGACAGGGCACGCTCCAGGTTATCTACGACGGGCAGCACCGTCTTAATGAAGGCCCGGGCACCGTCCTCATAGGCTTCGGCGCGCACATTCTGATTGCGGCGGCGGAAATTATCAAACTCCGCCTGCACCCGCTGAGCCATGTCCAGGTACTCGTCCCGCTTGGCTTCGGCTTCCTGCAGGAGGGCATGTACATCTTCCTGCGTTTCAGCAGTGTCTTCTGTGGTTTCCGCCGTTTCTACGGGCGTCTCCTCGGGGACCAGGGTTTCTTCCTTGTGGTCTTTTTGTTTGCTTCGCTTCATCTTTTCCTCCGGTTACTGTGCGTCGTTCTTCAGCATCCTGCTGAGCATCCCGGCAGTAGAGGCCAGGGTTGATAGTATTTGTTGGTAGGGCATACGGATGGGGCCGATAATACCTACTGTGCCCCGGTTGCCGTTGCCCACCTCGTAGGAAGCGGTAACGACGCTGCAGTCGTCCATTTCCATAATGCCGTTTTCCGGACCGATATAGGCAGCTAAGCCGCTTTGCCCGCCCCTGCGCATCAGGTGCAGCAGGCGGTCCTTTTCCTCCAGCACGGAGAGAAAGCGCCGCGCCTTGCCGACATCGGCATACTCCGGGTAATTCAGGATGTTCTGCGGGCCGCATATCGTTAAGTTGTCATTGGCAGACTGTTTTTGAATCTGCTCCGCCAACTCCGCGATGCCCTGCAGCACCATGGGGTCACCTTCTATCGTAGAAGCATATCCCCGCAGCATGCCCTGCACTTCCCTTAGAGAGCGGCCGCCGAAACGTTCCGTCAGCATCTTGCTGATGGCGTACAGGCCGTCCGCATCCAGGGCGGCTGACACATGCACCACGGAATCCCGTATGATGCCGCCGTCGGTGATGATAACCAGCAGCGCCGTTGCCCTGGAGATGGGGATCAACTGCAATGTGTTGATTCTTAGCTCGCTTTGCCTGGGCATCATGATAACGGCGGTATACCTGGTCATCTCGCTTAACGCCTGGGCAAAGGCAAATACCACATCCTCCATCTGTTGAAGGCGGGCCGTCAGCGACTTGCGGGTATCCTCCCGGGGCGTCGTGTCGATCAAGCCGGAACTAATCAGGTGATCCACATACAGCCGATAGGCATGGGCATTGGGCACACGGCCGGCAGATACATGCGGCTGCTCCAGATACCCCAGCTCCTCCAGGTCGCTCATCTCGTTGCGGATGGTGGCGCTGGACAGATGCTGCATGTACTTGCGGGCAATGGTGCGGGAGCCAACCGGCTCAGCGGTGAGGACATAGTCGGTGATCACGGCTTCCAGCACACGCTTTTTCCGCTCGTTGATCATTGACTTTCCTCCCTTCCTTCTTTTCGCTGTTAGCACTCTCGCCCGTTGAGTGCTAATCTGCATTAACAATGTACCATGCCCAAGCGTATTTGTCAAGCGTCAGTCAAAAGATTTTTTGCACGGCTTTTCCTAATGTTTTCAAAGTGTTTTGCGAGTTGCTTCCTCTTTCATTGGATGATATAATTCCGTTCAACGATGCGGAGTTGTCTTCCCTATAAATAATCCCCGAAAGACAACATCTTCCGTATAAGGAGGTTGGTGGACGCACCGATAGTTTCTATCCTATCTACCCATCGACGCGCGCAACGCGCAAAAGAAAAGAAGGAGGACTTACTATGGAACTTGGATCTTGGGCTCTAATCTCCGCCCCCTCGCTGTGGGGCCTGCTGCCTCTGTTGATTTACATCGTGATGGTGTTCGCAAACTTTGACAACATCATCGCCATGGCGGTGGGCATTTTTGCCGGCGCCATCCTGACGGGCACAGGCATCGGCGGTTTGGCCAAAATGTTTGCCGGCAGCCTTGGTTCCTTCGTGGTGCAGATCGGTTTTATCATCATGCTGGGCGCTGGCCTTGGCAAGCTGATGAACAAAGCGCGTATCACCCACACCCTGATTTACTGGATCGTAAAGAAAATCGGTGTCAACAGCGCGGCAAAGGCTCGCATTACACTGATTACCGTTTCCATCGTTATCTGCGGCCTGCTGGGCACCCTGGGCGGCGGCAATGCTGTTATCGCCCCCATCCTCATCCCCATCATGGCGCAGTTTGGCATCGCCCCCGCGGTGGTGACCGTGCTATTTAAAACTGCAGGCGAAGTCGGCCTCATCTGGGGCCCCCTGACGGGCGTCACCCTGACGCTGCTGGGCGTCACCGGCATGTCCTACGGCAGATATATGCTGGTCGCCGGTCTTCCCTTTGGCCTCATCTGGCTGGGCGGCGCTTGGCTTGCCGCCAACTACCTGCAAAAGCGCGACAAAGGACTGGAAAAATACGAGGTGCCTGAGAACCTGGAAGGCGATAGCCTGAACGTTACACAGCAGGAAAAGACCTCGACGCTGATTTTCCTCCTTGCCTTTGTAGGCCTGGTACTGTACGGCATTCTCAGCAAACAGGGCACCTCTTACGCCATCATCGTTATGATTCTGCTGATGGTCGTCGTCATGCTCTTTGGCCGCATCAAGATGAACGAAGGCATGGAGTCCATCGTTTCCGGCACCGCCAGCATGGCCAACCTGTTCCTGATCTTTGTCACCATCGACGTACTGCTGAACATGGTTTCCCTGGCGGGCGGCTTTGAGGCGCTAAGCCTTAAACTGCAGGGTATCATACAGGACGTTGGCGCAGCCGGCGTCATGCTGATTGCCTCCATTGTAGGCGGCCTGGGCATTGAAGCAGCAGCTGTGGCGGCCATCTCCGTTGGTCTGCCCATGGAAGTGTTTGCCATTTCCCTGTTGGCCGCCACCCGCATCACCGGCAGCGTGTACCCCACCAGCAACCTGGTCGGCCAGATGGGTATTGCCCGCTCCAGCGACACCAAGGGCACCCTGAAGGGCTGCTGGATCAGCATTGTGCCCCTGGTTATCTACATCGTCGTCTGGGCATTTGTTGGCCCCAAACTGTTCTAAGCACTTTAGGGAAAGGAGGGCAATATGCCAAATTATCTGCTGAAAAACGGACACATCATCGACGGTACCCGTGCCCCTGC
>CAZCBC010000023.1:21718-23358 GCA_964496775.1 uncultured Oscillospiraceae bacterium
GATCTGCTGATGGTGGATGGGCGTATTGCCCTCCACCCCTCCAAGGAAGCCCTGGAAAACGCCCAGGTTATTGACTGTACCGGGCTGTGCGTTGCCCCCGGCTTTATCGACATACACACCCATTCGGATTCCTGCGCCCTGGCGCCCGGCGCCCAGGCCAGCGCCCCCTATCAGGGCGCGACAACCAACATCGCCGCCAACTGCGGCATCTCCATCTTTCCGGTAAACGATGAATACGGAAAAGAAATCCTGAATTTTTGCCAGCGCACGATTGAAATCATGCCTGTGAGCAACGACCCCATCACCTGTATGCAAAGCTATGCCGCCGCTATGGACAAGGCCCCCAAGCGCATCCACTACGGCACGCTGGTCGGCCATGGCACCATCCGAGGCAATGTCATGGGCTTTCACGAGCGGGAAGCTACCGATGAAGAACTGGACAGCATGTGCAAGCTGCTGGACAGGGAGCTGAAGGCGGGTGCCTACGGCATGTCCCTGGGGCTCATCTATCCCCCCAGCAGCTACGGCAATCTGCGGGAATTTACTGCTTTAGGTAAGGTACTGAAAGCAAACGACAAAATATTGACTGTGCATATGCGCAGCGAAAGCACCCGCATCTTTGAGGCGGTGCAGGAAATGCTGGATGTGGCGCTTTCCTCCCATGTGCACCTGCACATCTCCCATTTAAAACTGATTGGCAAAGCCCAGTGGGGCCGTGCCCAAGAGCTGCTGGATTTAATTGAAGGCGCCCGCAAGCAGGGCGCTACCATCACCTGCGACCAATACCCCTTTGAGGCCAGTTCCACCGGGCTTTCCGCCCTGGTACCCGGCTGGGCGCAGGACGGCGGCGTAGACAGCATGCTTGGAAGGATGCAGCCTCCCTCCGACAAACTACTGAAGGAAATTGATGATGAAATCAACCGGCGGGGCGGCGCCCACTGCGTGGAAATCGCTTCCACCTACGGGCACAACCCGAAATGGGAAGGCCGCCGCCTGCATGATATCGCTGAAGAGTTGAACCTGTCCCCCGCCGAGGCCGCCTGCCATGTGCTGGTTGCCTGTCAGGGTGCGGTGGCAACCATCTACTTCAGCATCGACTTAGAAGACGTTAAGCTGATTATGCGGGACATGCGCATTGCCGTGGGCAGCGACGGGTATAACTTTGGTTACGACCTGGACTACAAGCCCCACCCCCGCAGTTTTGGCACCTTCCCCCGCTTTTTACAGACGGTGCGGGATAATAAATTGATGCCCCTGGAAGACGCGGTCTACAAAATGACCGGCCTGCCCGCCGACATCCTGGGTATAACGGACAGGGGCCGCATCTTGGAGGGCCTGGCAGCGGATATCACCGTGTTTGACCCCGTAACGGTTTCTGACCAATCCACCTACTCCGCCCCCGCCACGCAGCCCAAGGGCATCCCCCATGTGTTTGTCGCAGGACAACCCGTGGTGCTGAACGGCCAATTGACGGAAACATTCCCCGGCACCATGCTGACAAGGAAATAAAACAACGTCATGTTGCCTGAAAGCGCCCCACGCGGGGCGCTTTTCATGTGGGTTCCGGTCACCTTTTTCTCATAATTTGTTGAGGTACACTACATAGGTAACACTTAAGCAGAAGAAAACAGAGAGACTTT
>CAZCBC010000024.1:0-15016 GCA_964496775.1 uncultured Oscillospiraceae bacterium
TTAGACGCAGCCAGTATTTTGGCCTTGAAGGCCCAGTGCATACCACCGGCTCAGCCGGTGGTTTTGATTTTTATGATGCACATACTGATTCCAAACATTAACGCATCGTCTTGTCGGTTCTTTTGGTTTGCAGCATCGTCGGCTGTTCAGTTAACGTAGCGCTGCTACGCTTCCCTCACTGCTCCTTGCTGCAAGCCAAAATCCCTCTCCACTTTGGATGCATTACTGTTTTACATCAATATTGCTCAGTGAGTTCTATTTTAAGTCATCCTCATCGGCACCATAAATGGGGAGATTGCCGCCTTCCGTCACCTTTAAAGTTATGGTATGGATGTAGTTGCTTCCCATTATTTCTGTCATCGCCGTTTTGCTGATTTTGGTATCCTTGCCAAAGAGATACTCCTCTCCATACCAGGTGCTACCGCAGGCTAAGACGAAATAATAGTCCCCGCTGGGCACACGCAGTGTGCAGGTTTTTCCAGGCTGCACAAAACCGGAGGCAACCAGCCTATCGTTGTGATAGCTCCTCATTTGTACGTAGTAAGCGTCAGAATCCTTGGGGGCTCTGATTCTTACCTGTGTACCCCCCTTGGAGCCGCTAAGCCATCCGGACTTGGGAAACTCTTTCGCGGCATACTCCGGCAGATTTGATACGCTTTCCTGCAACTCAGAAAGCCCATCCTCATAGGGGTACATGGCTAAAAGCTCCGAATACTCCCCGCCATAGAACGGTGTGCTATCCACGTTCAGCGATATGGTGTGGGTTTCTTTACCGGCTCTCTTCATGGTCATCGCATGATTTGCTAATGCCAGCAAGTACTGGTATTCTAATTCGTCCCCTTCCCAGCGGTTATCGTAATCCAGGAACTTCAATACATTGAAAGCATCTGCTTTCGCATTTTCTACCAACTGCGTATAGTCAATTGAGGTGCAGTTCAGCTTCATGTCGAAGGGGCCGTTCTTCACGTCCAGCACCTGCTTGGTCTGTCCATAGAAGAAAGGTATCCACCGCTGCGCGGAAAGGCGCTTCAACTGCTCAAAGCGGGCCGCCTGCCACCTGATGAGATCCTCCGGCGGCTGAATAAGGTCTGCTGCCTTTTTTACCTTTGCATCGAAGCTATTGTAGAAAAGGTCGTAGGCGATGGAGTCAAGAACACGTTTATCCTTGAATGCCCTTTGAGAAGCCGCTGCCGCTTTTTGGACAGTCCCTTTCAATGCCTTTACGCTTCTTTCGGTGAATGTGCCATCCTTAAGCACAAGGGATGCTTTCAACTCATGAGCCTGGGCGTTTTCCAGCACGCCGGCAAGATAGGTATCCCTGCTGTTTGCATCGAATTTTCCCAACGCTTTCAAGCCTGGGTCAAAGCCGCGCAGCTTGAAGTTATATACGCCTTCCTTTTCCGGATCAGCCTCTATTTCGCGGACACCTGCATTGTAAATCGCCAGCTGCCATGCATCGGTAGTGTCCTTGGCGTGCTGTGCCAGCACCGCCAGAATTTCACGCTCAAGATCACTGGTATTTTTGTCCTCGGTGGGGGCAGGAGCTTCCGCTGTCGCTTCGGGCAGGGCAGGTGTATCTTCTTCCGCCTGGCCGGCTTCAAGAATTTTATCCGGATTTTTTTCGTTTTTCAAAAGCGCAGAGAGGGGAAAGGTGGATATAAACTGGTTGTTTTCAGGATCTACCAACGCAAAGTCTTCGGACGCAGCGTGGTCTTTCTGATTGAGCTTGCCGAAACAGACCAGGTCAGGAAATGTTTTGGTGGTAATATGGAAGGTAATGCGCGTGGGTGTGGATATCGTAGCACTAAAGCCTTCAACATACTGAAAGCCGTCCTTCTTGCTGATGATGCCGCAACCAAAGGGCATACGAAGCTCTTTGCCTTGGATGAAGTCAGTCACTTCATGGTCGTACAGCACGATTTCCACTGCCATGGCCTTTTCTTCCTTGTCATAGGAAACGTCAAGCAGTGCCAATTCATAGGTTTCACCGCCTACGGTATAGGCAAAGGTATTGGCGTCACGCTCCGCTTCCGGTTCTGCTGTCGGCACCGGGGTGGGTTCAGGTGTGGGTTCGGGAGTTGGTTCCGCAGTCGGTTCTACCGTAGGCTCCGGAGTGGGTTCTTCCGTAGGTTCCACCGTGGGCTCCGGTGTTGGCTCTGCTGTGGGTTCGGGGGTGGGTTCCTCCGTGCTTTCAGGCGCAGCTGTTTGCGGCTTCGCTTCCGCATCGGCCCCGCCAAGAACGGACAGCGGTATTTCCACCTCGCCGTCATCGCCTGTAATGGTAAACACGCAATCCGAAAGCAGCACATTGTCTGATAAGCCAAAATACAGTTCATAGGGGTTGCCAAGATTATCGCTGTTGGAGTAGGCCCTGACCAAGTCGCCGTTTGGCTGGCGCAGACGAGCGCCGGAATAAAGCTGCCTGTTGGCTTCCTTGGCGTCAGAGCCCGTTCCTGGGTAGGTGAAGGCCACCAAATGTCCCTCTTTTTCGTCCATCAGGTTGGGACGCTGGTACTTGGGTACATCCTCTAAAGCGGAAATGGTATACTGAACGCCGCCCAACAGGAAGGTGGGGGTGTCTGATACGCTTTGTTCATCCGTCTCGTTGGTATCCTGCTGATCCGGCTTTTCTGCGACCTCCTCACGGGGAGCATTGTCCAAAGGCACAATGATGCTTTCGCCCTGTGCCTCGCCGGGCACTACCAGCTTTGCGCCCGCAAGGGCGCTTTCGTCCTTGCCCTTCAGGTAGAACAGCAGCTCAAAGGCGTCCTGTTCCGGCTTATCGCTGAAGCCTGTTGCTGCGTCGAAGTTTACACCGCGATAACGCAGGGAATCCGTAGTGAACTCATCACCCTTGCCATCGCGGAAGCTGATTGTATTGTAGTTTTCCTTGATGTCGTCGGTTTTGATTCCTCCGTCAGGAGAAATCAGCTTCACCAGTACCAGCGTGCCGTCCTTTGGCATATTCTGCACGGCCACAAGTTCCGGGTCAGTGGTTACAAGCGCCACATCCAACGTGTAGCTGAGCCAGGGGAAGATGGTGCCGGATTCTGCCGGTGCACCCAATGCAAGGGAAAGTGCCAGCAGGAGGGCGAGGAACCCCGCAAGGGCTTTTGTGCTACGCAATGTCGTTTTCAATGTTAGATGCTCCTTTCAATTTCTATTTTTGATGCTCCTACAGGAGCCAAATGATGTGAGTTATTCAAGGTCTTTTACTGTTTCAGAAAAATAGTTTCATGATGAATTTTCCCCGCGTCCACTGCCCTATCGTGCGAAATGGGGTGTGGTTTTCACGGCGTGAAGACTGTTGATATCTAAAACAATCACTTGCTATGCTGCTTTTGTCCGGATTCCCCTGTGTCAATATAGCCCTTCTCTAAATCGCTGCCGTATCCACTGGCACAGCCGCTGTGGCCACATACAGTACATTCTTGATAACTAAGGCTGACCTGGGCGCCTGAGCCATCACAGCGGGTTTCTTTGTAGTCATGGGCGTATGCTTCAACCCCACAAACAACACATTTTTGCCGACAACCGGAAAGAGGCTCCCATGTGTGGGGGTCTTGCCACCACCAGTCATTTCTTTCAATAAACCCACAGGCTGAACAAACCCTTGTACATCTGCCGTTTATCATCTTCGTTTCCCAATTATGTTTTCCGCTGTTATTTATCGTGTCTTTGCTTTCTTCTTTTCCACAAACTGTACAACGAAACATACCGTCACCAATACATAACCAGCGATGACGCATATAAAGCGAACCCTCTACTCCGAGTATTTCTCCGCAATCTCTGCACACACAACCAAAGAACTTATGATTTGTCGCTCCACACTTTTCACATACACAACCGGAATATTGATGGTTCTTCTTGCCGCAACGGCTACACTTGCATTTAACATAATCATGCTGCTCAATACATCTTTTCCCGCAACGCTTACATATGCCCTTGCATAAATCCCAATCGTGTTGCTCGTCGCGTGTTTTTCTGCACCGCTCACACTTGCAGCCATTCCATTTGTGACCGAATAAGCACATCACCATATAGGCATACCTCCAATTCAAAAACTATTTCCATACCATGACTAAAATCTTTTTTTCAATATAAACTAATTTTTCACGTTTGTCAGCCGCCTTATTTATTTGCCCCCATCTTCCTTTAATATGATGCCGAGGTTACCCCGTACTGCGCTCAATGTTTTTTCAGACAGTCCGGCACAGTGCACTGTGATGGGTTCCTGCCGCAGTAGGGGGCTGAGGTCCGTCACCTTGGTGTGGCTCAGGTCCACTTCCTTCAGGTTGGGCAACCCTGCTAAAACAGATATATCCTGTACATCACAATAGACCAGGGAGAGGGTTTCCAGCTTGGTTAAATCTTTAAGCGGCGTAAGGTCGGTCACCTGGGTCTGGCTGATATCCAGCGCCTGCAGGGACAAGAGGCGGCTGATGGGCCATAAATCCCTGAGGGGATTTTGGCAGACATCCAGCGACGTCAGGGACACCATATCCTTAAGCGGCAGCAGATTGCCCACAAAGTTGTTGGCTAAGTTCAGCCGGGTTAGCTTCATGCCTGCAAGGGGAGAGAGGTCAGCAATATGCTGGCTGGTCAGTTCCAAAGTGCGCAGGTAGTACATGTTGGGAATATCGTTTAGGGTGCTGATATCGCCCCGGGCGTCAATCCAGATGCCGGAACCGGCGGTATAGCGGACGCTGCCCCTGTCCAGGTGGGTTTTGTGTAGCTCTTCGGCTATGTCCGGATGCAGGATATAGGTGCCATAGATGCGCAAGTCATCAATGCGGCTATTGACGTCGGCACGATAAATGGTCTCATTCCCTGGTTTGTTGAGAATGTTGCGCACTGCCAGGTTCAGGTATTCGCTGTCAAAGGACACAGGCTGAATTAATTCCTCCTGGGTAAAGGGGCGGTTGATGACGGCAGGCGTATCCAATACGGAGGTCACGCCCTGTTTGAAGCCCTGCCCTTGCCCCAGCGTCAGCGCGGCAATGAATGTCCCCGCCAACAGCAGGATAAGACCTGCTGACTTTAATACCTTGCCGGTCATGCCCCGGCGTACCCACAGGATGTGTCTCTTTAGCTGTGCGGCCGTGTGAAAGCGCTGGTCGCGGTCTTTACGGATGCATTTTTCAATGATGGGGATCAGTTGCTTATAGGGAGAGGCAGTTTTCAGCAGCTGTTTGTCCGGCTTGCCGGTCGCTAGAAACAGCATCACCATGCCCAGGGAATAGATGTCCGCGCGGTTGTCGCTCTGCTCGCTGCCGAACTGTTCGGGGGCCATGTATGGCCGGGTGCCGATCACCTGGGTGTCGGTGTCGGTATCCTCCCGGAAGAGGCGGGCGATGCCGAAGTCGATGAGCCGGATATCCTTTTCGCTGGTGCGGATGATGTTCTCCGGCTTGATATCCCGGTGGATGATTGCCGGGGTTTGTCCATGCAGATAGGTGAGTATATCGCACAGGATGAGGGCAATGGTTGTCAGATGCTCAAAGCTCAGGGGGCCATGCTTGCGCACATAGTTGTACAGGTCTTCCCCCTCAAAGCATTCCCTGGCCAGATAGCCGCGTCCCTGATATTCCCAGGCGCCCAGCAGCTTAGGGATGGCGTGATGGTCCAGCCGCTGCAGGATGTCCCTTTCAGTGCGGATGTCCTCCGCCTGTCCTTCTTCGGTTACTCGCAGCACAGCGCGTTTGCCGTCTGAAATACGGGTGACGAAATATACCTCCCGCCCTGCCTGCTGTTTGACGAGGCTATCAAATACGAACTGTTCTTTGATTTCGGGCGGAATGTTTGCATCCGTCACCCATGCCTTAAGCGTCTGGTGATAATAGTCCAGAAAGCCGGATGATTCAGACAAGCCTTACCGCCTCCCTTCTCAGATGGTATTTAGAAATGTTGAGTACGTTGTAAGATGTGTTTTCCATGCGTTCTATTTAGATGCAACTGTTGTCTTCAACAGCAGGGTATCACTGTTCGTCCGCTGGGGCAAGCATTTCTTTCTCAAAGGCTTTTACCTGTTTGTCCAGGATAGCGTGCGGGGCAAGGGTACCCCGCACGCGGTGGCCCATTCTTATGGCTCAATGAACAGGGCATTATCCTGCGCGGAAAAGCGCATTGCGCCTGTTGGCAATTCCGGACAATCAAAGATAAAGCAGGCCATCTCCTCGGTTATCCATGCAAGCTGTGGCGTGTAGGTTTTTCCCTCTAAGGTCAGCGTTGCTTTTTTTCCAATCGCGCCGAGGGCGTCGGCGGCCTTGTCAAACTCCAGGGCGGATTCAAATGTAAAAGCAACCATGGGCATGGCGTATTGCTTTGTATTGCGCATGTTGGTCAATCTCAGCCCGCTGCCCGGCAGGAAGATGGAGCCGCTGTTATGGGCAGTTTCTCCAATGCGGGTATGCACAATTACATTGTCGTCCTGCTGCTTGAATTTTTCCGCCTCAACAGGCGTCAGCGTCACTGCACTGCCGTCTTCCGCTGCAAGGACAGCAGGGCCATCTGCAGATTGTTTCAGTTGGTCGCCGGTTTTATTCACTTTGCTTCCCTTTTCACCTGGCGAAAAGCTCAGTTCCTCTAATGAAACGCTGTCTGGGATACAGAAGAAGAACACCCAACCCGGTTCATCCCTGCCGGTGCCACTTGCCTGCGGGCGGTAGGTTTTTCCCTGAGTATCCACCAGGGCCGCTTCGTTGTAAAATTCGTTCAGTGTGTTTTTATCCTTCCATATATCCTGCCCTACCGTCATGGTTGTGACGACGGTATATTCATTTTCCTTAAGGGCTTTTAGGGGAAGCTGCGTGAACTTATCAATAGAAGTAACTTCAATCGTATGTCCCTTCCAGATATATTTGCCTGTGACCTCCATGTGTCCCGTGCCGCACAAAGCGATAATCAATAGTGCAGTCAGTAATCCAACGATGCGTTTCATTTGTGTTCCTCCTGTTCATATGATTTTTGATAGTTTTTTCATTATTTATCATCCTTGTTCTCGCCGAATCATTTCTGGTCTACCAGCTCTCCTTCCAGCACGAGCACCAGCTGGTCACGGTCAATTCCTGCCTTATTGGCAAGGCACAGCAGTATCTTCGCCATGTTGTTCAAGTCGCCCATGCGGTCGTACATCGACTGTGTGAGTTTCATAGTGGGAGAGACGTTGATGTAGTACAGCTTCCCTTTGTAGAGGAACTTCGCGTACCCAAAATCATTCCACGCACCGTATTCATGCCAGAAAACGCTGTTTTCGGACTGCTCCACGGCATACTGGGCATTCTCGAAACGCAAATCTCTGACCATTGGGTATTGCTGCTCCAGCGCCCGTGCGTCTTGTTCGCTGATCCTGTAAGGCTTGACTGCCACACCCCAGGTGTTTTTAATCGCGTTCAATATTTCTTCTGCGCTTTCGGCCCAATCACAGGGTACCGCGTTGCCCGGAAGCGTTACTGTGGCGGATGTCTCTGGCGTCTTGATGTCGAGTGCGAACGGTTCACCAGCTACCTTGTTCTTCTTCAAAAAATCAAAAATACCCATAAAGTTCCCTCCTATACCGTTATTATTTTTATTCTCTTTCTTTCGGCGCAAAGCCCAGTTTGATTTCTATATCCGTCTCGCCAGCCTTGGTGCTTATACCGTTGTCCAGGGTCCGGCTTTGTATCTTTACATGGGTGGTATAGATTAGAGTCAGGCTATCCGACGAAATGTCGTAGTCCAGTGCCAGCAGGATGTCCCCAGGGGTCAGGCGCAACAAATTTCCCTGCAAGGTAAAGCCGTCGTATTTCGTCAAATTCAATTCCGGCACAGAGAAGGGCAGCTCGGGCACGGCCTCTATCAGACCATTCAGGTTGATGTCCGAAGACATGGCGTTATCGGTATCAAAATACAGATGGGAACCGTATGTGGTAGGGCCATTCAGGCTCATCCCTGCGTCGATGGAAAAGGGACTGTCCTTGCTAAGAGTCTTAAAGTGCAACGTGCTCAGCTACCAGTCGCAGCCCGCCCAGGCAGGCGCTTCTTTGCCAGCCTGCTTTGCGCCGGGAGCGGCGGAAGCAGAAGCCGTTTCAGCCGATGCTGCATTGCCCTCCTCCTCATTAACTTTTTCACATTCAGCGGTATAGGAATAGTTGCCTCCGCGGGTAAATGTGGAGGTGATGTCCAACTTCAGGACGCCATCTTCCAGCGCCCAGGTGCCCTCTACGCTGCCCAGCTGACTTGTCGCGGGAATGTCTACGGAGAAGCGGCTGTCGTCGTTGGTAATGGTGAAGGGATAGCTCTCATGGTAACTGCCCTGACTGAACGTGTATTTGCCGGAACCGTCGGCGTTGATGATGATGGTCAGGTCAATCGGCCTGCCGCCATTCTTGGGTGTGCCTGTGCCGTGCCATTTGCCCACCAGTTCCTCGGGAATAGCCGTCTCCAAAGTGTCGCCATCCCGTTTCCACAGCAGGATGGATTCCGCCTGCTCATCCGACTTGTCGTAGGGGTACACATAGATCATGTCAGGCTGCTGGTCTGTTTCAAAGGTAAATGTAGTTTTATCCGTGCTGACCGTAGCACCGGCATATTCGTATGTCTTTTCCTCGCAGACAATACGCATATGTACGGGGATAACCATTTGTCCGTTCCGGAAAAACACAACTCCGCCCGTTCCTGCAATGGAAACCGATGTTTTGCCCTCTTCATCCTTTCCGATATCCAGCAAGGTCAGCCGATAAGCCCTGTCCTCCACCGTGAGGGAAACGGCGCTTGCTGCTTCCGCCTTTGGCGCAGGTGCCGGGGTAGCTGCGGGGGGCTGGGCAGCTGTTGGCGCTTGCGTGGGGGGTGGGGTCGATTTTCCAAGTTGGCTAAGCAAGGCCCGTTCCTTTATTTTTTCTTCTACTCTTTTGACTTTTTCCGGGGCATCTTCATCGCCCTGAGCAGCGGCCAACTGGTACAGCCGCAGCGCTTCGGAAAGATCCTCTTTGACACCGCGCCCTTCTTCGTACAGAAGCCCCAGCTTGATGGCAGCCGTGAGATGTCCATTGTCTGTAGCCAGGGTGTACCATTTGGCAGCCTCTGTCTCATCCTGTGGCACACTCAAGCCTGCTTCGTAATATACGCCCACATTATACTGGGCGGCGGGCAGCCCCAAGTCGGCGGCCTGCTGAAACCATTTCAGTGCCTCCTGATAATCCTGGCCGATGCCCTGTTCTTTTTCATACAGCAGTCCGATGAAGTTCATGGCATCACTGTCGCCTTTTTCGGCAGCCAGCTGATACCATTCCAGCGCCTTGTGGTCATCTGCGGCAAAGCCTACGCCATACTCATGCATGGTTCCTATGCGCGTGAAGGCATAGGGTTCGCCCTGAGCGGCGGCCAACTTGTACAGCCGCAGCGCCTCGTCTATATCCTGCTTTACACCCTTCCCATCCTCATAGCATAGCCCCAAGTTGGCCTGAGCGATGGCAAGGCCCTGATCTGCCGCAAGCTTTTGCCAATAGAATGCCTGCGCATAATCCTGCGTTACGCCCTTTCCTTTAAAGTAACGTACCCCCAGCCTGTTCTGCGCATTGGCATAACCCTGCTCTGCCGCAAGCCGTATCCAGCGGACAGATTCTGCATCATTCTGCATTACGCCTGCACCGTCTTCATACAGGATGGCTACATTGCTCTGGGCAGCGGCGTGCCCTTTCTCGGCGGCGTACAGAGCATAGGCAAAGGCTTCCTCATAGTTTCCTTGGTCGTACAATTTTACTGCGCGTCTGTTCATGCTGTCCAGGCTCATGCCCTCCACATCGCTTGGTTGAAGTTTACGGGCGGGCTGCTCTGCCAATGCGGCTGTAAGGCTGCTCAGTAGCAGAAGTAAGGCCGTCAGCAAGGCGAAAACAGTTTTTCCTGATTTCATGTTGGTTCCTCCTTTTGTCCTGAACGTATTCCGTTAATCATATGAAAACATAAATCTTTAGAGAAAGAGCGTGCAAATTGCACAGTCGGAAAATTTTTAAAAATATTTTTTCAACTGTGCAATTTGCACGCTTTTTTTATTGGAATCTTCTCTATGATGGAGACAATCAAAGCTGAAACCCAAAAAGGAGGATAAACCAATGAAACAAATAACCCTACAACTCCAAAGAGCATCCAACCTTATACATGAAAGCCGGCGGCAGTCACGCGCGCTGCTATCTGCCATTCTGGCAATCATGTTGCTGCTTGCCAGTTTACCCCTGGTCGGGGCAGAGCAAATGGCGGAATACCGGGATGAAATCTTCAGCTTCCAGTATCCCGCCGCATGGAATCGGAGGGCGGCAAAGGATGGCTCCCTGATTCTGGAAATACCTGGCAAAGAAAGCGGCGTGCAGGCATTTAGCATGACAACCAACTTAATAGAACTGACAGGAAATCAGGAGAAGGACGAGTCTACTATTCAAATGTTCATCACTCAGCAGAAAAACAGCAAGAGCAAGATGAAATTCAATGGAAAGTACGAAATGCTGCAATATGGAGCTCTGCGGGGGTTCCGTGCATTCGGCACCATCAACGGCTCTATCCAGGCGCAGCAAAACTACCTATCAAGTGGGTCGCATATGCTGGTGTTCCGGTTTATCGGGCAGAACGCCATCGCTGCGCAAGAGGATATATTGGCCTCCATTGTGGTTTTCAACGCGGAAAAACCGATTTCTCAGGTTGATGCTCCGGAGGGCTATATATCCTTTAACCAGGAAAACTACACGTTTGTTTATCCGGAAGGATACAAAAACATGGAGGCCAACAATGGAATTATCTTTCTGGACGTGATAAAGAAAAATACGATTGCGGTACGTAAACGCACGTTGGATGCCAATTATTCCGAGGCGCTGGCACCTACGCTGGCCTCTACCTATCTGCCAAAGTCTACCAAGTTGAAGGCAACTCCGGAGGTGGTAACGGTAGGCCCATGGAAAGCGGCGCGTATTAGCGGCAATACAGAATCCGGCCCGCTGGCCTTTTATGCCCTGGGCAGCGGCAAAACGGCGCTGTTCCTGCTGTTTATGGGGCAGGATGCCTTGACGCATGCAGAAGCCGTCCTATCCTCTGTAACAATTCAATAAAAAGGAGTATATTAGTATGAGAAGAGGTTCAGAAGTATCCCCCATGGCGTTATTTATCCCCCTGCTTTTGATTGGAAGCTTCATCCGGCAAAAGTCCAAAAAGGCCGGTGCTATCTATGATATCGTCTGGTCGGGCGGCGTGTTGTTGTGGGGTGTCAGCGTGATGCAGTCAGGCGGCTCGATTGCGCTGTTTGGCACAATTGAACTGCCGCCTATAGTATTCATCGGTATGATGGCGCTGGTTATCCTCAGCGAAATTGGTACCCTTATCAACATTTCCAAGCAGGCGCCGCTGGAAGCGGAAGCGGAGAAAAAACGAATAGCGGAGCAACAGCAGCAAATAGCCCACATGGAAGCCGCTGCTGAAAAACTTGATACCCCTTCTGCGCTGTACATTGTCCACCGGCAGGGCCTCATCGGCTCAGCCAACAAGATACAGCTTTCCCTGAACGGGCGGGAATTGTCCCCGCTGGGTAATGGTGACATCATACATACCACATTAACCCTTTCTCACAACAAGCTGACCGCCGTATGCAACGGGGTGATTCAAAAAGAAATCGAGTTTGACGCCCCCAAATCCGGCGCCTTGCGCATCGACGTAATGTTAAAAACCGGCAAAGGTATTTTGCTGGAGGAAAATCCCAATGTAGCGTACCGTGAAGCGTCGCACGGAAAAAAGCGCGTGCGCCCGCTAAAAATCAGCCTGATATTGTGGAGCATCAGCAATCTTTGGTGCTACTTCCTGGGGCTTGTGCCACTAATAAAAACCCTGCGCGCTGCCAAACATCCCTTTGACGACATTGCGCAGCTGCGGCTTGTCAGCGCGAAAAAGTGGAACCTGTGGATGACCGGTCTTTTGATTGTGATTGTGCTTATGGCTCTCCTCATTCGCCTTACTTAATCTATTTGCCGCGACGGACAAGCAAACGAAACGGAACCTTTTAGGAGAGGAGGTTGAATCCATGAGAAAACGCCTGTTGCTGCTATACCTGGCATTGATTTCCCTGTTGTCTTGCGTCCAGTCGGAAGGGATGATCGCCCCTCCTCCGCCCTACAAACTGGAACCAGTAGAGTGGCTGGACCAGAATACAGAATATACCGTTGTTGGTTATAAAACTCCCATCATTGCCGACACACTGATGCTGGCCCAGATGAGGGGCGCGGAATCGCGCATCGGCTCAGACGAGGACACGGTGCAAACCACCATGAAAGGCGATGCGCTGCTAAAAGAGGGATTTTATGTGCTGTCTGTTTCGCCGGACGGTCAGCGTATCCTGTGCAGTGAAGGAAATGGATTGTATCTGTTAGCGGGTACGACGCTACGCGCCGTATCGCTGAACCTGTCCCGCTGCGCCGTGACGATTAGGGAAGGGGCGCAGCAGTCCATCCGTTATTTCTCCAGGGTGCCCGCCAAAATGGTGGGCAGCGAAGGGTTTCACTGGTCGCCTGATGGGAAATACATCTGCCTGATCAATGCGGTTATGCCCATCCGAAGGATGCAGCCCATTCCGCTGATGCTGCTTGACACCCAGAAGGGAGAAGCGTTCTCCATCAGGGCGTATGAGAAAGGCAAACCGCATGCGTTCAACACCGCCATGCAGGGGCTGTTCAGCCCGGACAGCAAATACCTGTATTATACGGAGCTAAGGGATCACTCCGCCAGGCTGTGCCGATATGACATAGCTAAAGAAACTCATGAGTTGCTGGCGGACACCCACCAAATGATGATGGCCTATCCCACTTTGGGCATGAACGAAAACGGCGACATCTTTAGCGTCATGAGTGCATATGAAAACACGCTGCTGACCTTCAGGGAAGGTTCCGGCGGCTGGGGCTTCACCCAGAAGGCCCTTCCTCATCTGAGCGTTTCCCATTTCGCCGCATCCGGCCAGGGCGCGACGATGGAACAGTACACGACTAGTAGACAACCTGGCAAGCTACAGCTTGTGAAGGTTAATGGCAAGATGTGGCGCATCTCCGCGAAAATGGAGAATAATACGGTTCATTTTACACTAAGTACGCCGTATGAAACTACGTATGATGCCTTTAACGACATAAAAAACAACAGCGCCGAGGATGAACAAACGCTCCGCTTCCTCCATGTCGCCATGAACCCCAGCGGTAGCCGTTATTTGTTGGTGACAGAAATGCAAAACGAGGAGAAGCCTCTCCAACTTTATTTGCTGAACGCTCGGATGGATGAACCACCACGTGCTATCGTACTGCCGAAAGAGCTGGAAATCTCTCGGCCATTCCTTCAGCGCGAAAACCCCTGGTACGCAGCGGGCATGGTTTTTCTGACTGATGATCTGCTGCTGGTGCCTGGGGAAGCAAACCATACGCAACTTTACCGACTGGTACGTGGAGAATACGATTGGTAAAAAGGAGAAAGCATATGAAAAGAACACTGATACTGCTACTGTGCGGACTGCTCTTACTGGGTGCCTGCACCGCTAGCGCAGCCAATTCTCAGGATGTGTTTGCCCGAAACCACGCACTTCAATGGACGCTGACCTTAAGCCCGGATACGGAAGTCCTGCTGCCCCTATTGCAGGGTGATACGCCGCTGTTTGAGGAGTTTCAGCGTGCCTTGCAGCGGTCGGATAATCCTGAAGGCGCATCTGAAGCAATCAAAACCCTGGCCGATGGTGTGGCAGACCTGCGCCTTTCCGGCTCCTTTGCGCCCTGGGCTCTCTCGTTATCCCTGGGAACGGAGCAAGCGGTTTTAGCTTCCGCAAGCCTGTGGGCGGATGCCAAAACCGGGGGCAACGGCATTGCCACTGACCTGCTGGACTGTCTGTTTTACCTGCCCCAGGATAGGGCAAAGCCTGCTTTGGAGCAGGCATCTTCCCTCCTGAATCTGGACATTTCCGGTCTCATCAGCCCCTATCTGATTTTGCTCAGGGAGGAAGCAAACAATCTGCTAAATGATAAGGAAGCGGAACTGGGCAACTATCTAATAGGCGAATTAGGCGAATTTAATATGATGGTCAGCCAGGTGATCACCACCCACGATGCGGCTCGGGTGCTCAAAACGCTGCTGGATGCCTTTGAAAAGGATTTTGCCCTGCAAACGGCCATCACACAGGTGATGTATACCTCCAGTGTGATGAAGGGGGAGCCTCCTGAGCCGAAGTCCGCCATTGCAGAAACCAGCAGGGAACTGAAGGAAGCCCTTGCTCAAATTCTGTCCCAGGATGAAGCGGATCTGCTGGAACTTTCCGCCTATGGCCGGGCAGGGCTGGACAGCCTGTGCTACGTCATAGATACCTCACGAGTGCAAAAAGATATGCCTTTCCGCCTGGCTGTGTTGCCCGGCAAGAAGGGCGGCGTGATTCTGACAGCAGGCGAGGGGAGCAAACTTGAAGGGGTCGGCACACCTCAGGGAGTGGAATGGGAAAAGTTTCGCCTGCAAACCGTGGGGGACTCCGGTCAGCCTATACAAGAAAGCACCCACATCGCCCTGCAATATGCTTCGTCTGAAGGTAAGCCCCTTGCCCTCTCTCTCTGGGCGTATTCGGCGGGTATGCCCCTTGTGGGCGTAGCGGCAGAGCACAAAGCGCAACAAGCCGAATCTTACCAATCGGAAACCACCGCCCAGCTATCGGTTTTCGGCAAGGAGCCTGTGCTATCTCTCGCCCTCACCCTTCAGGAAACGGATACCCTGCCCACCCTGCCGGAAACAACCAACTGGCCGGTATACTCGCTGATGGATGATGATCTGGAAAGCAAAGTGGATACCAGCAACCTGTCTACCTTGCTGCTGCGGCGTTTTTCCCTGGCCTTCCCCGATACTGCGGAGAAGTTAATCAAGGCAGCCCAATTGCTTGGAAACTAAGGAGGTATTATTTAATGAAACGTATGATTCTGTTTGTATCTGTCATTCTTATCCTGCTGGTAAATGTAACTGCTTTGGCGGAATCTGTGGTTGTCCCTGAAACGGC
>CAZCBC010000024.1:15030-22838 GCA_964496775.1 uncultured Oscillospiraceae bacterium
ACGAGCACCGCTATCCAGGACGGAGCGCTTGGATTGCCTTATGGGGCAAAGGGAAAACAGTTCGTCAACAGAAGAATCCCCTCGCTTTCGCCGCCTCTAACAATCAGCAATATTCCGGAAGGCACAGTTGCCCTTGCCATCACCATGATCGACCCGGACGGTGGCGATTGGATCCATTGGATTGCTGCCAACATACCTGTGGACAATACTACCTGTGAAATCCCTGAAAACGCAAGCGTCGATTGGCCGGAAGAAATCATACAGGGCGTCAACGATTTTAGGACTGTCGGCTACGGCGGGCCTACGCCGCCCTCCGGCGTGCACCGCTATGTCTTTACGATTTACGCGCTGTCAGAAACGCTGGAATTAAAGGCTGGCTTCAAGCTGTCGCAAATGCAGAAGGTGTTGGAGGGAAAGGTACTGGCCGAAGCTACGGTGACGGGAACGTATGCGAGATAAAAAAGCGTCGCACTTTCACCAAGGTCTGAAAATAAAAAAAGGAGAACGCAATGAAAAAGATAGTTAGCTTTCTTATTACCATTAGCCTGTTGCTGACCTTATTGCTACCAGCAGTTTTCGCTCTCGAAACGGGCGACTATACCTGGCGCAATCACACCATACGGCTTGCAGAGATACAGGATAAGCCCATGTTTGCCCCCGCCGATATGAAGGACAATGAACGTGCCCTTGGTCTTGTGCTGGAGGTGCCGGGAACGCTTGCGGCGGACGAAACGTTACGGCACGCCCTGTTTGAATCAGCATGCCTGAAGGACGAAAACGGCCAAGCTTATAAGCCGGGCGCTGCGATGTCAAAGGGCAACACCCTCACCTATCTCTTTGCATTCCCCAAGACGCTGGATGTTTCAGCGCTGAGTCTGTCGTTTGGAGAGGAAGTGCCAACATCCAATATCCTGAAAGACTTTGTGGGTGAATGGGAGGGACAACATGACGACATTCACCTGACCTTCACTGTCAACGAGGATGGCAGCGGCCAATACATCTTTGAACAATCCGGCTATCGTGAAAGCTACCCGGTGCGCCTGAGCGCGGATAATAATACCTTCACAGTAGATATCCCTGCAGACAACGCGCTGTCCATCACCTCATGCGGAGGGTTCTGGGAATACCGGGACGAGGTGCTGACGCTTCTCGTGGTGACCACCTTCAAGAGCGGAAAACAGTTCACATATATCATCCCCTGTCGACGGGTAGAAAAGAAGGGTGCAACAACTGACTCAAGTGTCCCGGACTTGCCGCTGGGCAGATGGTTGGAGATGGATCTGCGCTTCATCCTTCCCGGAAACCTTACCTGGGACGCCACTGCGGCTGATGTAACTGCGCTGCTGGGTGAAAACATGCAGCAGGGGCAGATGTCTGAGAACATCACCGCTCTTGCCGGACAGGGCACGCCATGGGAAGAGAGCGCGGTAACGCTTGGATATCTTTTTCAGAAGGACGACTTGGTATGCCTCATACAAACATTCCAAAACAAAGACATTGGCAAGGATGAGGTGTATGACAAGCTCTGCACCACGCTGAGAGGCATGTACGGGAACGCAAACATAACGGATTTCGACCAAATTGCTCCCTTTGCGGCAGCGCTCAACATCCCATCAGCAGACCTGGCCCATTTGGAAACCGTTCCCTGGTGCGCATGGATGCTACCCGATCAAAACACGCTGGTGTATCTTGCCAATTCCCATAGCATTGGCATCATGTATTTCAATACAGCTCGCCTGCAAAAGTAGGTAAATGTACCGGGCGCCGCACTGCTTGGTGTGACCGGCGAATAAAGGCGGCCATCGTGGAGTGCGCACTGGGTTTGTCATATGGCGCAAAGGGGGAACAGCTCATTCAGGAATACATTAACCGTTTCAATGTGATGCGCCCGTCGAAGGCCCGTCAGCATCTCCACGTTGGGGATGGCTGCGGGATACAAGGAACAACAATTTATGTTTGCCGAGCAAGTATGACAAAACAAAGGAGAGAAAAATATGAAAGTTTCCACCACCAGCACCAGTACGGCATCCCTCGCCGTACCCTATACTTGTCACTGTGCCTATTGCGGTACAACCATCCGGGGGGAGGAAAAGATCGAAGCCACGGGTTACGCATTCAAGGGCGGTTACGCCCATGGCTTGGATGAGCGCATGATGGGCATGGCGTCCAATATACAGGCCAGCGCTAACCTGCCGTTTGAGCTGGAATACGCTGAAAACCGGCTGGAGCACTATCGAAGCACCGTTGCAGAGGGCAAATTGAAGGCCTTTCTGGAGACGCGCAAGGAACGCCAGGAAGATTGGTTCCATGTGGAGGCAGGCAGCTCGTTGGAGGCATACCTGAAATCGCCCAAAAACAAGACTCAGTGGCAGGATTCGTATGACAAATCCCGTTTAGCTGCTTGGCCCTATGAGTGGAAGGCGTTTGACAAGAATACCCGTGTGAAGTGTCCGCAATGCGGCAAGACGCAGCCCTGGTGCGAGGACATCATGGGCTGTAATGGGGCGTTTGCGCGGGCATTCGTTGTGGGTAATTGCGTCTTCTGGCTCGGGTTTCTGCCGATTATGGTGGCGGGTGTGCTGCCGGAACCGTTGAGAATGCTTGCTCTTCTGCCTCTTGTGGCAGGCATCGTGGTGGGCATTGTCTTCCATCGACTGTTCCGCAGGCGCAAATTGCGGCAGTATGCCGCCCTGCCCTGGAACCCAAGCGATTTGCCCAGGTTTGATAACAACTTTCTTGCACAGGCGCGGAAGCAGTTCAACAACTGACGGTTACACATACCGCCCCGCCCCTCCTGTCTTTAAAGTAGACTTGGGGAGCGAGGCGGAAATACATTTCAAAAGAACCAGGTTGATATCAGTGTACTAAAAGCAGGGAGAAGTATCATCCCCTTCAGTCAGATAAACCTTCCGGCGTTATCAACTGCGCCAGTCCCTTTGGCAAAGGATACATGCTCCAAGCGGGCGCAGTAACAAACAATTCTTCCTCAAGGCGCAGGGCTTTCGTAAGGCCCTCGCCTTTTTGTATGTTTTCTATGGGCAGCGGCACAATGTTCTCCAACACGCCGCCTCGGGTTACGCTGGCGCCAATGGCAGCTGTGCCCAGGGCGTAGGCACAGTTGCTAATGCGGCCGGAGCGGGTAAGCATGTGGGCGATGCCGCCCGGGGCAAAGACTTCCTGGTAATCCCGCGCCTTGATAGTGCCTGCGCTGTAACACCGGGTGATAATGCCCTTATCGCAAAACCCTGAAATGCCTGCCGCGAGGCAGCTGCCATCCAGTTCTCCTGCAAAACCGCACAAGGTGATGTAGCCGCTGTTCATGCCTACCAGGCCGCCGGCTAAGTTTTCCCCCTTGTCAAAGCTGTTGTTGGTCGCCATCTGTACCCAGGTGCTGGCAAAACAACCCTGCACCATGCCTGCCTGGTTGATACCTACCAGCCCACCGATGCCGGAATCGTATCCTACATCCGCATATACGCTGCCGCCTATGGCCGCGCAATGCTCTGTCAGGCCGCCTACCTGCCAGCCAATCAGGCTGCCTGTGCCGCCATAGGCCGCGTGGCTTGCCAGAATGGTGGGTTCCTTAAGAATAACACGCCGGATGGAAGCGTTCTCCGTCTTACCAAAAAGTCCGGCGCAGCCGGTGGTCTTCTGCTGTACTTTTAGCCCTTTGATGATGTGTCCCTGGCCGTCTAAGCTGCCTTCAAAGGGAAAGCGTTCATCCCCAATGGGTGTCCAGCTGGTAATGTCGGACAAATCAATATCGTTAGCCAACACATAGCGCCCCTTCAGGTTGTTGCGAATGCTATCCAGCTCCTGCGCTGTGCAGATAAATACAGGATTTTCTTCCTCCGGGGCAGAGAGCAGGATGGTTACATCCGCTGTGCCGTGGGCGTTAATGCATTTTCCCATCAGCAAACGGTTGGGTACAGGGGAGAGAGTTTCTTCCAATGCCAACATCCAGGTGTCCCCTTCCTTCTTGATGCCGACTCCTTCTACTGGGTGCGTCCAGATGAACTGTTCGGTCTGCTCAAAGGGCAGGGGAAGAGATTGGCTTAAGCCCGTAAGGCTGAATCTCATCAGCTCCGGTGCAATAGGCGCAAGCTCCAGATTCAACATATGGATTTGCGTATCCTCCTTTGTAAGAACCGAAGTGTTTACAACCACCTCCCGGTTGCCCTCCGCCGCGCGCAAAAAATGTTCGCGGAAAGGAAAAACCGACAATGTCGCCTTACCCTCAACGCTGGGAGCATACCAATGTGTTCCGTCCGCGGAAATTACGCATTCTGTATATGGCTTGCCTTCTTTAACGGCTTGCAGCGTCATGGACAGAAGCATGTTTTCCTCCTGCTCCCGCCTGTCTGCCGAAAGAGGCGGAGGAGTGGTGGCGGGCAGGGCGGGCGCTTTCAGCAGCTGCGTTACGGTAGCCAAGCCACCTGCAACAACAAGCAGCGCAACCAGAAAAATAACAAAGATTTCCCTGCGGGAAAGGGGGTTCAGCAACTTTTTCAGGGCGTGCTCCAGCCGCTGCACATTGGCATAGCGTTTTCCCGGCTCCAGGCGCGTACATTTTCGGATGATGGCCTGTAATTGCCGGTCGGGGGCGTTTCCATGCACATCCCCGGTGCTCAGATACGCCATCAAGCGTCCCAGTGAAAAAATATCGCTGCGCGGGTCAGTATCCCGGAAACCCAGGTGTTCCGGCGAGGCGTAGGGAAAACTGCCCATGAGCCGGGTATCCCTGTCCTTTTGCTGGTGCTTTTCCCGGGCGATGCCAAAATCAATCAGGCTCAGTTTGCCGTTGGCGGTAAGCACAATATTCTCCGGTTTGATGTCCTTAAAAATAATGGGTGGTTCCTGCTGGTGCAGATAACCCAGCACCGAGCATAGCGACAGGGCAATTTCTGCCGTGCGTCGAGGGCTGAAGCAACCATCCCTCTCTACCAGGGCATCCAGCGTTTCTCCCTGGGCAAAGCTGCGCAGCAAGTAGTCCCTCCCGCCTTCCTTCACAAAGGCAATGGCGCGGGGAATGCTCTCATGAGACAACTTCTGGAGCAACTCATATTCCCGTGCAGCATCGTCAGCGCTGTCCGCATCCGTCCATTTGAGGATGATTTTATCACCGCTTACAAGATGCCGGGCGGCGTAGACCTCCCGATGTTCGTTGCCTGCAAGCAGGGTAAGCAGCGTTATTCTTTGCCGTATTTCTTCAGGTAGATAAACAAATGCCGTATCAAGGAAGCTGTTATCAGTCACTGCCATCACCTCCCGGCCTGTATCCTTTTAATGTGCGGATGCCGCTGGGCAGGGGCCCCCTGGCGTCTGCGTCATGAAGCATCCACTGGGCATTTTCCCCTTCCAATACGCCCAAATTAGAGAGAGCATCCATGTTTTGCAAGGCGTCCGGTGCGATAACCCGGATGTTGCTTATGCCTGCAAGAGCAAACGCGCTGCCCGCCCGCCCGGCGCTTCCCTGGGTAAAAACACAGTCGCTGAGATAGTAATTGCCTATGGTTTGGAAAAAGGCGCCCGGCGGAAACTCTCCAATGAACACCGCGCCGTGGACGATACCGGAGTTAATGCACCGCCATATGGAGGATTTGGGGGCAAAGCCCATCAACCCGCCCGTCAAATGTGTGGCGCTTACATCTCCTTCGTTGGCGCAATAGGCCATAAAGCCATTCATGTTTGCCACGATGCCACCGCAATTCATCATGACATCTCCGGGAAGTTCTATTTCAACCCGGGCAGAGTTGAACAGATGCAACAAAACGCTGTCCTCCGTAACCGCCACCAAACCGGCCCCATAATCTTTGTTGCTTTTGATATATCCGCCAAAGACAGCACAGTTTTCCAGCAGGCATTGCCCGCATACTGCGGCCAATGCGGCTGCCGACATGTTTTCTGTTTTTGCCAGACTGCCATCAATCTGAGGACATATCATGCGCAGATTGCGGATAACAGCGTTCCGGCACTCTGTAAAAAGAGAAAAGGACATCTGCGCTTTAGTTGGGTTGCTCCCTGGAAAGGATAATCCCGTAATGGCATAGCCGTTTCCATCTAATATGCCGGAAAAAGGTGTTTGATTGTTGCCGATGGGCTGCCAGGCAACATCCTGCAGATCAATATCATTCAACAAGATATAGGAACCGCTTAAGTTCTCCGCAATGGCCTGCAAGTCCTGGGCGGTTCTAATAGGAATCGATACCTCGGTACGTTTCGGGCGTACGGCTATGGTGGTAACCGCTTTTCCCAGCGCGTTTTCACAAATCAACCGAAAACTGAAAAAGTAATGCTTGTACAATTCAGCATCAAGGGAAAGGAAGACCGCATCATCCCGAAGAACCGCGTGTACACCGGGGATTTGCGGGTCCATTTGTATGGATTTGGCTCCCTGTACAGTTATGCGCATTTCGTTATTAACGTCCTCAGGTTCAAAGAACACAAGCGGCGGAGCCTTGGGTGCTAAGGCGATGTCAACTTCAAGCTTCTGTTCAGCCATTATCTGAGCGTTCACCGGAATAATGGCCATCCGATTATCTGCCGCCACAAACACCTGATGATTCAATTGACGGTCATAGGGCAGCACAATGCCGCCCTCGGGCAAACTGTACCAGTGCCGTCCGCCCAGGCTGACGGATACCGCTCCCTGCTGAGCGCTTTCACAATTCCGGGTAATCAGCAGATGATCCCCCTGCATGGCTGCCCGTCCATCCCCGGCGGCGGATATAAGATTGGCTTGCCTGATTGAGTTAAGCTTGCGTGCTTGATAACTGTTCCAAAGGAAAGGAAGCCAAAACAACAGCAGCAGGATACATCCTGCGGCAAGACCGAGCCATATGCTGCGACCTTTACTGTTCATCTGCGTCCCCCAAGGCAAGTAATGAGATTCAATCATCGTGTGTAGACGTATTATGTTCAGGTCAATTAACCGCGGAGCAAAGGGAAACTTGTCACCACTCAGGATAGATTATATTAAAACATTATACTTTGTGATGATTTTATTATCAACAAAAGAATAGATTCTGAACGATAAAGGCGCAGATAATTTTTATCTGCTTGCTAAAACACTCCTTTTTTTGAATGACAAGATTTATTTCGTAATACTGGTAGGGTGAGACGGACTCCTGTAAAAAGCGTTAAAAGGTGAAAATGCCAATACTTCGGTATGTTAATGGAAGGAAAACGAAATATTTACAAACCATACCTTATTTACAGACAAGTCGAGCGAGCCAATTTAAGGATGTTGAATTTGGTTTAAAAACTACATTTTAATATATCTGCGGATCAAGAATCCTTGAAACATAAGGGTTTTCTGTGTCTTGAAGTGTGGAAAAGTAACCTTTCTGGGCAGATTGCAATATATTAAAGAAATGTGTCAATTTTATGTAGCCCCAGAATTCCTTGATATTACATGGTAAATTTGGGAAAAGAAAAAAATTAAAAAAAGATAAAAAATTTTTAATGCTAAATACCTGTATTTTATCTAATCTCAAAGCAAACTGAATGAAAAATTTCTAAGAGATTTGCGAAAATTCGCGAATAATCGCCTCAAAACACAGCAAAATATACAGAAAAGATTCTGAGCAAACTATTAATGAGTGCATAATTATGCAATAAAATGGAGTTTTGGATGGGTTGATAATCTGGATAATTGATGGTAATATATGGTAAATCATTGGATTGACAGTAAATTCGAGTGATGAGTAAAACCGGTATAAACGATGTATGTTTTTACAAGTCGAAAGAACAGCTTTTTACAAAAAATCAGGAAAGAATCAGGATGGGGAGGTCATTAATAATGAAAA
>CAZCBC010000025.1:0-1451 GCA_964496775.1 uncultured Oscillospiraceae bacterium
GGTAGCCTACGGTGTCCACCAGGGTGGCGCCGGAAACGGCGTCCACGGGCTTGCCGGGCTCGGCAGTCTTGAGGACTTCTTCCAGTTCCGCGATGGTCTTGCCGGCGGCAAACGCCTGGATGGCATCATAGCCTTCGCTCAGCAGTTTGGTGGCCTGAGCCTTTTCGGCCATCAGCTTGGAATAGGCGGCATCGTTGGCACGCTTGGAAATCAGTACAACGCCTTCCTTGGCGCCGGTGCCAAAGCCCTTGTCGGAGTTGGGCACGGGGGTGATGCCTTCGCCGGGCGCCATGTACTGAAACTCGTCTATATGGGCGGCAACGATGGTATCTCCGGCGGTCAGCACAACGGCGCGGCCAACGGCACGCTCGCCGTGGGGGGCGCCGTAGCCGCGGCGCAGCACCACTTCGGTTTCGGCGGAGGCGAAGCCGACGGAAGCGACCAGCAGCATCAGGGCTGCCAGCAGGGCAATCATTGAGGTTTTCTTCATGAGATATCCTCCTGAAATTAATTTTGTCTTTCGACAAAATAAATATAACCAAGATAGACATGATTGAACAGAAAAAAAGTAAATTATGTTTCTTTTACCCGAGGGTGGGACGGTTTTCGCCCGGAATGTTTTTCTTCCCAAAAGGGATAGTGAGGGATTATAATACAGAGGATTATGTCAGAGGAGGCCAATATGCGGATTGTCATTGTAGGGGCGGGGAAGGTAGGCGCCGTGCTGTGCCGGGATTTGAGCCGGGAAGGTCACGACATCACCTTGATTGAGCAAAAGGAAGACCGCCTGCAGGATTTGATGGAGCGCTACGAAATCCTGGGCATTCAGGGCAACGGCGCGTTTTACGATGTGCAGATGGAAGCCGGGGTGGACAAGGCGGACATGTTTATTTCCGTGACCCCCATGGATGAGGTCAACATCATTTCCTGCGTGATTGCCAAGAAACTGGGCGCCCAGTATGTTATTGCCCGGGTTCGCACGCCTGAGCACGCCGCCCACATGAACTTTGTAAGGGACAGCCTGGGCATTGCCCGCATGATCAACCCTGATTTTGAGGCCGCCCAGGAAATCTACCGCATGGTGCGCTATCCCTCCGCCCTGTCGGTGGAGCCTTTCGCCGGCAACCGCGTGAACCTGGTGGAGCTTTTGGTTACCGAGGATTCCGTGCTGTATGGCACAGACCTGGTTACGCTGCGAAAAACCTTTCAAAGCTTGCTGGTGTGCATGGTCATCCGCGGCGAACAGACCATCATCCCCCGGGGCGATACCCGCCTGGAACTAAACGACCGGGTGTTTATTATCGGCAAGCCTCAGGACATGGGCACCCTGTACCGCAAGATGGGCACGGTGGCGCGCATCCGCAGCGTGCTGATTGTAGGCGGCGGCCGCATCTGCCGCTATCTGCTGGAACTATTGAAGGAATGGAAGCTGGATATCAAGGTTATCGAAA
>CAZCBC010000025.1:1461-2025 GCA_964496775.1 uncultured Oscillospiraceae bacterium
AGCAATTTCAGCGCGGCGGAGGACCTGGCCGTCAGTTTTCCCGAGGTGTCGATTATCCAGGGCGACGGCACCGACCAAACCCTGCTGGATACTGAAAACATACAGGGTTACGACTGTGTGGTGAGCCTGACAGGCATTGACGAGGAAAATATCCTGGTCAGCATGTTCGCCGCTTCCCGCGGCGTGCCCCGCAACATTACCAAGGTCAACCGTACCAATTTGCTGGATATGCTCAAGGGGATGGGCATCCAGAGCGTCATTACCCCGGCGGATATTGTTACCACCAACATCCTGCGCATTGTGCGCGCCATTTCCAACTCCGAGGGCAGCAAGGTGGAAGCGCTCTATCGCCTGAAGGGGTCCAGCGCCGAAGCGCTGCTGTTCCGCCTGCCCGACAACCCGGCGCTGACAGGCAAGCCCATTCGGGAATTGGATTTAAAGCCCGGCACCCTCATCGCCGCCATTATTCAGGGGCAGCAGCTGAATATTCCCACGGGCGACAGCGTTATGCAGCCCGGGCAGCATGTGCTGGTGGTCTCCGCCAGCGGCGCCTGGGAGGATATC
>CAZCBC010000025.1:2035-11679 GCA_964496775.1 uncultured Oscillospiraceae bacterium
AGTCCATCGTACGCTTTGTGACAGGGCGCATCCTGATGCTGCTGGGGCTTTTGATGCTGGTGCCCCTGGCCGTCAGCTTTATTTATCAGGAAGCCCTGATTTACAAACTCAGCTTTGGGGCAGCCGTTGGGGCCTCCCTCCTGCTGGGGTTGCTACTGTCCTTTAAAAAGCCTGCTTCCATGCGTTTTTATACCCGGGAAGGGATGGTCATCTGCGCGCTGACATGGGTGCTGATGAGCCTGCTGGGCGCATTGCCCCTTACGTTAAGCGGCGAGTTTCCTACTATTATTGATGCCTTTTTTGAAATCAGTTCGGGCTTTACCACCACCGGCGCGTCGGTAGCTACCAATGTGGAAGGGTTGCAACGCTCCACTCTCTTCTGGCGCTCCTTTACCCACTTAATCGGCGGCATGGGTGTCTTGGTGTTTGTGCTGGCCTTGATGCCCACCACCAACGCCGACAATGTGCATATCATGAAGGCGGAGGTGCCCGGCCCTGCCTTTGGCAAGCTGGTATCCAGCCTGCGCACCACCGCCCGCATCCTGTATGTGATGTACATGGTGATGACGGCGGCGCTGGTTGTGGCGTTGCTGGCGGTGGACATGCCTTTGTTTGATGCCCTCTGCCATGCCTTTGGTGCGGCGGGGACGGGGGGCTTTGGCATCAAAAACTCGTCTGTGCTGTGGTATAACTCCGCCCGGGTGGACTATATCCTGGGCATCGGCATGCTGGTGTTTGGCGTCAACTTTAACCTGTACTACCTGTTGCTGCTGCGCAAGGCCCGGGAGTTTTTCAGGGATGAGGAGTTAAAGGCGTACCTGCTGATTGTGTTGTGCTCCATTGCCCTTATCTGCCTGGATGTGCACAAACTGTACGATAACTACGGCAAAATGGTGCGGGATGTGTTTTTTACCGTATCTTCCATTATCACCACCACGGGCTATTCCACGGTGGACTTTGGGCAGTGGCCGCTTTTGTCCCATGTTATTTTGCTGCTGCTGATGTTTTCCGGCGCTATGGCGGGCTCCACCGCAGGGGGGCTTAAGGTATCCCGCGTGGTGCTCTATGCCAAAACCGCCCGGGCGGAGTTCCGCCGCCAGCGGGAGCCGGGGCGCATCGTGCCCATTGTATTTAACGGCAAGCCCATCTCCCGGGAGTCCCAGCGCTCGCTGTTTGGGTATTTGTGCGTCTACCTGACGGCCTTCCTGCTTTTCCTGCTGGTCACCTCCTTTGACGCTCCCAATTTTCTTTCCGCCTTTTCGGCGGTAGCCGCCACCTTCAATAACATCGGCCCGGGCTTAAGCGTCGTGGGCCCCACCGGTAGCTATGCCCCTTTCAGCCTGGTTACCAAGTTTGTATTGTCGCTTAGCATGATTGCGGGCAGGCTGGAAATATGGCCGATGGTTATCTTGTTTTCGCGGAGAACCTGGCGCAAAGTCTGATGCGCGTTTGGATGCGGTAAGTGAAAAACGCTTCAGCGCAAGGCTAAAGCATCAACAGGTGGTCTTCGCCAGCGGCGCCTGAAAACATCGGGGAGATACTGAAAGAATGAACAAGTCCATCGTACGCTTTGTAACAGGGCGCATCCTGATGCTGTTGGGGCTTTTGATGCTGGCGCCTTTGGCGGTCAGCTTTATTTACCGGGAAGATGCGATTTATCAACTCAGCTTTGGGGCGGCCATCGCAGCTTCCCTCCTGCTGGGACTGCTCTTGTCCTTTAAAAAGCCTGCTTCCATGCGCTTTTATACCCGGGAAGGGATGGTTATCTGCTCGCTGACCTGGGTGCTGATGAGCCTGCTGGGCGCCCTGCCCCTTAAGTTAAGCGGCGAGTTTCCCACCATGATTGACGCTTTTTTTGAAAGCTGCTCGGGCTTTACCACAACCGGCGCGTCGGTGGCCGCCGATGTGGAGAGTTTGCAGCGCTCCACCCTTTTTTGGCGCTGCTTTACCCAGTTCCTCGGCGGTATGGGCGTCTTGGTGTTTGTGCTGGCGCTGCTGCCCACCACCAATGCCGACAATGCGCATATCATGAAGGCGGAAGTGCCCGGCCCCGCCTTTGGCAAGCTGGCGTCCAGCCTGCGCACGACGGCGCGCATTTTATACATGATGTATATCGTCATGACGGCAGTGTTGTTGGTGGCGCTGTTGGCGGTGGGCATGCCCCTGTTTGACGCCCTCTGCCATGCCTTTGGCACGGCGGCGACAGGAGGCTTTGGCCTCAAGAACACGTCCGTTTTTTGGTACAATTCCGCCCGGGTAGACTATATCCTGGGCATTGGCATGCTGGCGTTTGGCGTTAACTTTAATCTGTATTACCTTTTGCTGCTGGGCAAAACCCGGGAGTTTTTCAGGAATTAAGGGCCTAGCTGCTGATTGTGCTGTGCGCCATTGTCATCATCTGCCTGGATGTGCATAAGCTGTACGATAATTACGGAAAAATGGTACGGGACGTGTTTTTTACCGTGTCCTCCGTTATCACCACCACGGCGTATGTTACCAAAGACTTTGGGAAATGGCCGCTGTTGTCCCATGTTGTTTTGCTGCTGCTGATGTTTTCCGGCGCTATGGCGGGCTCCACGACAGGGGGCCTGAAGCTATCCCGCGTGGTGCTGTACGCAAAAACTGTCCAGGCGGAGTTCCGCCGCCAGCGGGAGCCGGAACGCATCGTGCCCGTTATGTTCAACGGCAAGCCCATCTCCCGGGAAGCCCAGCGTTCGCTGTTTGGGTATCTGTGCATCTATATGGCGGTTTTCCTGCTTCTCCTGATCATAACCTCTTTTGAAACGCCCAATTTCCTTTCCGCCTTTTCGGCGGTATCGGCCACCTTCAACAACATCGGCGCGGGCTTAAGCGTTGTGGGCCCCTCGGGCAGCTACGCCCCCTTCAGCCGGTTTACCAAGCTGATTTTGTCTTTGAGCATGCTTGCGGGCAGGCTGGAAATATGGCCGGTGCTGATCCTGTTTTCGCGAAAAACCTGGAGCAAAGCCTGATACGCGCCACGAAACATCAAATCAAAAACCCCGCTCAGGGGCGGGGTTTTTGATGTGCATCACTGTTACTCGTTGTCGTCGGAGGTTTTCTGCTGAAGGCTGCCTTTCAGGTCCTCCGCCTTGTTGGCGACGGTGTCCATGGCGTCGTTGACCTTCTGGCTGATGTCCTTGCCGGTGAAGCGGTAGCGGAAGCCGAAGAACAGGCTGATAATCAGGACAGGGATGGTAATCCAGAAGATGAGCATCAGCAGTACCAGTACGGTCAGGGGCAGTGTCAGGACGATTTTGCCGTTGCGGTGCACTTCCAGTGCGTTGCGGTTGCCTTTTTCCACCAGGCCGGACAGGAAGTTGGCGATGTTTTGCAGGATGTTGCTCATGTTTTCTTGCTCCTTTTTGTGGGTGTTTTTTCCTTCGGTGCTTTGGGTTGCGGTTTTGGGGGTCTCTACCCGTCCCTGGTTCTCCAGGTGGACGATGGCTTCCAGCAGGTCCCAGTCGCAGGCTTCCAGGGCAGCCTTGGCTTCCTCGTAGGTCACATTGGCTTTCTCTCTCAGTTTCTCCGTCATCTCAAAACGATCCATGGTGTTCCTCCTTCATGGGGTCTATGCCCCGTGGTTTCTTTGATGGCCTCAGTATAGCCCGGCCATATTAAGTAAAAAGTGAAAAGAAATTAAAAAAACATTAGAATCGCGACAAAAAACCTTAAGTGGACACAGCCGGTGTTTGTGAGAATAGCCGCAAAACGCTTAAGGGGCGCGCAGGGTTTCTGCGGCATGGTCATTCATCCTTTTGTCCGGTTCCCAAAAGAGGACAGCGGAAAAACGGCTGGCAGGTTATTGTTTGTCTTTACAAGAGGATGGGAGAAGCATATAATTCTGCACGAATACGCAGCAAGGGGGGATCGGACACGCTGGCAACACATCTCCCGTTTCGTAACAAGAAGGAGCAGAACATGTACAAAAGGATTACTAAGTTTCCCGGCGGAATGCTATTGGTGCCCATGTTTTTAAGCGCGCTTTTCAATACCCTTTTCCCCGGGTTTTTCCATATAGGGGGCATGACGGAGGAGTTTCTAACCACCAAGGGCGTCAACTATGCCATTGGCGCTGCACTGTTCTTTTCGGGCATCAACCTCAATTTGCGTTCCATGGTAACGGTCATGAAAAAGCAGGGGCTTATTATCCTAGCAAGAATGGTAATCTGCCTGGTGGCGCTGTTTTTGTACTTTCAAATGTTCGGGCAGGGCGGCGTGCTGGGCATCTCCGCCCTGGCGCTGGTACCTGCCCTGTGCTCTTTTAACCCGGCGCTGTACCTTGCCATGGCAAGCGAATACGGCGAGGAGGAAGACAAGAATGCCTTTGGCTTGGTTGGTCTGGTGGCTGTGCCTGCCAATGCGCTGCTGGTGTTTGGCTTGTTCCAGCCAACGCCCATCGACTGGATGCCTGTTGTTTCGGCGCTGATCCCCCTTGTGCTGGGCATTATCGTAGGCGCTTTGGATGCCGACTTTAAAACCTTCTTTGCCCCTGGCATCGGGCTAATGATGCCGCTGATGGGCTGGTGCCTGGGCGCGGGCATCAACCTGCTGGATGCCTTCAAGTCGGGTTTCCAGGGCGTTTTGCTGGCGCTGCTGTTCTATGTGGCCGCGCTGCCCGGAACTTTCCTTTTTGAGCGCAAGGTATTAAAATCCAACGGGGTTTCCGCCATGGCCATGACCTTTATCGCCGGGATGAGCGCCAGCGTGCCTCAAATGATTGCCGCCGAAAACCCTGAACTGTGGCCCTATGTGCCGGGCGCAGTGGCGCAGATTGCCATGGGCGTGGTAATCACCAGCATCGTAACCCCCTTGCTGATTCAACGGCTGAAAAAAAGCGAGGCATCAAGCAAGAGGTAACCGATACAATCTTTATAAAGCGTCAGGGGCTGCAACATTTGTTGCAGCCCCTGCTTATGTTTTGAATGTCTACCTGCCGATGCGCACCCTGTTGATAAAGCCGCGCAGCTGCTGTCCGGTGATGTCCGTTTCGATGTAGGCCCAGTGGTCGTTATCTGCCAGGAAGCCCAGCAGCTTAACGCTGGTGCCTGCGGGGATGGTGGTAATCCACTTGCGGTTGGTGCCGATGACGGGGTCATCCGTCAGGTAGGCCTTGCTGACAACGGTGACGGGCTCGTGCAGCAGGTTTAATTCCGGCACGCTGACGCCTGCGGGAAGGGCGCTTTTGTCGATAAAGCCGATGCGGTACTTGCCTTCGCCAAACTGGTATCCCATCATCACCCAGTTGCCTTCGGTACCGTACCAGCGGCATTTGCCGCCGCTGACCGAGGCGTTGGCGTTAACCCGGTAGAACCATTCCCCCGGCCCTGTGTACACGGGATAGCTGCCCGACAGCGAAGCTACCTGATGCAGGGGCAGCATGCCGGCGCCGCTGGGCGGGGGCGGCGGCGCTGGGGGCTGGGTGGGCTGGGCGCTGGGCGGCCAGTAGGTAAAAGTAACGGTGGCGGGGGTGGTGGTGCCGTTTGCGTTAACGTACACGGACACGCTGTTACTGCCGCTTAGGGTATAGCCCTTTGGCATGCGGTTGTTATTGGCATAGATGGTATGGGTGCCCTGGCCGACGCGCAGGGCCTCGCTGAAGTGGAGCACATTGTTGGTGTCCATGTAGTTGACGGTAACGGTGCCGCTGACGGGGGAGGCGTAGGTAAACAGCACGCTGGAGGGGCTGGCGATACCGCCGGGGGACACATACACCGAAACGCTGCGGCTGGACTGCAGCACCAGGCCGGGGGCTTTAGCGTCATTGGCATAGATGGTGTTGCTGCCCGGGAAGCAGGTAACATAGTCTGTCGCCAGGGTGCGCCCGTCGGCGGAACGGTAGTATACCGGCACGCTGACCGACACATTCTGGGGCGTCTGCTGGTAGAGGAAGGTAATGGCGGCGGGGCTGGCTACCCCCTGGGGGCTGACATACACCGAGGTGCTTTGCCCGGAATACAGGGAATACCCGGCGGGCACCCGGTTGTTGTTGGCATAGATGGTGGTATAGCCCGGTGCGCAGGTAACGTAGTCGGTATACAGCCAGGTGCCGGTAGTGGTTTTGTAGTTAACGGTAACCACCGCGTTGGAGGGCGCGGCGGTAGCGGCGGTACGCACGCTTAAAAAGGTAACGCTGGCGGGGTTGGCCACCAGGCCGGCGGATACCGACACCACGGTGTCCCTGACGCCCACCAGGGCATGCCCCTGGGGCAAAAGGGCGCTGTGGGCGGTGATCAGGTGGCTGCCGGGGCGCAAATCGGCGTAGCTGGTGTGCAGCACGGTGCCATAGATGTCCTTATACTCAACCAATACCCGGGCCGTTCCGGTGGCGGGGGTGGAGGAAGCCTGCCCAGCATAGATGAACAGCACGCCGGAGGGGGTAGCTTCGCCGCTCTGGCTGACATTGACCACCACCCGGTTGGCGCTTTGCAGGGTGTAGCCTGCGGGTACATACCGGTTGTTGGCGTAGATTTCGTTCAGCCCGGTATTTACCCGGTAGTAGTCGGTATATAACAGTTTGCCGTCGGTGGTGCGGTAGTATACCGGCACTGTGGTTGTTCTGGTAACGGCGTCCAGGCGTGCCAGGTTGCCGGAAATAAAACCGATGCGCCCATCGTTCAGCTGAATTTCGTACCAGGAATTGACCATGGACAGGCAGGGATAGCTGCTGCCCGGGGGCACGGTGGTCAGGATGGCGTAATGCATACCGGCGCCCTCCCGCACGTTGACCCGCCCGGTGGAGGTAATGGTTACCGTGCCGATGCTGCCCGTGCCGTCCGCCAAAGCGGAACTTAGGAGCAGGGAAACGGACAGTATCAGCACAATCAGGGGAATCAAATATTTTTTCAACAGGCTCACCTCTTTTGGTATTGACGGAATGATCATACACTCATTCTACTATAGTAAACGGAGAAAACAAAGGTTTTCATGCGGAGGCGGCACATTTCTTTTGTCCATTGGGTGGTTATGCCGTACAAGGTGCACAAATGGGAAGATTGTACCGCCGAAGAAAAAAGTGTATGATTTATCCAAACGGCGATGCGGGATGTTTAACGCTGGCCGCAGATTGACGGGAGGGCTGGAATGAAGGAAAACTATCAGCAGAAGATGGAAGAGATGCTGGCGGGCTTTGAAAAAAAGCCCCGCTTGTTGCTGCATGTGTGCTGCGCGCCCTGTTCCTCCTCGGTGCTGGAAAGGCTGCGGCCCCATGCCCTGGTGACGGTGTATTTTGACAACCCTAACATGGACTCTCAGCAGGAGTATGACCGCCGGGCGCAGGAAGAGCAGCGCTTTGTGCAGCAAACAGGCCTGGCGGAAGAGGTGGTGGTGGCATCCTACGACCCCGAAGCCTACGCCGATGCGACCTTGGGCATGGAAGAAGAAAATGAGGGCGGCGAGCGGTGCCGCCAGTGCTTCCGCCTGTGGCTTGAAAGAGCCGCCCGATACGCCAGGGAACGGGGCTTTGACGCCTTTACCACCACATTAACGGTTAGCCCCCTAAAGAACGCCGCCCTGCTGAACGACATCGGCGGGGAAATGGGCGAAAAACACGGTGTGCCCTTTCTGCCCAGCGACTTTAAGAAGAAGGAAGGATATAAACGCTCTACCCAGCTGTCCCGGGAGCATAACCTGTACCGCCAGGACTACTGCGGATGCGTGCATTCCAAACGGGAACGGGATGAGCGCGTCAGGCGGCAGAGGGAAGAAAACGTATGATACACTACTGTGTCATTGATGCTGGTGATATGGAAGCCGTCAAAGGGCTGTACCGAAGCATGGGAAAAAGATATAGCAGAGGTTTCATACATGAAGAATCCAACTGAAACGATTATCAACTATATTCTTGAAAAATACAGGCCGGAGGCCGTCATCACATATGGTTCCTTTGCAGATGGAAGCGCAAATGAACACAGTGATTTTGATGCCTTGGTTATTGCAAAAGGCAGAAAGACGCATGATGTTTCTGTGATAGGCAATACTGTTCTTGATGTGTTTGTCTATCCTCCGGAAACCTTTGAGGCCCCCTACTCTCCGGCGGACTTTGTTCAGATTGCCGATGGGAACATCGTTCTTGATCACTTTGGCGCTGGCGGACGCTTACAAGCAAGCGTCCAAAGGTATCTTGACAGCATTCCCGGCAAAACAACGGAAGAAATACAGGGGGAAATTGATTGGTGTAAAAAGATGCTGGCCCGTACGTTCCGGGGCGACGCAGAAGGCTTTTACCGGTGGCACTGGCTGCTGGCCGACAGCCTGGAAATATATTTTGATGTAAAGCATCAACGCTACTGCGGGCCGAAAAAGGCCCTGCGTTGGTTAGAGCAAAATGATGTTGAAGGGTTTAATATCTATGTGCACGCCCTGAAGGAGTTTTCACAGCCTTCAATGATAGAGTGGATAGCATATCTGGAGAAAGAGGCTTCTTAATCACGCGTACATAAGCTTATTTTGCTTTTGATATTTAAAATTCGCCTACTTGGTTTTCTATATTTATATCGCCAGTATAGCCTTAAAAACAATTGAATACGGAATAATTCTATAATTAAAATAAAAGTTTTGGTTTAAATTTATTAAAGTTTTTCAGGATGGGGTATGGGGAAGGGGCTTTTTGAAAAAAGCCCCTTCCCCATAAAACTTCCTATATAACTATTTAGCAACCCCTCACCACTTGTTATGCACCTTCTCAGCGAAGCCAATCAGGTTGTTGATTTGCAGTACCCGCCCGGTGTCCAGCTGGACGGTGCCGCTGAAGCGGCCGAAGATTTGGTGCTGGTCGCTGCGCAGCAGGATGAAGTTGGTGTCGGCGGCGCGGTCAATGATGGGTACAAAGCTAAGGCGCACCCGGTCGCGGTTGTCGGTGATGGCCCAGGGGGCCATGAAGTTTTCCCTGCCGTTTACCATGGTGATGTGGAACTGGACATCCTCTAACTTGTGGGCAATGCCGTCGTAGAACAGCATGTTTTCAGTGGCGGCGGAGGTATCGCCAAAACCGTAGCCAAAGTTGAAGCCAAAGCGCAGGCCGTCCACAATGCCCGAAGCGCTGCTCCAGTACCAGGTGTTGTTGTAGGTCCACACGCCGCGGCCCCAGTCCAGCACGCCGAAGGAGCCGGCGGGGGAAAACAGGTATTCCCTGTCGCCGTAGATGACGCGGCCATCGGCGGGCAGGCAGTTGATTTTCTGATTGTAGTAAAAGGCGGTGGCTTTGCGGTGGAAGGGGGTGGCGATCACCATGCTGTCCTGCTCGGGGTTGTGCAGGATGATATCAAAGAGCAGCGGCTTGTCGGGGCCGCCAAAGTCGTACATGTGGCCGTAGAGGTGGCGCTTGTCGCCGACGGTGCGGAAGGTGCTCCTGTAAGAGCTGTGCATCTTCCGGCACCGGGTCCCTCGGTGCAGCAGGCCATGGCGATCCGAGGTCGGGCCGAACATGCAGATCTGAACCTCCGCGATGTCGCCGTAAGCCGCCGCGCGCACCGAGTGAATCAGGTTGAGCGCCGCGTCGCTCGACGGCCTGTCGCTGGACCTCTGGCTGCCGACGAGCACGATCGGGACCGGCGTGTTCTGCACCATGAAGGAGAGCACCGCCGCCGTGTGGCCCATCGTGTCGGTCCCGTGCCCGATGACGATGC
>CAZCBC010000025.1:11689-13717 GCA_964496775.1 uncultured Oscillospiraceae bacterium
AAAAAGAGCATGCGGGAGGTGGTTTTTTCCTCAGGCACGGTAAAGTCCAGCAAGCTGATGGAGTCCAGCCCCATGTAGCCGTTGTCCGCCATGGTCAGAGCCAGGGCGCAAAAGTCGTTGGCAATCAGGTAGTAGTCCCACTCCTTAATTTTTAGCGGGCTGGCCTTGATTTTCTCCCGCTGGTATCCCTTGATAAGGCGGTGGGCATATCCCGCTTCCATTAGCTCGCCGCTGTCGGAGAGCAGGGGCCCGGATTGCAGCATCCTGTGTTGCATGTTACCTCCTGAGGGCGCCCTGGTGGGGGCGCGTCCCAAATTAATAACAAATTCTTTGCGAAATTATAACAACTTGAAACACAAAAGTCAATCTTTTGTGGTAAAAGTGGGGTTGAGGGGAAAAGGGTGAATAAAATCGCCGTGTGACAGGCGATGTGGTATACTGGATATATCATCCATAATGCTGGGGAAGGAGGCGTTTTTATGTCCTTATCTGCTCTGATGCTGCCCCACCCGCCGCTGATTGTGCCGCAGGTAGGCCGGGGAGGCGAAAAACAGGTGCAAAAGACCATCGACGCGTACAGGCAGGCGGCGGCTTTCCTTAAAAGCAAGCAGCCCGAAAGCCTGGTGATTGTGTCGCCCCATGCCACCATTTATTCGGATTACTTTCATATCTCCCCGGGCGCGGGCGCTAAGGGCAGCTTCCGCTCCTTCGGCGCGGCCCAGGTAAGTTTTTCGGTGGAATACGATCAGGCCCTGGTGCAGGCCATTGCCCAGGCTGCTGCCGGGAAGGGGCTGCCTGCCGGTACCGACGGCCAGCGGGACAAGGAGCTGGATCACGGCACCATGGTGCCCCTGTATTTCCTGCGGGAAGCGGGGCTGGAGGTACCCATGGTGCGCATGGGTTTCAGCGGATTAAGTTTTCAGGACCATTACCGCATGGGTATGGCCATTCAGCAAGCGGCGGAAACTTTAGGCCGCAAGGTGGCGCTGATTGCCAGCGGGGATTTGTCCCACTACCTAAAGCAGGACGGCCCCTATGGCCTGCGGCCCGAAGGGAAAGTCTATGACGAACGCATCATGGACGTGATGGGCCGCGCCGCCTTTGACGAGCTGCTGTCCATGCCGCATGAGCTGTGCGATAGCGCCGGGGAGTGCGGGCAGCGCAGCTTTGCCGTCCTGGCGGGCTTCTTTGACGGTTTCAAGGTGGACGCCCATGCCTTAAGCTACGAAGGGGTAACGGGTGTAGGCTACGGGGTGTGCACCTTTGAAGCCGGGGACAGGGACGACAGCAGGAGGTTTCTTCAAATGAAAAAGAAAGACCAGCCCCACACCTTGCCTGTGGAATTGGCCCGGGCCTCCTATGAGCACTATGTTTTAGAGGGCAAGCGTCTGGCGCTGCCCGAGGGTTTGCCGCAGGAGTGGACGGACAGGCGCGCCGGTGTGTTTGTATCGCTGCATAAGGATGGGGAGCTGCGGGGCTGCATCGGCACCATTGCCCCCACGACGGGCAGCGTGGCCGAGGAAATTATCCAGAACGCCGTGTCCGCCGCCGTGCGGGACCCACGGTTTGCCCCGGTGCGCCCGGGAGAATTGGAGAGCATCGAATGCTCGGTGGATGTATTGGGCGAGACGGAGGATATCGACAGTCTGGACGAATTGGATGTCAAGAAGTACGGCGTGATTGTGTCCAGCCGCGGGCGGCGGGGGCTGTTGCTGCCTAACTTAGAGGGCATCGACACGGTGGAGGAGCAGGTGGATATTGCCCGGCGCAAGGCGGGCATCGGCCCTAAGGAACAAGTAAAATTGCAGCGTTTTGAGGTGGTGCGCTACACATGAACTGTCCCTACTGTCCCCACCATTGCGCCTTGAAGGAAGGGCAGGCCGGCCTGTGCGGCGCGCGGCAAAATCTGTCGGGCCGCAGCGTGCCTGCGCAGCCCTATTTGATTAGTTCCCTGGCGCTGGACCCGGTGAAAAAAAAGCCCCTGTATCATTTTTATCCGGGCAAAAGCATCCTATCGGTAGGGGGCTA
>CAZCBC010000025.1:13727-22454 GCA_964496775.1 uncultured Oscillospiraceae bacterium
TCCATGGCCCGGGGGCAACAGGCGGGGCGTACGCTGCCGCCGGAAGAGTTGTGCGCCCTGGCGGAGAGCTTGAAGTCCCGGGGCAACATTGGCGTGGCCTTTACCTATAACGAGCCCATGGTCAACTTTGAGTATATCGCCGAGACCGGCGTCCTGCTGAAACAGGCGGGGTTAAAGACCGCCGTCATTACCAACGGCTTCTTTACGCAGGAAGCCCTGCAAAGGGTGCTGCCTGTAGCGGACGCCTTCAATATTGATTTAAAGGGCTTTACAGCGGATTGGTACCGTAAGCTGGGCGGCGATTTGGAAACGGTGAAGGCCTTCATCGCGGCGGCGCAGCAACAGGCCCATGTGGAGGTGACCACCCTAATTGTCCCCGGAAAGAACGACAGCGAAGAGGAAATGGACGCCCAGGCCCGGTGGCTTGCCTCCCTCTCGCCCGACATTCCGCTGCACATAAGCCGGTATTTCCCCCGGTTTAAGGCGAATGAGGCGGCCACCCCCCGGGAAAAAGTTCTTGCCCTGCAAAAAATTGCTCAGCAGCACCTGAAAAACGTATATACGGGCAATATGTAGCGAAAAAACGCAAGCAAAAACCCTTCCGGAATGTTGGAAGGGTTTTTGCTTATCTGCTATAGGAGAAGGTCAGCTTTACCCGGCTGGCTACCACCAGGCTGATGGCGTGGTGGATGATGTTTTTTTCCTTGTCCATTACGCTTTTGCTGATGAAGTAAAGCGGCTCGCCCACGTTGCATTGCAGAGTAGCTGCTTCATCCGGCCGTGCCAAAGTGTAACTTATTTCCTTATCGATGGCGTGGATGGTGCATTGGTAGCGTTTTGAGAGCCTGGCATAGGTGGAATCAGAGTCCTGCAAATCATCAATTAATCCGGGGAAACGCTCCTGGCTGTACAAAGCGCGGTCCAGCATGATGGGCACGCCGTCTAGGGATAGGCTGCGCACCAACTCCTGTATGGGGCTGCCGGGCTTTATCTTCAGCCAAGCTGCCTCCTTCTCGGTGGCAGCGCCAAAGCGCTTGCTGACAATCTGGGTTTTGCTGACGCCTGCGGAGTGGGCGGCGAAGCCGCCGAAACCGTCCATGGCCAAAGCGTACATGCTAACCTGGCTGGAAAGGATGAAAGTCCCCTTGCCCTGTTTGCGCTCCACCTTGCCTAAATCCACCAACTCCTGCACGGCTTTGCGCGCCGTGATACGGCTGACGTCGAACATCTCGCAAATATCCTGCTCGGTGGGCAATTTGTCCCCTTCCCGGTAACGGCCCTCGTTGATGGCCGCCAGAAAGTAACCGGTAATCTGGCTGTACAGCGGCACAGAGGAGATGCTGTCCAGTTTAAAGGAAAATGGTTTTACTTTTTCATGTATTAAAGGGTCTCCCATAGCCAAAACCTCCATGTTGGCCACAGGTGTCCGCCGCGCTTTGGGCAGCCTTGTCCAGGCTTTCCTCCGGGGAATATCCCTGGTAAAAGGCAGTCAGAAAGCCGGCGATAAAACTGTCTCCTGCGCCCATGGTGTCTACCACATGGGCTCTCTTGATGCTCTGCTCATACCGTTTGCCGTTGATATGAAACAGGGCGCCTCTTGAGCCCAGCGTAATCCCCACCACCTGGGTGCCGTAGCCCGTTGTTTTGGCAATCAGCTCATCCACCTGTGAAGCAGTTAAATCAGAACCGCTGAAGAAGCCGAACCGGATGTGGGGGCATACTCTTTCCAGCAAATCATCATCATACAGATTGGAGAAATCGTAGGACACATCGCACTTGCCCTTCAGCTTGGGCAGTTCATAATCCAGGTTAGAGTAGCATGATGTATGGCAAACGTCAAATGTTTCAATGTATGCAAGGTCATCGGCGGTCAGGCGGATGCCCACCAGGTGCTGCACGGTATTCCGGGGGCTGGCTACAAATTTTCTGTCGCCGTTTTCGTCCAGCTTTACCTGGGGGCAGCCTGACATGCCGTGCATGAAGCGGCTGCGGTCGAAGGAGATATTCTCCCGTGCCAGCGCCCACTGGATGTGCAGCGCCGGTTTGTCCGTACCGAATACGCCGATGTAGGCCACCTCGTCAAAACCGTTGCGCTTGCAGCCCACCGCTACGTTGACGGCATTGCCGCCGGGGTAGTAGATTTTTTCGTCCATGTAATGGTCGGCGACATTATCGCCAACAGCAATCATACGTTTCACGATCCATTATCCTTTCACAGCGCCTGACGCAAGGCCGCGGATAAACTGCTTTTGCATCAGGATAAATACGGCAATCATGGGGATGGCGGAGATGGTCAACCCCGCGAAGAGAAGGGAGAAGTCGGTGTTGAGGGCGTCCCGGAAGACCATCAGGCCGGAGGGGATGGTTTTCAACGCCCGCGTGTCGATGAAGATGATGGAGAACAGGAACTCGTTCCAGGAATAATAGGCGATTAGGATGGCGGCTGTCAATAGAATGGGCTTGGAAATAGGCAGGTAGATATGCCATAGCGTTTGCAGCGAAGAACAGCCGTCAATGGTGGCCGACTCATACATCTCCTTGGGTATGGACAGGAAGTAAGAACGTACCAGCATCAGCGTAATGGACATGCGGAAGGCGGCGTAGGGTAATATCATCGCCCAGTAGGTATCGTGTATACGAAGGTTCTGTATCACCCGGTACAGCGGAATCAGCGCTACCTGGGCAGAGAACATCATGCCGCCCATGCCAAGCAGGAAAATCAGGTTCTTGCCGGGGAAGTCGTAGCGCACCATGCCAAAGGCGGCAAGCACCGCAATGGTCAGGGTAAGGGCGATGGTGGATATGGTTACCAATACGCTGTTGAGGAAGTAGTCCGAGATGCCCATCTTCCACGCCTTGGCGTAGTTTTGGAACTGGAACTCCGCCGGCAGGCCCCAGATGTTGCGGAAGAACTCCCGCTCGGTTTTGAGGCTGGAAAGCACCATCCAGACCAAAGGATAAAGAATCAGGATGAAATAGACAAGCAGCAACAGCAGAATCAGCAGGGTGCCCGGCGTCCACTTGTAGCGGGCGTTGGTGCGTTTGAAAGCGCCGCTGTACTTAACTTTTGTGGTCATTTAGTCCACCTCCCCTGTTCTGATCAGCACTTTTTGCACCAAGGTCAGCAAAATGCAAATGACGAACATCAGGATGGCGATGGTAGAAGCATACCCCATCCGGTCCTGCGTGAAGGCCATGTCATACATGTATACCGACAGCGTGGTGGAAGAGTTGCCCGGGCCGCCGCGGGTTAAAATGTATACATCGTTGAATACCAGGAAGGCGCCCGATACGGTGGTAACCATCAGCACGAAGAACATTTCCTTAACCTGAGGGACGGTGATATTGAAGAAACGCTGGAGCCTGCTGGCGCCGTCAATCTCGGCGGCCTCATACAGCTCCGCGGGTATTTTCTGTATGTCAACGATAAACAGCATGGTGGTGTAGCCCATGGAATGCCACTGGGACATGAAGATGGCGCAGAAGATGGCGCTGCTGGAGCGGCCAATCCACCCGGTGCGCACTTTGGAACCAAAGAGGCTGAGGAACGAGTTGAGCAGCCCCCGGGGTGCGTAAATCTGGGTAAACAGCATGGCCACAACGGTCATGGAGATAAGTACCGGAAGAAAGTACATGGTGCGCAGCATGCCCGATACCCGGCGGAACAAATGGTCTTCCAGCACGGCGGCGATGCCCAGTGCCAGCAGCACCTGGAAAAGCACAGAAATCAGGCAGTACAGTATATTGTTGCCAAGTGCTGTACGAATGACGGGGTCGGTAAACAACAGCTTGATATTGCCCAGCCCCACAAAGGCGTATTCCGTGGAAAACGCCGAGAAGTTATGGAGAGTATAGTAGAAGTTGACCAGAATGGGATAGTAGATAAAGGTGCCCATCAATACCACCATCGGCAGTACGAACAGGTACGCAACATATGGTATCCGGCGTGGTTTGCCCGTGCGGGCGGTGCCTGTTTGCGATAGCGACATATCAATCACCCTAACTTTAATAGGTTACCCCCTCCGCCCGAAAGCGGAGGGGGCGTGAGAGGAGAATATTACTTCTGTTTAGCCTGCTCCAGGGCTGCCTGCACGTCTTCCATGACTTGCTCGGCGGTCTTGTCGCCGGTTAGCAGCAGTTGTCCGCCCTTCATGAAGGCAGAGGCAACGGTGGCGTCCACGGCGTTATCCTGCCACAGTGTGGTGCCGGAAGCCTTTTTGATCAGCTCCACAGCCTCCAGCTGCATGGGGGAGGAGACGCTGTTTTCGTTGACGGCGCCTTCCACGCAGGAGAGTTCGCCGGTCATCTTGGTCATCAGGGCGCCGTTTTCTTCGCTGACGAAGAAGCGCACGAAGGCGGCGGCGGCTTCAGGGTACTTGGTCTCGGCGGAAATCATCATGCCTTCGGGTGCGCCTTCCAGCTCGTCCGGGTCGCCTTTGCCGTTGGGCAGGGCGGGCATGTCGAAGAAGGAATACTCAAAGTCTGCTCCATCGGCAAGGTTCTTAATCTCGGCCAGCTGCATGAAGCAAATGACGCTCTCGCCGTCGATGAACTCGTTGCGGGCGTAGGTATGGTCAACGGAGTTGGGGTCGGGGTTCATGTAGTTGGACAGCTCTTTAAACACGTTCAGGGTGTCGATGTAGCCCTGATCCTTGAAGTCGCCTTCCAGGGCATAGTCCTTGGCGACAACTTCGGGATCCACCATGCGCTGTACCATGGCGCCCAGATAGTGACTGACAGCCCACTCGGCGGAGAAGCCGGCGGAGATGGGGTGCTCATAGCCGCCTGCCTGCAGGGCTTCCAGCACGGCAACGAACTCATCCCAGGTATCGGGCGCGGTCAGGCCCAGCTCGTCAAACACGGTTTTGTTGTAGTAGAATACCTTGCCGTCCATGGACCACGGAATGCCATACTGCTTTCCGTCGTACTGGAAGGGGCCCCACTGGCTGGCAACAATCTTGTCCGCCCATTCCTTGTTGGCGGCAATCATGTCGTCCATAGGCATAACGCGGCCGGATTTGACCAGGTTGGCGCCAAAGGAGCCGGACCAGGACATGAACACGTCGGGAATGTCGGCAGAGCCAACCAGCACGCGGATTTTCTCCTTGTAGCTGTCGTTAAGCACCGGGTCGATCAGCACGATGTCGATGTTGGGGTTGGCCTCTTCAAACTTGCGGATGACTTCATCCATGTAGGGGCCTTTGGGCTCGTTGGGCCAGCGGTGGAAGAAGGTCAGCGTGATCTTCTCCTCGGCGAAGGGTGGCCTTCTCTTCCGCTGCGGCGGGCAGCACGGCCATAGACAGCAGCACAGCCAGCACCAGGACAAAAGACAACAACTTTTTCATGGGGTTCCTCCTATCTTTTTCTAAGGCTTTCTGAAGCCTTGTGATACGAATGCGGGTATCAGTACTCCATCCGCCACATGTAACGGCGCACGCTCAGGGGATGGCCGCGGAAGTCGGCGATGGCGTCGGCGTACTGACGGGTAACAGGCGTTAGGATGAGGGCGGCAAAGTAGCTTTGCAAATCTTCCTGAATGCTGCCCATGTCAAACTCCTCGGTGTCTACCACTTCGACCTGCTCGGAGTATTTCTTGGCAAAGGTTAGGGCGCGCTCGTCCAGATAGCGGGTGCGGCCGCGGCTCATAAACATCAGGAAAGGCACGTCATAATCGACGATTTCGAAGGGGCCATGGAAGAATTCACCCGAATGGATGGAGTTGGAGTGAATCCACTGCATTTCCATCAGCAGGCAGATGGCGAAGGAATAAGCATCGGCGTAATATTCGCCCGAAGCCATGGTGTAGATGATGGGGCTGCGCTTGTACTTGCTGCCCCAGGCAAGGGCCCTGTCGGCAAACTTTTTGCGGTTGATGGGCACCAGGGTTTCCAACTCATCAATATTCTTGATGGCGCGGGCAAACTTTTCATTGGGGTACAGCGTGTTGAGAATGCCAAACACGATGCGGTAGAGCATGGCGCTCTTGCCGTAGGCGGGGTTGCAGTCGCCCCACAGGTAGCTGACGCCGTGGGTAGCCGCCTGCCAAAGCTCCGAATCAATCTTGTTGGACAGGCAGATGGTTACGCAGCCCAGGTCCTTGGCAGTCTGCGTGGCCTGTACCGTTTCGGGGGTATTGCCCGAATGGGAGCAGGTGAGTACCAGGCTGTCCTTGGTGAACAGCTTGGGTTTGCGGTAGTTGAACTCGTTTGATGTCAGTACAAAGGCGGGCAGGTCGCATTCCACGTCAAAAATATACTGGGCAGGGCCAAAGGACGCTTTGGAACCGCCGCAGGCGATCATAAATACTGCGTTGAATGTTTTGCCCTTAACGGCTGCAAGTGCCTGCTCCACCTGTTGAAGTTGCAATTCGTGTACTTGTTTCTCCTCCATGATAGGCCACCTCGTGATATGTATTTTATATAACGTAACAAGTCGTTATATAATGTTATAAATATATGATACACGATATAGAGGGCCTGTCAAGGGTATTTATGCGAATAAAGAAAGTATTTTTGCATAAACGAAAAATATTTTTCGAGAGGCCTCTGTGTGGAAGGCTGCGCTCCAACACCCGCCAAAGCATCTGCGCGGCATCAGCATTTGTGTTTTAAGCCTGGCGGCAGCGAAAACAGTGTTGTAACAGGGACTATGGTCAGGCAAATATTCATAGTAACTTTGTCCGGCGGGCCGTCCAAGATGAAATTTCCCTTGGAAATCCTGAGTGTTGCCAAAAAACTTGCCATTTCCCGCCCGCATAATCACCCTTGCATTATGCACCGGTTGCCTATATAATACCCCCTCAGGAGGGCAGGACAGCGCGGGATACCGCGCCGGACCCGGAGGCGCCGGGTCAGTTTTACACACGATTGAGGGGTACCTCAACATGTTGCGGCATATGCCGCGTACTGCAAGCACAGCAAAGAGCAGTAAAAGTAGAACGTTCTGCCAAAAGCAGGTAAGTTACTATATAGGCTCAACCACCGTTTGGAATATATTCCAACAAGGTTTGCGTGTGCAATTGGTTCCATACCAAAGAAAGGAAAACGTATGAAGAAACTGATTGTATTCATCCTTGTATTCGCTTTCGCTTTGCCTGCCATGGCAGAGCCCGCCAAGGTACTGCCTTCAGGCGGCAACTACACCGACGAGATGAAAATCCCCTACACTGTGGACATGAGTCCCGAAGACGGCGCCGACAGCGTTGAGCGCCAGGGCGACCATGTGGACAGCCCCTACTTCAGCCGCCTGGACTTCTATAACATGGAGAGCACAGACACGCTGACCATCCTCACCAACTTCAAGACCCAGCAGCAGACCAGCGAGTGGAGCTGCGGCGTCAGCAGCGTGATGATGATTTTAAACTGGTACGGCAGGCTTCAGGACTATAACGAAGGCAGCCTGTGCATGCTGCGGGACAACCAGGATACCCCCGGCGCCACCAGCTTAAGGCAGGCCATCCAGATGTTTGAGGGAGTGGGCGGGTTCGACCTGTATACCACCCTGGATGTGGAGGGCGAGGTATATGAAACCTTCACCCTGGACTATATCCAGCAGACCCTCAAGGAAGGCAAGCCCATCATGGTGGGCTGGAACGACTGGGGCGGCCACTGGCAGGTTATCATCGGCTACGACACCATGGGTACCGAGACCACGCAGGACGACGTGATCATTGTGGCGGACAGCTACGATACCACCGACCATAACCAGGACGGCTACGGTGTCTATCCCGCCGAGCGCTTCCTCTACAACTTCACCTTCTATGATTTCTTCCCCGAGGAAGAGGTCAACGACATGGTCTTTATCGTCGCGACGCCCGCGGCGTAAATAAAAACAGCCCTCCAAAAAACCGGACGCCCTCCTGGGTGTCCGGTTTTATCATCTAAAAAGGTTCTTCGGTTTGCCTCCATTGCTACACATCCCACGCCCGCCGCAGCGTCTGCACGGCGTCCATCAGTTCTGTGTCGTGAAGCCCGGCGTAACCCATCACCAACGTGGAGGGCAGGGGGGAGGTGGCGTGGCAGTATTCGCTCAAGCCGTGCAGGTGGATATTTTCTTTGGCGGCCAGGGAAAGCAGCTTTTTTTCCGGGTGCTGGGGGATGGTCAGCAGGAAATGCAGCCCCGCGTCCTCTCCCTGTATCTGCGCGCCGGGGATATCCCTCAGCAAATCGCACAGCTTTTTGCAGCGGCGGGCATAGGCGCTGCCGGCACGGCGCAGGTGGCGGGCGAAGTGCCCGCCCGCAATAAAACGGTACAGCGTCTGCTGGTCAAAGCGGGAAACCGTGTCGCCCCCCTGGCCGAAGTACTTGTGCCAGCGCTCCATCAAATCAGGGGGCAGCACCATAAAGGCGATGCGCATGGAGGGGGCCAGGCTGCGGCTGAAGGTGCCGATGTAGATAACCCGGTCGCCCTCGCTTAAGCCCTGCAGGGCGGGCAGGGGGCGGCCGGAGTGGCGGAACTCGCTGTCGTAATCATCCTCTATGATATAGCCTTTTGTTTTATGAGCCCATTCCAGCAGGGCGGACCGGCGGCCGACGGGCATGCTGAACCCCAGGGGAAACTGGTGGGAGGGGGTAACGTATGCCACCTTGGCCTTGGATCGGTATAATTCGTCCAGGCAGATGCCCATGCCGTCTAGTTTAAGGGGCAATACCTGCGCGCCCTGGCGGTCCTTCAGGCGGTAGACCCTCTGGTAGCCGGGGTCTTCCATCGCCACCGTTACGCCCCCTG
>CAZCBC010000026.1:0-22120 GCA_964496775.1 uncultured Oscillospiraceae bacterium
TCCATACCATCCGCCAGAAACTGGGCGAGGACAGCATCGCCCTGGGCTTTGGGGAAGGCCACAATGCTTTAGGCGATGAGGAGGAACCGCTGCCGTTTTGATGCCGGGACTGGTGATTAAAGTTCAATTTATTCTTTAATTGCACCAAGCATTATACCTGAAACAAAATAGCGTTGCAGAAAAGGATAGACCAAAATCATAGGAACCATTGATACAACCAACACAGCATTTCTTGTCTGTTGATTGATCGCTGCGACACCATTATCAGTTGTCATTGCTGCAGACAAACCATACATTGACGATTCGGATTCTAGTACAATGTCTTTTAAGACCAGTTGAAGTGTATATTTCTCTCGTGCGGATAAGAAAATTAGAGGATTTAAATAGTCATTCCAATGGTCAACAATTATCCAGAGTGCAACTGTAGCAAGTACGGGCTTTGCTAGCGGAATGATTAGACAAAAAAGGATAACATAATCATTTGCTCCATCTATTTGTGCGCTTTCAACCACAGAAAACGGAATAGAATCAAAGAAATTTCGTACAATGATTACATAATATGCTGTTATGAGGCCATTAATAATAAGGGACCAAAGTGAATTAATAAGACCAAGCCATCGAATGGTCATAAATAATGGAATAATTCCTCCAGAGAACCACATAGTAAATAAAAGATAGAGTGTATACGCTTTTTTCCCCAAGAAATCTCCATAAGATAATGGATATGCAGCAATGCTTATGGTTATAATGCTCAGGAAACAACCCACTATAGCAACAAATACGCTATTTAGCATACTTTTCCAGATTATTTTATTTGAGAAAATCAAATCGTATGCAATTGTGTTAAAACCTTTTGGGAAAAAACTAATATCTGCGCGTAAGACATAAACATCATTGCTAATTGATATCGAAAACATGTTTAAAAGAGGATAAAGAAAAACCGCAACCAATGTTACCATTGTTAACAAATTAAACAGATCAAATATTTTTTCTCCTACAGTTTTTTGAAGATGATTTTTTTTTCTTTTTTTAATAATCATTGATAATTTTTTCCTAACTTGATTTAGAAGAGCGATATATCAGAAAAGCGTCTGCTTAAATGATTAGCAGTAAAAACAAGTATTACATTCAATATAGAGTTAAAAAGACCGACAGCAGTGCCATAACTATAGTTTCGGTCTTCCATTCCCAACTTGTAGACCCATGTTGCGAGCATTTCAGAACTGGAAAGATTAAGGTTGGTTTGAAGTAAATAAACTTTATCAAACCGAACGCTCATCATCCTGCCCATTTGTAGAATCAATAATGTTATAAACGTTCCGGCAAGACCAGGAAGTGTGATATATAGAACTTGTTGAAATCGATTTGCACCATCAATACGAGCTGCTTCATATAAACCTTGGTCGATTCCGGCGAGAGCGGCTATGTATATTACAGCATCCCATCCAACAGTTTGCCATACACCCGATATAACGTTGATTGGTATAAAATACTGGGGAGAATTTAAATAATCAATAGGTAATCCTCCCATTTTCTTTGTTATGCTAGCTAAAGTACCAACGCTTGGTGAAATAAATGTTTTTATCATGGAGACCAAAACAACGGTGGATATAAAATGAGGCAAATAGGATACTGTCTGAACAGTTCGTTTGAAACGTTTGCTGTTAAGCTCATTTAAAAGCAATGCGAAAATGACCGGAGCAGGAAAAAGAACAACTAGAGCCCAAAAATTTAATTTTAGAGTATTAAATATATACGTTATAAGGTTTTTGTTGAGAAACATTTTTTCGTACCACTTGAAACCTACAAATTTCGAACCTGAAAAGCCCTTTAGTAGTTTGTAGTCATAAAGTGAAATACGAAGAAAACCCATTGGGACATATTTTAATAGTGTCAAATATATGACGACTGGGAGAACCATCATATATATCCATCGGTTTTTCCATGCACGACGTTTGACTTGTATCCAATTTAAACGAAAATTTTTACGTCTGGTAGTCATTGAAATTCTCCTGTAATAATTCGTTATCATTTGAAAGCGAGGTAATTAATGATGCTAAATTATCCATTGGTGTTTGAGAGATGTTCCATGAAGCCACCAGTCCATCCACGTTTTGTGACCTTAGTTTGCATATATCGTTATGGAGATTCTGAGGATTAGTGTTAACAATTGGAGGTATATGGTTATATTCAATTCCATAAAAAATATGTGCTGATATAGATTTTTGCTTTTTTATGTTATTAAGATTTTTAACATCATTTATTATTAACTCACTAATGCTGGTAGAGTGATGTAGTGACATAAAATAATCAAGCGTTGAAGAACCTAACGTTTCTTTCATAACACATAGCTCATAAGGAATTCCTGCTGGAGCATTTGTGCGAGAGTACATCATAGGTTTGATGAAATCCGAGTATTTAGCCAAAGATAGCAGATCTTGTCCCACAAAATAACACAGACTTGGTGTAAAAACATCCAGAGCAGTTAACAACTTTCGATTTCTATAGTGCTCTTGAATATTGTGCAAAGAAGAGGTAATGATTTCGCATCTAATATCAAAAAGTTTTTGGAGCACAGCATCATTCATTTTCCAACGCCATCCATTGAATCCGATTAATCCCAAAGGATTATCCTCGTTTCTATGAATACGCTGTTCTACCTTTTTACACGCGGTAAGTATATCATTTACGCTAAGGCCTTTTTCAAATAGTAACGTACAACAATGAGAACAAAAACAACTAAAAACACCCGATAAACCATACTGAAAAGATGGGTAACGAATTCTGTCTAGGAAAACTCCGTTAAAATATCCAGTTTCAAGCAAGTTATCAAAACTATGCATCGCATAATTTTGATTTACTATGGATGCTGGACATAGAAACAAAAAATCTTCTTTTGATGATGCATTTTTTAAAAAAGCACAATGATTAAAATCAACAATGCTGTCGACACTTTTATTTTTTGATAAAGCTGTGAAAACTGGAGTCCATAAAAAAAGCAGAGAGTTGTTTTTTCGGGCAATTTGATAAATTTGTTTATACACATTAATTGGCGCATCTATTCCACAAATAACAGCATATGCAGGAAACCGATCATTAAGTAGGGAGAATTTATAAATCAGGCATTTCCAATCAATGGTTTTTTCTTTTGCAAGCCCCCATAGTTGATATACAATCTTCATTGATTTTACCAAACTTGGGAGGAACAACGACGTTGTTCCTCCCAGATAACTATATTATTTTGATATGATATTAAATGCCTGTATGCCGGCATCTATTACTTCCTGCAAGCCTTTTTCTTTCAGCTCCTCATACTCTTTAAAGAAATCTTCCACACTAATTTGTCCGGCGATGCACTGATCACGCAAAACGCAAACGCCACTTTTAATCAACTCTGAATGATATTCAACATACTCTTCTGTGTCTAAGGTAGGAGGTAATGAATAGAAGTAAGGCTCATTAATGACAAACAAACCATCAAAGAAAGATTGTATCTGATCCGGCAAATTATCGTAGGTCTCCCCCTTAGTCAGGCATTGCATAAAGGAATCTTGTAGACGATAGTGGGGAAAGGGCATGTAGTCTAACCCTAATTCACGGGCGGAAGTAAAGCCATCAGCTACAACATCAGGTTTTAGTATGGGGGCATCATTTACATAATCAAAGGTTACGCCCTCTTTTCCGTAGTTGGCAAGAAGTGTGCCCTCATCAGAGAAGTACCAATTAAAGAATTTAATGATTGATTCTATTTTGCTTTCATCACAATTTGAACTTACGCAGTATGAGGTATATTTCCAATCACGGCTATAGGTGTTTTGATCACCATGAGGTCCTTTTATTGGCACAATACTTTGCCATAATGCATCTGAATCTCCGCTCGTACGCAGTGCCGAGGTGGATACAGATGCTCTTTCTGCCCATGTCCAAGTAGACCCCACTAATCCGCTGTCCATAATCGTAAAGAGGCTACTCTGATCTCTGCTTGCAAACTCTTTATCTAGAATACCCTCTTTATATAAATCTTGAACAGCTTGAAGGAACTCAGGATATCTGGGGTGATCATACACAAACCCATACGTACCATCCTCGAAAATTGTAAATTGGCAATCTTTCGAGCATTTAATGCCGAAAGCGTTTAACAAGGCAATCATACTTTGTTCGCCATTAGCATCAGTATTATAAGCTAATGGGATTTCGTTGGTTGGGTCGCCGTCGCCATTACAATCATTATCACGGAATGCACGCCATACGGTGAGATAGTCATCCCAAGTTTCTGGAATAGGTAAATCTAAAGCATCAAGCCAATCTTTTCTTATCATATTTGTCATGGCGCCTGGGATTTTTACAACACCAGTAATAGTATAGATATGCCCATCTCCTGATCTCCAGGTTACTATGTTTTGTTCTCCAACAGCATTGACAATATTTGGGCCAAATTTTTCTATGTATTCATCAAGCGGAACAATAGCACCTTCGTTGACAAGATTCATTACGCCATAAGATTCAGGGTTGATAAGATCTGGTAAATTTTCTATACCCGTTCCAAGTAGAGTTGCTAGTTGCGTTGAGTAGTCAGTTCTTTGACGCCAATCAAACTTAAATGTGACATTTGTTTTCTCTTTTATTTGTGGAAAAGGAGTAAGCTCTTCATTTTCGATATTGTGAGGTGCCCATGTAGTTGCGAAAACAGATATTTCGAGACCATCATTAAACCAGAGCGTTTCATCAGCGGTGGCGAAGGAAGTAGTCAAAGAAAGAATGAGCAATGCAAGTAGTAGTGTAGAAAATCTCTTCATTTTTGTGCCTCCTATCATGAATTTTATACAGAACACGTTCAAAAACGTGTCATGAATAATAACGAGGTAGAAAATATAAAGAGTTTCACTCTTTGTTGAACAATGGATTATGGTGTATAGCTGTTATTTTCTCATTGCAAAAAAAGGATGAACTTATTACTTATAAAATCAATGTGCTAGCATATGAATCATTCTCTTTTGACGAAGAAAAATGTCATCAGAAAAAAAGCAACTAAAAACATTGATCTTAATTTTTAGGGGAAAACCTTACATCATCTGAAATATTATGTTACAGACAATATAATATAAAAAAAAGTGCTTGTCAAACAAAATGAAAAAGTGCATATTTACGGATACTTTTAACGATGATAATATGCATATTTTTGTTCCGATAAATTACCATGAAAACCATGTTTCCTATGCGATTTTTATCGGTTCAAGTAGCTAGATTCAATCCGCCAGAAACTGGGCGAGGACAGCATCGCCCTGGCTTTGGGGAAGGGCACAACGCCCCCAGAGATGAGGAGGAACTATTGCCGTTTTGATGTCGGGGCGGACGGAAAGTTTGGCTTGCATGCAAGCCAAAAACACAGATAATGAAAATTTGGACAACATACAATCCGAAAAGATGAAAACTAAAAGTTTGGCTTGCATGCAAGCCGAAAAATGCTATAATGCAGGTGGGGGTGTAGAAAATGCAACCTACATTAATAGATAGACCACAATATACCGATAAACTGCTCAGCTACATGGATACGCCGCTTATCAAAGTGCTAACAGGCATGCGCCGCTGCGGCAAATCATCGGTGATGCGGTTATTTATGGGAAAATTGAAGGAACGGGGAATCTCAGAAGACCGGATCATATACATGAATATGGATTCTTTGGGTAATGAGGCGCTGCTGGATGCAGGCGCTTTGTATACCCATGTGCGTCAGCGCATAGCGGATAAGGGACGATGCTATATTTTATTGGATGAGGTACAGGAGGTTGAAGGCTGGCCCCGGACGGTCAACTCCTTCATGACGGATTTTGATGTGGATATCACCATCACCGGTTCCAACGCGCACCTGCTGTCCAGCGAATTGGCCACCTTTATATCAGGCCGCTATATCGAAATTTCCATGCTGCCTCTTTCCTTTTCAGAATACATTTTGTTTAATCAGACGTTTTATCCGGAGGAAGCAGAGAGAAGTATCGATTCACTCTTTGAGGACTATTTGCGGTATGGCTCTTTGCCGGTGCTATTTTATCATCGTCGAGATGTATCTTTCTTTGAAAGCCTGTTGCTTGGTATTTACAATACCGTGCTGACAAAGGATATCCTGCGTCGCAACAACGTGCGTGATATTACTCAACTGGACAGGGTGCTGCGCTTTGCGCTGGCAAATATCGGACAGACGATATCTGCCCGGCGCATCGCGGAAACCATGAAAAGCGATAACATGGCCATTAGCCATAGCACGGTGGTGTCCTATTTGGATATGTTTTGCCAGGCGTTTTTGCTGTACAAGGTGCAGCGGGAAGATATCGCCAGTCGGGATGTTCTGCGCACGCTGGACAAATATTATGTGGTCGATCTGGGGATTCGCAACAGTTTAATGGGCTTTCGGCAAATCAACATGGGCAGTATGCTGGAGAATCTTGTGTATCTGGAACTGCTTCGCCGTGGTTTTCGGGTGATGGTGGGCAAGGTAGACGCCCTGGAAGTGGATTTTGTCGCCGAGACAACCCAGCAGCGCCTATATATCCAGGTATGTCAGAGTCTGACTGACCCGAAAACAAAGGAGCGGGAACTGCGTCCCTTTGAGCGCATACAGGACGGCTATCCCCGAATTTTGTTATCCATGGACAGAACCATCGCCCGGGATGAAAATGGTGTGGTACTGGTCAATGTGGTAGACTGGCTGGCGGGTAAGAGGGAGTTATTATAATGGAAATTCTTAACAAAGAAATCAGGGATGGCGGGAATTTTGGTTTGCGTGGAAGGCAAAAGCAGGTTTGCAGAAATATGCGTATCATTACTTAAACATCGCCCCCATTAGCTTGCCGTCCACGGCGTTAAACTCAGCCCAGCAGGTGTAGCCTGCTTGTGCGGCTTCCTCATCCTGATAGAGGACAAGCCATACGGGGGTGAAGGCGAGTCCGTCCTTTTTGTTGGGTAACTGGAAGGGGCTGTAGGTGAGGCGAACCGACTGGATGTTGTCTACCTTGTTTGGGAAGCGGGAGGCGGCGATTTCCCGGGGCAGCTTGTCCACCACGCTTTCAGGGCTTACCAGGCGATCCGGGGTATACAGCACCTCCCCCTGGACGAACATGTCCCTTAGGCCTAAGTTGACAATGCCCCGGCTGTTGACAAAGGCATGCACAGAATGGAGGCTGCCGCTGTCGCTGCCCGCCGCTGCGCCTTGCTTGTAGTAGATGAGGAAGAAACCTTCTTCCACAGGGGGTATCACGCTAAAGTTCCGGGCGGGAATGTTGGTTTTTGTCTTGCCCGCGGCAATCCTGTCGGCATAATCCTGAGCGAGGGCCTGGATGCGCTGAGTACTCATGTCCAGTGCGCTGTCCAGCACATAGCCCTGCATGTTGAACTTAGCCAGCAATGTTTCCACCTGTGCCTTGGCATCCTCTAAGGTAATATGGCTCAGCTTAGTTTTTTCCAGCGTGGCCTTTTCTCCATCCTCTGTCCAGCCCAGCAAGGCGTGTGCCGCCAGGGAAGTGATTTGATCAGACAGCGCTCCCCAGGGGGCGTACTGGGGCGGCCTGCCCGGATAGTCCATCGCCAGGGTGTTGAAGGTGCCTTCGTATTCCCCGTAGAACAGGGTTTCCGGCGACCAGTCAAGTCTCGCTTCGTCATTGAAGACGATGCTGTCTTCGCCCTGCTTAGCGATACCCGATTGGTTGAACCACTCGGGGTGTATCTGTGTCCCAAAGTCGCGTTTGACGGCTTTGTACAGGGGCAGGGCGCCTGTTTGCTTGTAGGCATCAGGAACAAGGATGGGGTAGGCGTCCCCTATATTTAGTGTAGCGGGCGGTGCTGTTTCCTCCTTTACGATAGGGGCTGTCTCCATGGGCTGGGGTTGCACCTCCACTTTCCAATGCTGTTTCTTGCGGGTGTGTTCCAGTATTTCCCCTTCCGGGCTTACCTCCGTCACTGAAATATACATGTCGATGGTATAGCTGCCCCCCTCAGGGATACTGAGAGCATCGGTCATCTCGAAAGAGTAGCGCAGGCTGCCGTCCCTTTGGGGTACCGTAGCGACGCCCACTACTCCGGGGGTCATGAATGCGCCGCCGTCCACCGATACTTTGTCGGGCGTAGCGTTCACGCTGTACAGCTTGCCCCCCTTTGCCTGAGCAGTTTCTTTCAGGGTAGGCGAGCCTTCCGGGGCGGTCTCCGGTCGACCGCCCTCGCCGCATACATCGTAACCAAAGGGCGCATTTACATTGAAGTCGTCGCTCAGCAGCACATCCTTGCTGCCTTCCTTTAAGCGAATCATGCCTACGCCGTACAGGCCGTTATCCCGGTAGACCACCTCATCCAAGGTGAACACCACGTCATGTAGGGTGTAGGACTGACCGCTGATGGCAACATCTCCCTGTTCCAGCCAGGCTTTTGTGTCCCGGCCGAAGGCTTTGCCAAAGAACTCCGCCACCTGGGAAGAGAAAGCGGCATAGCCCGCCGCCATCAGGGCAATCAGCAGCGCCGCCACCAGTACGAGGGTGCGGGTCGCGAATTTTTTCATAGGTATTTCCTCCGTTTTTTTCAGTGCGGAGACCACGCTTTGCTTGAAGCTTTCGGGGGTAGCGCCGTACATGCGCTGAAGGTCTTGTTTCATGGGCGTGCCTCCTCCAAGGTAAGGTTGTTGCGCAGCATTATGCGGCCCCGGTGCAGCTGGGATTTAATGGTACCCTGGGGCAAACGCAGGATGCGGGAGATTTCCTGAATGGTATAGCCTTCCACATAGTAGAGCACCATGGGCAGGCGGTATTTTTTGTCCAAAGAAGTGAAGATTTGGTATACATCCGCCTGGGCATCGGGAGCGGTTTCCCTTTCTGGCAGGGTATCGCTGGGGATTTCCCGCTTGCTGCGGCGCAGCAGCGCGTAGCACTCGTTAATCAGGATGCGCACCACCCACGCTTTCAGGGCGCTGTCTTCCCGCAGGGCGCGCTGGTTGCGCCAGGCCTTCTCAATGGCGGCCTGCACAGCGTCCTCCCTGTCGTACAGTTGAGGCAGTATGGTGGTGGCCACCCGATACAGGGTGTCCTGCATGTCCACGATGTGCCTTGCGAACTCCTCTTGAGTCATGGTATTCCTCCGTTGGTTTGTACAATCGATTCTACATCATGTAGATGGCGGAGTAATGCTAAAGGTTGCGTTTGGCGCAAATTGTTTACATTTGACTTGCGCTGGATATAAATTTGATATAAAATGGATGAAGGTTAGAGATAGACTGGATGAAGGTTAGACGTAAGGAGGAAGGCAGAAGATATGGATAAAAAGATAGAAGAATTAATTCCTTTCTTCATGGAAAATTATCTGCCCAGGCGGGAGGTGCTGTATCGCCTGCCGGTATCCTTACCCATCCAGACTTTTTGGCCCCGCCTGATGGCGGAAAGGAAGGCAAAAGCCATAACTCTTCCCCTTCATAGCGATCAGGGAGCACCCTACTGGTATGTGCCTACGAAGGAGCTGCTGGCGTATGGGGACAGGGTAGCGACGATGGCCCGCAGCCAGCAGGCGGCACAGTTGCCCCAGTATCAGGAGATGTTGGTGGAAGGGCTGATGGATGAGGCATACTTTTCCAGTGTCATTGAAGGGGCATCCACCCAGCGGCAGCATGCCAAAGCCTTTTTAAAAAGCGGCGCTCCGCCCAGGGATAAGGATGAACAGATGATTTTTAATAATTACCAGGCATTAAACTATGCGCTAAACCATCTGGACGAGCCTATCACCCACGATACCATCCTGGAGATTGCCCGTATTCTGACTCGGGGCACGCTGGAGGAAGAACTCCAGGGCTACCGTACCCAAGGGGTTCAGGTGGTATCGGGACGGCAGGAGGTTGTCTACGTAGCCCCGGAAGCCACACATCTTTTGCCCATGATGGAGGAGCTGCTGCACTTTATTAAGGAGGACAGCATCCATCCTGTCCTGAAGGCTTGTATTGCGCATGTGTATTTTGTCACCGTCCATCCCCTGATAGACGGCAACGGCCGTACGGCCAGAGCCCTTACCTATATGATCCTGCTGCGTTCCGGGTACGATTTTTTCCGCCACTTTCCTATTTCCAGCCTGATTGCTGCTGAGCGTCCCCGGTATTATAAGGCCTTGCAGGATGTGCAATCCAAGGATGGCGGCGGGGATATGACCTATTTTCTGCTGTACTACACCAGCCTTCTGTCGCGCAGCGTGGATATGCTGAATGACAGCGTTTTCAGGCTGGAACAAATTCAAACGATAACAAACCGGCTGAGCGCTTTGGGCAATGTTCCGGAACGCATCATGGAAGGGGCCAAGTGGCTGCTGAAAAGCGATGCGGCCACCATTACTTCGGATAAATGGCGAAAAAAATGGGGGGTTTCCTTTGAAACCGCCCGTCAAGATTTGCAAGTATTGGAAGCCAATGGCCTTTTAAGCAAAAGGGTGGAAGGGCGCAAACATATTTTTGACATCATAAAATAATGCGTCCGGTATACCCCTTACAGCCTATCCCCCCGCTGGAGGGCACCCTCAATGGCGGCGTGATACTCGGGCACTGCGGCGGCAACGGCGTCCGCGATTAATTGTTGGCCCTTGTCGTTGGGGTGCATGCCGTCGGGGCAGTAGTAATCGTTCATGTCTTTTCGGGCTAAAAAGGCATCGCGCAAATCAAACAGGAAAGACCGGGTTTTGTGGGCCACGGCGTGCACGGCGGCGGCGTAGCGCTCCTGCCAGTGGTAGATGTTGTACACATCGCCCACATGCTGTTTGATGCTGTCGGCATTCAGCCCCTGGGATACCCAGGCGATGAACCGCGGCGCCACCAGGGGCGGCGGCGTTATCAGGAGGGGAATATGTCCCTTGTCCCGGATGGCCTGCACAAAGCGCTGCATGGTTTCTTTAAAGTCCGGCAGCTCCATCTTGGCAGGGTGAAGCAGGTGGGGCGCTTGAGCGACCTCGTTCCAATTTAGATTGCAGTCGTTGCCGCCGTACAACAGCGCCACCAGGCGGGTGCGAAGGGGCGGCGCGTCCTGAAAGTCGGCAAGACCTTCTGAGGCGGAGGCCCCAAAGCGGGAATGGTTATCTATGGCCAGCACGCCCATTTCTTCCAGAATAGCGGCATAGGTGCGGCGGGACACGGCGTACCGCCCCCGATTTTCGTCGAACACCACACCCCGGCCGATGGAATCCCCCCAGACAGAAATGCTCAGCATGTTCATTCCTCCCCGCGCATTTTCTTAGGCGCAGTATATCATAGAGGACGCAATTTAAATGCGCATTTTTTGTATCTTTGCTGTAAAATAATTGCAGGCTTGCTGCCCTATCTCCCTAAGGCGTGATAGAATAGAAGAAAAACGGGGAACTCCCGGAAGCATTCCCCGCAGGTTAGGAGGGCTGCCCAAAAGGCGGCGACAGGTATGAAAGATATCGCTTATTACAACGGCACCATTGCCCCCATGGCGGAGATGACCATCCCCATGCTGGATAGGGCAGTGTACTTTGGCGATGGGGTGTACGATGTGATCTATGTGCACAACGGCATCATGTTTGCCCCCGACGACCATCTGGACAGGCTGCTAAATAACTGCCGTTTGATGCAATTTTGTATAGATTTTGATAAAGAAACACTGCGTGCCCTACTGCAAAGCCTAATTGACAAATTAGACAGGGATTTGGAGCATGTAAACCTGTACATGCAGGTATCCAGGGGCAGCGCCCCGCGCAGCCATCCCTTTCCCAAGGCGCCCTGCAAGGCGAACCTGCTGGTGTTTGCCCACGGCTTTACCCCCAGGGGTCACGCGCCCTTCTATGCCATTACGGCGCCGGACAAGCGCTTTCAGCTTTGCCACATCAAAACCCTGAACCTGGTCCCCAACATATTGGCAAATCAAAGCGCACGGGAAGCGGGGGCGGAGGAGTGCATCTTCATCAGGGACGGTTTTATTACCGAGGGCAGCTACAGCAGCGTATCCATCCTGAAGGAGGGCGCCCTCGTTATACCGCCCCTTAATGAATGGATACTGCCCAGCATTACCCGCAAGCACCTGCTGCAGATATGCGAACAGGCGGGCATCCCCGTGAACATGCGCCCCTTTACCCCCCAAGAAATGATGGACGCCGACGAGGTCATCGTGGGGGCGTCGCTGTTCCTTTTGCAAAGGGTTGTCAAAATCGACGGCCAGGCTGTCGGCGGCAGGGATGATAAATTATGGAACCGCATCAACGGCGACTATCTGAAACGGTTTGAGGACGAGACGGCCCCCAAAGAAAGGAAATCCTGATGATATATTGTTTCAGCGCCACGGGCAACAGCCGCCATGTGGCGGACAAGCTGGGCGCACTGCTCAATGAAACGATACAGGATATCACAAAAAAAACGGAAATAGACCTAACACAGCGCATCATCTTTGTATTCCCCTGTTTTTTCTGGGGCGTACCCGAAAGGGTGCGCACGCTGCTGAAGAAAACGCCCTTTGCCAAAGAACATACGGTGTATTTTGTCGGCACCTGCGGCGGGTTTCTGGGCACCACGGACAGGCTGGTGCAATCCTTTATCCGCCCTGCCCGGGCGCTGTGCTATCAGCTGGTGATGCAGACCAACTACATCCTGCGCCACCAGGTGGATACAGAGAACAAGCTTGAAAGGAAGCTGCAAAAGGCGGACAATCAGCTGCCCGGCATCGCCGCCGCTATCCGGGAAAGCAAAGGACTATACAAAAGCAGCCCGCTGCTATGGCCTTTCACCCATATCACGTACAGCCTGTACGACAAGCAGCGTTATACCAGGCCCTTTGTTGTCACCGACAGGTGCGTAAGCTGCGGGCTGTGCGCAAAAAACTGCCCGGACAACGCCATCACCATGCAGGGAAAGCCCAAGTGGAACAAGGAGCAATGCCAGCTTTGTCTTAAATGCCTGCATGCCTGCCCCAAAAACGCCATTGAGTACGGCGACAGCACCCGGGGCAAACGGCGCTATCTTTACCCCCACGCAAAATAACTGAGAAGGAGAACCATATGCTTATTATCCGCAACGCCACCATCTACAACGCCATTCAAGAGGAACCCTTTACGGGGGACATCCTCATCAAGGAGGGCAAGATTGCCCGCATCGGCGAAAACATACAGGAACAGGACGCCGAGGTATTTGACGCCACGGGGCTGTATGCCTACCCCGGCTTTATCGAGGCCCATAGCCACCTGGGCATGGACGGCTACGGCATCGGCTACGAGGGCAGCGATTACAACGAGATGAACGACCATATTACCCCGCACCTGCGGGCGCTGGACGGCTTTAAGCCCATGCAGCCCCATTTAAAGGCCGCCGCCCTGGCGGGGGTTACCACGGTATGTACCGGCCCGGGCAGCGCCAATGTAATCGGCGGCACCTTTATCGCGGTGAAAACCGTGGGCAAGCGGGTGGACGATATGGTGATTAAGCCTGACGCCGCCATGAAATGCGCCTTTGGAGAAAACCCCAAGCGGGTGTACCGGGAAAAGGGCGTTTCCACCCGCATGACCACCGCTGCCAAGCTGCGGGAAGCGCTGTTCAAGGCCCGGGAATATCTGCAAAAGAAGGAAGCGGCGGGGGATGATGTATCCAAGCTGCCCGCCTACGATATGAAGCATGAGGCGCTGATTCCCGTATTAAAGGGGGAGATGCCCCTGAAAGCCCACGCCCATGCCACCGAAGACATCTTTACCGCCCTGAGGATTGCCAAAGAGTTTAACGTAAAAATCACCCTGGAGCATGTAACCGAAGGGCACCTGATCGCCGAAGATTTGGCAAAGGAAAACGTGCCCCTGGCGGTGGGCCCCTCCCTGACTCATGCCAGCAAGTTTGAGCTGCGCAACCGCTCCTGGATTACCCCGGGGGTGCTGTCCAACGCCGGGTGCGATGTAAGCATTATCACCGATGCCCCGGTCATTCCCCAGCAGTACCTGCCGCTGTGCGCCGGCCTGGCCCATAAGGCGGGCATGGACAAGCATAAGGCATTGCAGGCCATTACCATTACCCCCGCCCGGCACATCGGCATAAGCGATCGGGTAGGCAGCCTGGAAGAAGGCAAGGACGCCGACATCGTGCTGACTGACGGCGACCCCTTTGATGTAAAAACCCAGGTAATCAGGGTGTATGTAAATGGGATACAGGTGGAAAATGATGGGGAGGCGGATGAATGAACCAGAACAATGCCAACAAGCCGCCAGAGCAGCAAACGCCCCAGGATGCAAACATCCCGAACGAAGCGGAAAATACCGAAACCCCGGAGAAAAAAACCGACTATAACCTGGCGCTGGGCATCGCCCTGGGGCTTTCGTTAGGCACAGCGCTGGGCGTGGTGTTTAACAACATCGGGATGTTTACCGGCCTGGGCCTGTGCATGGGTGTGGCAATTGGCCTCATCCAGGAGCGCAATACTAATCCCTCTCTAAACCATATACAAACATTTAGAAGCGTAGTATAATATCTTTAGTGATGAAGAATGAAGAAAATAACCGAAGAAGAATTTAAAAAGATTCAAGCAGCAAGGAAAGCAAATAAGAACAAACGTGTGGAAAAGCTGCTGGAAGTACTAACGCTCCGCTATGAGAGTAAAAGCAATCGGGAAATCGCAGAGCGAACGGGCTACAACGAACGGTATGTCACAACGCTATTGGCAAAGTATCGGAAGATGGGGTTGGAAGAGTTTATCCGAATCAAACAGACCAGCCACTACCGAAAGATGACAGAAGCAGAAGAAGTCCGGATACTCGAAAAATGCAGCGAATTGGCAGTACAAGGCAAGGTGCTGACAGTAGCGGACATCCGCCAAGTGTTCGAAGAAGAACTGGGAGAAAAGACAGTGACCAGCTATATATATCGGTTACTGAAGCGTCATGGATGGCGTAAGATCATGCCCAGAGCGAAGCATCCGAAGGCAGCGAGTGAAGAGGAGCAAAACTCCTCAAAAAAATTAACACAAAGTACACCCAAATAGTGTCCCAAAACCCAAGCAAAAGGGTCCGTATTATGTTTTAGGATGAGGCGGGGTTTGGGCGAATCAACAAGCCAAAAGCGTGTTGGTGTGCCAAAGGTACAAGGCCGTCTGTTCCCTGCCATCATATACGGGAATACCGATATGCCTATGGAGCAGTCGATCCACGGGATGGTGAGAGTTTCTTTCTTGTCATGCCCTACTGCAATACCGATTGTATGAATGTATTTCTACGAGAGCTTTCGAAAGCCTATGCTGAGGATGAAATCCTATTGGTATGTGATGGCGCAATGTGGCACAAGTCAAGTGGTTTAATGATACCGCCAATATCCACATGATTCATATTCTATCTTATACCCCAGAAATGAACCCGATTGAACAAGTATGGAAAGAGATACGAAAGCGTGGGTTCAGGAATGAAGTATTCAAAACATTGGAGCATGTTGAAGAGCGATTATGTGAGACCATTAAAAAACTGCCGAATACTACCATTCAAAGTATTACCGCCAGACAATGGATTATGAATATTATTTAGACGAGAAATAGTATCATACTATCCGTTTGGATACAAAGGATGTAGTTACATAATACAATAATCATTCTTCTTTTCCAATAACCTAAGCAACGCATCATACTACTTCCATTCGAGCATATCGGCTGAAGGATATTCCAGTGTGTTTCTTGTACATTTTGCGAAAATAGCTAACATCGCAGAAACCTGTCATTGTCGCAATCTCCTCAGTAGTATAGCCTTCTTTTTGTAGGGAACGTGCTGCCTGGAAGCGCAAAAAATTTCGATACTCTATGGGAGTCATTCCGGTATATCGCAGGAATTCCCGTCGAAAGTAGCTTTCCGACAATCCACATAGTCGAGCATAGGTGGCTACCGTAATGTTCTGGTGGTAGTTCATGCTCATGTATCGGAGAGCTGGCATGATGGCTTCATTCAACTGAATTGCAGCTGATTGTTGCCGATTCATCTTGTCAAGAATCCGAAACAAAAGACTTTTACGTCGCAAAATGTCATTTACACTGGTAATATAGCTATCATGGAAAGCAGAAAATAGACGCAAATAATCCCCGTTTTCATCCTTCCACTGAGTAAAAACGCCTGTAGGAATGATAACGTTTGTCACTAATTCAAAAGCAATACCGATGCCACTGGTGTTCATTGTAGCAGTAGTCGCGTATCGAGTACCCGCGGAAATGAACAATACTGTCCCCTCGACTATGTTTATAGACTGACCATTCCATGTATAGTCTCTGCAGCCCTCAGTGACGATGTGGAGAAGATGATTGCTTCGGCCAGTGTGCAGATTATTTACAATTGTACCTTTATGCCATGTTTCTTTTTTACTGGTAACATTTCTCACATGAAAATCACAACCGGAAAGTTCCCGAAATGGATTCATAATAGAATCATCCTCCTTTGTAGCTGACATTCAATATTATAAATAAATTAATTCTATTAGTAAATATAATGATTTGTCAATCCTATTCGCTTAAATAATTAGGATCGAATTATACCTATTTTTTCACGGATAGTTCCTTGTAGAAATATATTACCCTATATATACTAAAAGTAGTAGTTTAATTGGCATACTTGATCGTTGCTGTTGTCAACTTTTTTGGGCTATGGAAAAGGTGGTTTAGGGTGAAAAAATCACTAGCAGCATACAAGGAGCAATTTTATAAGACTCTAATGGAGGAGTTTGTTCCTTTTTGGGAAAAATACTCACCTGATCCAAAATACGGCGGCGTGTTATGTGGCTTTGACCGAGACGGTAGCTTGTTTTATGAGGATAAGTCTGTATGGCAACAGGGTCGCAGTCTGTGGATGTTTTCAAAACTGTACAGTGAATTCGGCGGTAAACACATTTGGTTGAAGATAGCCGCTTCTATCTATGACTTTATAAATAAGTTCTGTTTTGATGAAAAGGGTCATATGTATTTTAAAGTCACTCGAGATGGCAAACCTCTGGTAAACCGACGCTACTATTTTTCGGAAGCCTTTGCTATCATGGGATATGTGGAATACTATAAAGTCACCGGCCAAACGGAAGTAAAGCAACGTGCATTGGATTTGTTTGATAAATTTCACTACTACTACATTACTCCCAACTATTTCCCCCCCAAGATAGAACCTACAACTCGCAAAAACAAAAGCCATAGTATCGTAATGATTATGCTCAATGTGTGCCAACATATGCGAACAATCGATAATAATCCATTATACGATGAGTTAATTACCGAAAGTATTCATATCATCACGACACAGTTTGTGAAAGAAGATGAAAAGGTACTATTAGAGACAGTAGGATCTAATGGTGAACGCATTCATTCTCCTGAAGGTCGGCTAATTAACCCCGGCCACACCATGGAAACTTGTTGGTTCCTTATGGTCGAAGCAATATATCGTCAGGACCCCACGCTAATGGAAAAAGCAATCCAGATAAACCTATGGGCTTTAGAGCGCGGTTGGGATGAAGAGATGGGTGGTATCTTCTACTTTCAGGATGTTGAGAATAAACCGGTGATGAGTTTGGAGTGGGACATGAAACTGCTGTGGCCTCATTGTGAGGCAATGATTGCATTACTTTACTCTTTCCTGTATACGAAAGATGAAGTTTTTATGCAGTGGTTTGAAAGAATCTCCTCTTATGTATATGAAAAGTTTCCTGACGAGGGCTATCCTGAATGGTATGGTCATCTGCATCGGGACGGTACTCCTATTTCTCAGATCAAGGGAAGCGACTGGAAGGGGCCATTCCACAATGTACGGGCTTTCATGATCATTGTTCAACTGATGGATAAAATCATTCACGATGAATCACTTTTCCTTACATTTTCTATAACTGATGAATTATTTTGATTGATCTATTTCTGCAAATATCATTTGGAAAAGCATTATCATTATATCTTTTCAATTGAACTATTCTGCGCTTGCAGATGTAGTATAAATATTATGATTGGAGGAAATTTGCATGAAGAAGTTACTTACTCTGAGTCTGGCATTGTGTATGTTGATGTCTGTATTCACATTTGCCACCGCTGAAGCTCGTCCTTACGAGGGACAGACCTTGACCCTGTTGTTTATGTCCGGCACCTATGCGGATGTAGCACGAGAAGTTGAAGTGGCTTTTGAAGAAGCTACTGGTGCTCAAATTGAAATTGTTGACTTTCCTTACGCCACATTACATGAAAAAATGTTACTAGACTTTACTAGTGGAACTGCTGCTTATGACGTGGTCTCTGTAGCTTGCCAGTGGGATGGCGAAATGGCCCCTTTCATGGCACCTCTGGACTCTTATATCACACGAGACGGTTTTGATATTGATGCTTTTGACCAGAACATTTTGGACAACTGTGGTCGCTGGCAAGGCGTGGTATATGGCATTCCTCATGCGAACACTCCCTACTGTATGGCTTATCGTACCGACATTGTTCCTGAGGACGAAGTACCCACCACTTGGGAAGAATACATCGCTGTAGCTGCAAAGTATATGAGTCCGGAAAGCGGTTTGTATGGCATTGCTCCCACCTGCGCAAAGAGTCAGTATGGAGCTGGTTTCTATACTCGCATTTGGAGCAAAGGCGCTGATTGGGCTGACGAAGACTGGAACGTCACTATGAACACAGACGTAGTTCGCTGGACCATTGAATCTATTGCTGCTGAAATTGCAGTAGCCGATCCGGCATGCTTGAACTGGGCTACCGCAGAAGCCACCGCTGCTTTCCGTAACGGCAATGCTGTCTTTCTTGAAGCTTGGGCATCTGTTTAAACGGTAACGCTCCTGATTCCCCTGTTGCTGGTAAATGGTCACTTATGCCCATGCCCAACGATGGCACCGGCATCAATCTACTCTCTGGTTGGGATATCGGTATCAATGCCGCTTCCGATAAACAGGATTTGGCTTGGGAATTTATTAAGTGGTACACAACCCCAGAAACCCAACTTATGGCTTTTAAACAATTTTCTATTCTGCCTACCCGTTTGGCGGTATGGGAGGAGCCTGATATAAAGAACAGCTCCATGTATCAGGCCAAGGAATACCTCGCTGGCTCTGTTATTTGGTGGCGTATTCCTGCTTCTGAAGAAGCGCGTGCTGAAATCAATAATGCACTTCATCCATTTATGAGTGGTGACATCACTGCAGATGAGTGTCTAGAAATGATGCAGACAGGAGTTGAATCTGCTCTGGAAAACAATCCTCCGGATCCTGGCATGAAAAATATAACTATCCAGACGGTTAAGGCTCTCCTTGAAAAAGTAGCTAACTGATACCTGATTTTCCGCCGAAGGGGACCACGGTTCCCTTCGGCTTACTTTATGCAACCCATTGTAAACTGCTCTTCTAAAGGATAACACTCTGTTAGTCTTATTGTCATACATAAGATAGAAGAATGTACTACTGGTCATTTTTTCTTTCCAAAAATGGAGATTATGCCATGAAAAATAAGCAAAGTAAATTTTCACGCACCTTAACAAATGATACAATTGTAACCTGGTTGTTTTTGATGCCAGCCAGCTTAATCCTATTGATTACAGCTGTAGGGCCACTTTGCTATTCTTTCTATATCAGTTTCTTCAACTATAAACTCAACAAACCTGGTGCGATTCCTGTGTTTGCCGGATTGTCTAACTATACCACTATTTTTACTAAGAAGTTATTTTGGACTAGCCTAGAGAATACCGCCCTGTTTGCAGTAATATCCGTAACATTGGAAATCCTTTTAGGTATCATACTGGCCATGATGCTTACCAACAACAAAAAAAGAACCCGTCTACTTGTTTCTATTCTATTGGTACCCATGATTATGGCACCAGTAGCTTCTGGCACCTTGTGGCGTATGATGTATGATCGTTCCACGGGTATCATTAATTATTTCATTTCTTTGCTGGGTCTTACTCCAGTTAATTTTTTAGGATCATCCAAATATGCTATTTATTCTGTCATATTCGTAGATGTGTGGCGATTAACACCCTGGGTCACCATTATTGTTGCCTCAGCACTAAAAGGTGTTTCCTCCTCCTATATTGAGGCTGCTGTGGTAGACGGTGCTTCTCGCTGGACCATTTTTTGTACAATTATTATACTTCTTCTGCGACCAGTGCTTATGATTGTGCTTATGATGCGCTTTACGGATGCATTTAAAGTATTCGATACAGTATACGTTATGACTGGCGGAGGGCCAGGGAACTCCACGGAGATGCTACCCAATTATATATACAACCAAGCCCTCAAATATATGAATGTTGGATATGCCGCCTCCTTAGCATTTGTGTTTATTGCAGTCATGGCTTTACTCAGTATGGTGTTTATATACCTACGAAATAAGGCTTATGAGACTGTGAGGTGATCGCAATGACGATGCATATTAAATCAAAGGATGGGACTAGCACTCCTCGTCGCTCCAGAAGTCCATTCTCAATGGATGATACCTTAAACAATTTTCTCTCCAAACCTGTGCGCATCATATGCTTGATAGTATTGATAGTGTTAGTCATCTTCCCTTTATACTGGCTCGCCTCCAACTCTGTAAAGACGGAAAATGAATACTTGGCTAATCCACCAGTGATTATACCAACTATCCTAACCATGGCAAACTATGAGAATGTTTTTCATAAGTCAGGTGCTTCAGCAAGTCTTGTGAATACAGTAGTAGTGGCAGTAACAACCACACTCATGTGTGTATTTTTTGGCTCTTTGGCAGCTTATGCCATAGCAAAGGGCAAACTTCATCGAAAAGTACGATCCAGTTTCTCTTTGTGGTTCATGATTCAGAAAATGTACCCTGCCGTATGTATCGCTATTCCAGTCTATATGGCGATGCTCAAGATTCGTTTGATTGATACTCGAGCCGGACTGGCTATCGTAAACACTTCCTTTAACTTGCCTGTAGCTATTTGGCTGATGATTGGTTTTTTTCAAGAAGTACCAGATGAAATTGAACAGTCCGGTGTCATTGATGGGTGCAATATGTACCAACGGTTTTTCTTGCTTGCCTTACCTATCACCAAGCCAGGAATTGTAGCAACAGCTATCCTAACCTTCATTTCTGCATGGAATGAGTTCTTGTTCAGTTGCATTCTATCCATTAATAAGTCCAAAACCTTATCTGTGATGGTAGCAGGTTTCATTACGGACAAGGGGTTAGAGTGGGGACCTATGGCAGCACTATCCATGATTCTGATTGTGCCTGTTGTGATATTGGTATGGATTCTTCAAAAGGACTTTATTTCTGGTCTGGCTATGGGATCAGTAAAGGAGTAAACATTACTTAGTATTACAGAAGTTACATATTGTTGTTTTTTGGTAATTTATAAGCCTAACCTAAGTAAGCGATATAGTAACTGACATTCTCCAATATGTTGTTTTATGTTCACCCGTGTCCTATTCTATGTCACTTTTATTGATAGTAGCTGCTTAGTAAAAGTCCAAGCACTATAATATTGTTGTTTCTTTTATCAGAAAGGCTTCATTAGCAACAGACTAGGCATTATAACTTTTTTTATACTAATTCTTATCTAAACCATAGATAAAATTATAAAGTGGATATAATATCTTCGGTGATGAAGAATGAAGAAAATAACCGAAGAAGAGCTCCAAAAGATTCAGGCAGCAAGGAAAGCAAATAAGAACAAACGTGTGGAAAAGCTGCTGGAGGTACTAACGCTCCGTTATGAAAGTAAAAGCAATCGGGAAATCGCAGAGCGAACAGGCTACAATGCCGTCCAATATCCATATCACCCATATTCCACCCTATACCCCGGAAATGAACCCGATTGAACAGATATGGAAAGAGATACGAAAGCGTGGATTCAGGAATGATACTGATTCCAAACATTAATGCATCGTCGGCTGTTCAGTCAGCGTAGCGCTACTACGCTTCCCTCACTGCACCTTGCTGCAAGCCAAAATCCCTCTCCACTTTGGATGCATTATTGCTTTACACCAGTATGAAGTATTCAAAACATTGGAGCATGTTGAAGATCGATTATGTGAGACCATTAAAAATCTGCCGAATACTACCATTCAAAGTATTACCGGCAGACAATGGATTATGAATATCATTTAGACGAGAAATAGTATAATACTCTACTCAAGTTGGAATAGCCATACTATTAACAGAGTGCTATAATATCC
>CAZCBC010000027.1:0-21239 GCA_964496775.1 uncultured Oscillospiraceae bacterium
CCTCGCACGGACAATCGAATGAACTATGCAAACATGCCCCCGCCCGCAGCGCCAGGAGGAGGAAACAGCATGACGCCGCCTCCTCCCCAACGTCCAATGCGGCACAGCCATAGGCCGACAGCGCCAATGCAAACACAAGGACACTCGGGTAGGCAACAAATAGGGCATTTCCAGCCGCCGGTGTCTGATCGTCCGGGGCAGAGACGGCCACAAAAACAAGGCAGTCCTGTGTTAAAAATTATTCTCATCTTGCTATTTTTAGCCATCCTATCGGGCGGGATATATTTAGGTGTTACAAAACTGAGAGAAAATCAAGTAAAAGCAGAGATTGCGCCATATGAGAAGGTTTTTGGCGATCAGATTTTTATCAATGACATTTCTATTGCCGGCCTGACTCCAGAACAGGCGCTTCAGACCATTTCCTGCGCTATGCGGCAGCGTGTTAACAGCTGGAGGCTAGACCTAAAGTTTGAGGGATGGACTTACTACACCATGAGTTATCCGGCCCTGGGGATTGATTATTCGGATGAGCAGTTATATCCTTTTTTGAATGAGGCTTGGTTGTTGACTCATCAGGGGGATGTGTATCAGAGGAAGCAGGCCATAGAGAGCAGGCGCGATAATCCCTATCATATGTATACCACCAAGAAAGAGTTTAATGACAAAAATCTGACTCAAATACTGGAACAGATTGCTAGTGCTATTTATATGGAACCTATTGACGCCGCCTTACTTCAATTTAGACCCGATGAAAATAATCCCTTTTTAATTAGTGACGAACAGACGGGACGTTCTTTGGACGTTGAGGCTACCAAAGCAACCATTCTGGAAATGGCCGCAGCCGGTACTGGTGGTACTTACGAGCTTGTTCCTAATTACTCAAAGCCAAAGATAACTAGGGCGGATGTAGAAAAGACCGTCGCTTTACGTGCGGAAGCAGTAACGGCTATCAGTAAAGATTCGACTGAAAACCGTACCAACAATATTCGAGTATCATTAGGGAAAATTAATGGCACTATTTTAGAGCCGGGTGAAAAATTTAGTTTTAATAAAGTCGTGGGCCCCAGAACCTTAAAGGCCGGTTTTTTTGAAGCAGATGAAATGGTAAAGGGAGATTTGGTGACCGGTGTTGGCGGCGGCGTTTGCCAATCTAGTTCGACGCTGTATCAGGCAGCCCTGATGAGCGATTTGCAAATTCTTGACCGGGATATTCATTCTGCGCCTGTAATGTATACAGAGAAGGGCCAGGATGCGACTGTTTATTTATCACGGGACAGGAATATTGACTTAATTTTTAAAAACACAACACCAGGGAGACTGTATTTTACTGCCCATGTAACCAAAGGTTCCAGCAGTAAGAATCTCGTTACCAGAATCCGCATTTATGGGCAGTCCCTGGGGGACAAAGTTGTGTATAAATTGCACTCCGTGATTGATGAAGTTTTAAAATCAGAAGAAATTATCTATATACCTGACAAAGAGCAGGTGGCTACAGTGTACAAAGATGAAACCAAACTATATAGAAAAGCCGTCGACGGCTATCGCGTATCTACGTATCTTCGCAAGTATATAGACGGCGTGTTGGTAGATGAGAAGCTCATTTCCCGTGATCGGTATAATCCAAGACCGGCAGAGTATTGGCAAGGCACAACATATCGATAACGCTGCATAATTAAATAGAATATGTGCAGAAAACATTGTATAATTATATAATTTATGTTATGATAAGTGAATAAGGGGGGCGTATGGAGAATAAAAGTTATTTTCTTTTCGCAAATCCATACAAGTTAGACACGATAATTGCGGCAAAAAACTTTGCAGAGCAGTTGATTGCCCGTCATGCCCAGGTTATTCTGGACACATGGTTATTTGAGAAATTACGAATTGGCCGGGGAATGGCCCTGCAGGAAATCAAGCAGTCAATGTCGGCCATTGTTTCTTTTGGCGGGGATGGCACTTTACTCAGGACCATTCCTACGGCTGCTAGAAACGATATTCCTGTATTGGGTATCAATATGGGCCATATAGGTTTCTTGATGGAAACGGATATTTATCACGTGGAAGAGGCGGTGCATCGCCTGATGCATGATGAGTATAAAACAGAGCAAAGGATGATGCTTTCAGCCGAGATTCCGGGGCAGAGACAATACCTTATTATGAATGATATTGCCCTGACGCGCGGCCACTGCCCGAGCAGCGTTGTTGTGAATACCTATGCAAACGACGAAAAAATATTTCGCGTGCATGGAGATGGGGTCTTGGTTTCGACGCCCACTGGCACAACGGGTTATTCCATATCAGCAGGCGGACCCGTTGTTTCGCCCTTGTTGGAATCTATTACGGTAGTTCCGGTATGTTCTCATGTGCTGCATAACCGTCCTGTTGTGCTTCCGCCCGACCAGGTGATTCATCTTGTAACCGAGATTGAGGGGGATAGAATGTACCAAATACTAATCGACGGCCAGATATCGATACCTGTATGCGAGTCGGTTGATATAACCATTCGCAAAGCCCGGCAAAGAGCCACATTTATCCGTTTTTCGGAACAGAAGTTTTTAAACCGCCTAAGAGAAAAACAGGCGGAGTGGAGCATAGAATAATAAGGGGGCGAGAAAATGAAAAGTGCACGGCAAACGGCAATACTTTCTCTGATTGAGCAGCAGGATATCCGCACGCAGGAGGAGTTGGCACAAAAGCTAAAAGAGCAGGGAATTAAAGTTACCCAGGCAACAGTATCGCGGGACATCAAAGAGTTACGGCTGCTGAAGGTGCTCTCTGGTAGTGGCGGCTATAAGTACGCTACTGCAGACCAAGCTGAGCATGGCATCAGCGAGCGGTTTGTGCGGATGTTTATTGACTCAGTGATTTCTATTGTCTATGCGCAAAATATCATAGTGATAAAAACGCTTTCCGGTAGTGCGAGTGTCGCCGGCGAAGCGATTGATAGCATGCGCTGGCCGGAAATACTTGGTACAATGGCGGGGGATAACACTATTCTTGTCGTGGTTCGTAACGAAGAAGATGCGGCGCTGGTCGTCAAAAAGTTTAACGAGATACTAAAGTAAGCAATCGAGGTTGTTGTGCTTCAGCAGTTATTGATCCGTAACTTTGCCCTGATTGAGGAAATGGTCATTCCATTCTATGCAGGGCTTACTGTGTTGTCCGGCGAAACAGGTGCCGGAAAATCCATTGTTGTGGATGCTGTTTCTCTTGTGCTGGGCGGCAAGGCGGATCGTGATATGGTGCGGCATGGCACGGAAAAGGCCTATGTCGAGGGCACATTTAATATTTGCGGCAATCATGCAATTGCAGCATACCTCCAGGAAGAAAATCTTGACACATCGGATGATATCCTTGTGATATCAAGAGAAATAAACACAACTGGCAGAAACACAAGCCGTGTCAATGGCACCCTTGTTAGTCTTCAGGTGCAAAAGACACTGGCTTCCTTATTGATGGAAATTCATGGACAACATGAGCATCAGGCACTATTGTCTGAAGAAAATCATATCGTTTTTTTAGACAATCTGGGGGATAAGGCGTTCGAGAAACTTATTGCAGAAACGGCGGAAAACTACAATCTGTATCGTCAGTGTCAAAAGGAATATGACGCCTTGATACATGATAATGAATATCGCCAGGAACGGCTTGAGAGACTGTATAAGCAGCAAAAAGAACTTGAAAAAGCTAACCTTCAACAAGGGGAAGAGGAAGAACTGGTAAAAGCGCGGGACTTGCTGCGTAATACAGATAAAATTAGTAGAGCCCTGCAAGCGGCTTCTTCGTACTTGTCCGAGGGGAATGTGGAGCAGGGTGCGGCTTTGCATCAGGTGAAGTCATCCGTACAGGCATTGCGCGACATTGCTGGAATACAGGAATCATTAGACGCGCTTGTCGCCCGGCTGGATGGCTTATACTACGAATTGGAAGATATTGCCTACACCCTGAGGAAAGACCTGGATTCGTTGGATATGGATGGCTCTCAGCTTGATGCAATCGAGGCAAGGCTGGATGTTATTAGGCGTCTTGAGAAAAAATATGGCACAAGCGTAGAAGAAGTGTTGATATATCAGCAAAAAATTAACGAAGAGATTACCAAGTATGAGTCGCTGGACGAAAAAATTGAGCAGCAACAATTCAAAACCGAAAAGGCGTACGGACAGTTTATGCTTAGTGCAAGGAGCTTATCAAATGCAAGGAGGGCTCTTGCATGGGAAACGGAAAAAAGGATTGAACATGAGCTTTCTCATTTGAACATGTCATCTGCTAAATTTTCCATTTTGGTCGATACCGATGAACGTACCGCAAATGTCAAGGGAATTGATAAGGTGCGTTTCTTTATTGCTGCCAATAAAGGCGAAGAGGCAAAACCCTTAAGCAAAACAGCATCGGGCGGTGAGTTATCCCGCATCATGCTGGCTATTAAGTCGGTAGCTGCAGAAAAAACGCTGGTATCATCAATGGTGTTTGATGAGATTGATACGGGAATTTCCGGTAGGACGGCTGCCGTAGTCGCAGAAAAAATGTGGGAGATTGCCCGCTTTCGCCAGGTCATATGCGTTACCCATCTGCAACAAATTGCTGTGATGGCATCCTCGCATGCCCTTGTTAGAAAATATGAGGAAGAGAACAGAACTAAGACAGAGGTTACCTATATTGATGGAGAAAAACGTGTGCAGGAAATTTCCCGTCTGCTGGGTGAAACAAGAGAAAAGGCCGACAGTGGTATGCAGCACGCTGCTTCGTTGCTAAAAGACGCGGCACTTTACCGACAACAACATCCTGCAAACGCCGCGTCCGGATGACTACCTTGTATCTTGGCTAAACTGCGCCTTGATATCATTTTCATTGTGGGATATAATTCTTGTGAAATCTATCAGAACGAAGAAAGGGTCTTTGACATGGAAGGGAAAGTTCATATTTTTGATCATCCGCTGATTCAACATAAGTTAAGCATCATGCGGGACAAAAACACCGGCACAAAAGAGTTCCGTGAGCTTCTTGACGAAATATCCATGCTGATGGTATATGAGATAACCAGAGATTTGCCGACAGAAACCATTAATGTGGAAACACCTCTTGGCTGGACGAAAACCAAGATATTGGCCGGCATGCCCATCGGAATCATTCCTGTTCTTCGCGCGGGCCTCGGCATGGTTGACGGCATACAGCGCCTGATTCCCAATGCCAAAGTAGGTCATATTGGACTATATCGTGATCCGGAAACCCTCCAGCCTGTGGAGTATTATTGTAAACTGCCAGCTGACGCTGAACATAGGTATCTCTTTGTTCTTGACCCCATGCTGGCTACCGGCGGTTCGGCATCGGCGGCGCTTACTTTCATGAAAGAAAGAAACTGCCACAACATCAGCCTGGTTAATCTGATTGCGGCGCCTGAAGGTATTGCGCGTATACAAAAAGATCATCCGGATGTTAATATTTATGTGGCAGGTCTGGATGAAAAATTGAATGACCATGGATACATTGTGCCGGGGCTTGGCGATGCGGGCGACCGACTGTTCGGAACGAAATAATTTAAGGAGTTAACTATGGAGATCAAACCTAATATTTTTTCTTGTGGCGTACAGGATCCTGAGTTGCGGATATTCGATATTATCATGTGTACACCTTATGGCACGAGTTACAATGCGTTTATTGTGAAGGGTGAAGAAAAAACCGCTTTAATCGAAGTTGTAAAAGCTCATTTTTGGGACGAATACCTCAAAAATGCCAACGCAATTACACCTGTGGAAAAAGCTGATTACCTGATTGTGAACCACACAGAGCCTGATCATGCCGGTTCCATAGCGTCGTTGTTGCGCGTTAATCCGGATATCACAGTTGTTGGCACCAGTAGCGCCATTATGTTCCTGAACAAAATTGTCAACATGCCTTTTAAAAGCATGACGGTTAAAGCGGGGGATAGTTTAGATTTAGGCGGGAAGAAACTTACCTTCCATCCCATGCCTAACCTTCACTGGCCTGATACCATGTTCACCTTTGAAGAAACCACCCGAACCCTTTTTTCCTGCGATTTCCTCGGTGCTCATTATTCTTATCCGCCGCTTTTGCTTTCCGCTATGAAGGAGCGTACATCCTACCAAAAGGCCCAGCGGCAATACTTTTTAGATATCATGGGTCCCTTTATTAATCCCTTTGTCATCAATGGAACGAAGAAGGCAAGGGAATTAAACCCGTCCATTATTTGTACAGGACACGGCCCCGTGCTTGATGTGGATATTGCTGAAGCCTTTGACCAGTATGATGCATGGTGCCAGCAAGACAAGAATGAAAAACCGTTTGTTGCTCTTGCCTATGTCAGCTCTTACGGCTATACGCGGGAACTGGCAGAAACGATAAAGGCAACGCTGGAAGAACTGGGAACAATTGAAGTAAAGGCTTTCGAAGTGGATGGGGATAATCATCAGGACGCTGTCAATGCAATATTACAATCAGACGGCTTTCTTCTTGGAACTCCAACCATTGTAGGTGATGCACTGCGTCCTATCATGGAACTTTTATTGTCTGTTCTTCCGCCCCTGGTCAAGGGGAAAGTCGCATCCGCCTTTGGTTCCTACGGGTGGAGCGGCGAAGGCGTACCCAATGTCATGGCGCGCCTTGGGCAGTTGCGCGTTAAAACAATAGAGGGTTATAAGGTGCGTTTCAAACCCAATGAGGAAGAATTGGAAGGTGCCCGACAGTTCGCTATCCAGTTTGCCCAGGAAGTGACAAAGGGCAAATAAAGAGGTACTCAATGCTAAAAAACAACCGCATACAATGCAGGAATATTCCATGTAAGTTTTTTCCTGACGCAAACAGCCCTTTGTGGAAACAGGCTGAGCGTGTTCCCTTTCAAGACGTGGTAACAGGGGCGAAGCCCTTTCTTGCTACTGAATTCAGCACTTTCAGGTGCGATGAAAGTCAGACGCTTTACTTTCTCTTTACGGGAGAGGATGATGCAATTCAATCCGGTTTTCGTCTGCGCGATGAACCTTTGTATCGGGAAGATGTATTTGAGATATTTATTGCGGATACGAATGACTTGTCTCGCTATATAGAACTGGAAGTCAGCCCCTATGACGTGCTATTTGACGGGCTTATTACCTATACAGCAGATGGCGCGAGAAACCTAAATATGGCGTATGATATAAAAAACTGGCGAACGCAGACAATATACACAGAACAGGAGTGTCGGATAACGTCTGTCTGGGCGATACCCTATGCGGCGTTTTCATCTCCGCCTCAAACAGGAAACAGTTGGCGTATCAATGCTTTTCGTATTGACCATAGCAGCCGCGGTATCTCGTTGCAAGCGTGGCAAAAGACGGGAGAGCCTAATTTCCATGTGCCTGATGCCTTTGGCTTTATAGATTTCATCGACTAATGCTTGATGTGTCGTTGGGAGTATTAGTTAATAAGCTACACATGCTCAGCTGCATGGGTATTGCCTTTGGTAACAGCGATAATGCCACATCTTATATAACCGGAAATCAAAGTGAAATAATACTGACTGATGATGGATTTAAGCGCGACATCAGGCCTCTGACAGAAAACAGTATCTATGACCTTGCTTCATTGACCAAACTGTTTACCCTGATTTCCCTCGTTATGCTGCTGGAAGCCAGACAACTTAGAATGACTGATACGGTTGGTTGCATTGATAGCCGCTTTACTCGCTTGCGGGATACTACAATCTATGATGTTGTAACCTATCAGGCGTTGTTAAAATCCCCTGCCCGTATAGACAGACAGATCAACCGCGAAGAAGCTGAAAAACAATTATTTCTTACGTATCAAAGTAATTCCAAGCAGGATAGAATTTATTCTGATATGAATGCGCTGGTGCTTCAGTATGTCATTGAAAAAACATCCAACCTAAGTTTAATCGAATTTCTTCAAAGGTATGTGTTTGAACCCTTACATATGTTGGATACTTGGGGAAAGGTGCCGGAACACGCACTAACCCGCTGTGTTAACTATAACTATGAACATACTGTTGTTAACGCATGCTACTCTATTAATAAAAATGTCATGCCCGGAACGCCGCATGACCCGAAGGCGAGGATACTGACCCAGGGGACAGACAATATATGCGGCCACGCCGGTTTGTTTTCTACCCTGCCGGATATGGTTCGTTTTGCCCACGGTTTGTTGAGGGGTAAACTTATTTCACCACGAAGCCTTGCTCTTATTGGAAAAAACAAAACAGGCCATTTAAAGCCGGATGGCACTTATCGGCAATACATGGGCCTTTTATGTTTTTCAAAAAGTATACTACCGCGCCGCAGTGAGGTTCCTCTCTGGATGGGAAAGCGCGCATTCGCTTTAAGCGGTTATACCGGCAATCATATCGCGTTTGACCCTGATTTAGGTGTATTCGATTTACTGCTTGGAAATCGTTGCCATAATCGTGTTTCTCTGATTCATCCATCGGAGGATGAATCTCAATTTTCTCTTGACGATAACGGTTCAGGTGTTATTACATGGCCAGACGGGCGGGAGGTATACTCCAGTCATAAGTATGTATACCTGAAAGATCAGTTGCTGCATAACCCGATATATGAACTGATGCGCTTAAAGGGATGGGTATAAACGAAAGGAAAAACAATGAAGAAGGTACCCTTTGGTAATCATGGCTATAATGTTTCCCGTCTTGGGTTTGGCACCATGCGTCTTCCAACAATAAAAAAAGAAGATGGTACACAGGTAATCGACAGGCTGGAAGCGATTGCTATGATTCGTCAAGGCATTGATTACGGCATCAACTATATTGATACTGCCTATGGCTATCATCAGGGGGAAAGCGAAATTGTAACAGGGCTTGCTCTGAAGGATGGATATCGTGAAAAGGTACTGCTGACCACAAAGTTGCCCTGTTGGTTAGTAAAAGAACCAAAAGATATGGATAGACTGCTGGATGAGCAGTTAAAGAAACTCGATGTTCCCTATGTCGATTTTTATCTGCTGCATTCCCTTAGCCTTGATTCGTTTCGCAGGATGCAGGCTTTGGACTATAAAACCTTCTATGAGCGGGCATTAAAAGACGGCCGCATTCGGCATACCGGCTTTTCGTTCCATGACAATAAGGATGCTTTTATTGAAATTCTGGATGATTATCACTGGGACATGACGCAGATACAGTTTAATTATCTGGACGATCAAAGTCAGGCAACGGTTGATGGCCTTTTATATGCGGGGAAGAAAGGCATTCCTGTGGTTATCATGGAGCCGCTAAGGGGAGGCGCTTTAGCCTTTCCGCCACAACAGATTATGGACTATATGCGGGAAAATAGCCGTGGTTATTCGCCGGTAGAATGGGCTTTTCGTTATGTCGCAAACTATCCGCAGTCGACTACCATCCTCAGTGGAATGAGCACCATGGAGCAACTAAACAACAATCTGGATATTTTTTCTGAATTGGACTCAAATAATCTTTCAGAGGAAGATTTGACATTTATTGCGAAAATTAAAGAAGCATACCTTTCACGCATTGCCATAGGATGTACACAGTGCAGCTATTGCATGCCATGTCCGCAGGGCGTGAATATTCCACGGACCTTTGAGATATACAATGATGCGTATCGTTTCGCTAGCCTCAACTATCTAAAGGCGCACAGTCGCTTTTTGACAAACAATAAAAGCGATGCCTCGCAATGTGTACGCTGTGGACAATGCGAGAGTGCATGTCCGCAACAACTGCCTATCATGGATACCCTTCAAAAAATCAACGAAATGGTAAAAGAACTATGATTTTGGCCGTTCATCCATTACAGCTAAACTTATATGGCTTGATCATAGCGTTTGCTATTTTGGTCGGCACCTTCCTGTGTGTCCGGGAAGAAAAGCAACAAAAACTACCAAAGGATTTAGGCATAGACCTTATCTTGTACGCAATTCCTCTTGCCGTTATTTTTGCAAGAATATACTATGTTGTTTTTGCTTGGGAGCAGTTTCAGGATCAGCCGATTCATATACTGTATATCTGGGAAGGTGGCTTAGCCATCTATGGCGGCGTTATTGGTGGCCTTCTTGGGCTATGGATTCTGGGCAGGCGCCATAAAATATCCTTGCAGGTATTGACGGATGTTGCCGTACCCAGTTTGCTTCTTGGCCAAGCGATTGGTAGGTGGGGCAACTTTTTTAACGGTGAGGCGCATGGTCAAATTGTCAAAAATCCGGCTTTGCAATTCTTTCCGGTCGCTGTACAAATAGATGGTTTCTGGTATTACGCAACGTTTTTTTACGAATCTATGTGGAATCTGTTAGGATTTTTATTTTTGTATGCGAATCGGAAAAGGTTCCGTGAAGATGGTCAGGCAGGGGATTTAACCCTCTGGTATTTAGCCTGGTACGGCCTTGGCCGTATGACGATAGAAATGCTGCGCACGGACAGTTTGATGCTGGGCAATATGCGAATTTCGCAAGGATTAAGCATTCTACTTTTTGCTGTGAGCATGGCATTGCTTTCCAAGCGCAGGAGAATAGGCAGTTCCGCTTTTGCTCTGCTAATCTTGGGGCTTTTTATAACAATATTTGCGGCGATGCATGAAAACTTTCCTGTGTTGTTAATCGGGGTATCCCTCAACGCCATATATGCTATTAAGGTGTATCTTTCCTACCGGAGGAAAAGCCATCGTGCGTCAACAGCTCTATAATCTGGCGGCTTTGCTTTTACCAAGGCCGCACCAGAAAAAATTCAACGATGTCTACTTCCAAAGTGGTTTTGAGAAGCCTGATTCTTTTTCGCAGCAGCTATTAAAAATATTTTATAAACACCGGGTATATGGCTCCTCTTTTGCGTTGTTTAATCAGGATGGTATTACATGGCACGCAACATACGGCCAAGCAGACAATGTGAACAAGGTAACTGCCGGTACTTTTTTTCGTGTTGCCTCTGTATCCAAAATGGTTACAGCGGCCTGTGTTATGCGGCTGCATCAACAAGGATTACTTGATATTGATGCGGATATACGGTCTTACTTGCCCCTTGGCGAAACCATCAACAGACCGATTACTTTGCGTGGCATGATGACTCATACTGCTGGATTTCATGATGGACTGAGTTATCATCAGTTAATTGGAACAAATGCTTTATCGTGCGAACTGATGTCAAGAGAGAATACGCAGCCGGATATTGTTAGTCCAACATGGGAATATTCCAACTTTGGCGCGGGCCTGATTGCCGTTGTTTTGGAAGGTATCCTTGGCGAGTCCTTTGAAACAATCATGCAGAAATATCTGTTTAAACCACTACGTGTAAAGGCGAGTTTTTATCCACAGCATATAATGGGTTGTCTTGCAGACGCATACCGGATGCTGCCCTTCAGCAGCCTACCGCGATTTAACGCTACCCAGCGGCAAACTCGCTCTGATACGGGTTGGGACGAAGTTCATACGCAGACACACCATGCCCTTGCGCAGGGCAATTGCTGTATGGATATGAGTGGCCTTGTCACGATTGCGCAAACGCTGATGGTGCCCGGGTATTTAAACAAAGATACTCTGGAGGAAATGCAGCGGGAACATGCCTCTTTTGGGGAACGGGATAAAAGGCTAAGGCAGGGGATAGGTTTATTCATCCTAAAGGACACAACTTTTGCGCCCCATGCGCTATACGGGCACCAAGGCTTGGCCTATGGAGCCGTTCACGGTGTTTTTTTCGACACGTATCGCAAAGATGGCTTTGCATTTATGACCTCCGGCGCTTCTTTAGCAAAATACGGTGTTCTGACAGAAGTGAACGCTGACCTGATAAAACTGTGGCAGGCAAAAGCATGAAAGAGAAAGTTCTGGAAGTAAAGAAAATGCGGGGTTACTATGTAGTGCTCTTGGATAGCGGGGAGACGTTTAAAGTTCCCCTGCCTTTGCTTCGTGCTTTTCCAATAAAACCGGAAGATTATGTTGAAGCAGAAGCATACTATGCCACATTCTCTAAGGAGGCGAAGCGGTTCGCAACTGAAAGGGCGGCTTATCTTCTGGAGAAAAAGGATTACCCGATGAAGCAGTTGCATGAGAGATTGACCATGGTGGGGTATCCGGACAACATTGCCGATGAGGTGTTGTTTTTTCTTATTTCACGTGGTTATGTTGATGATTTACGCTATGCCAGGCGATATGTCGAGAAGAAAAAGGACAAAACAGGCACTCGCCGCATCCGCCAGGAACTAATGCTGCGGGGCATCAGCAAGGAATACATAGAGGAAGCGCTTTCCGAGCTAACAGATGCCGACGAACAGTTAAATGCGGCAGTCAATTATGTGAAAAAATATATCCGTACACGCAAAACGTATGAGCAGGTTAAGTTGCGAAACAATGCCATTGCGATGTTGGCAAGGCGGGGATATAGCTACGATATATCCAGAAGAGCCTATGAAATAGCCGTTCAATCTGAGGAATAACCGGACAGATACAATATTGCCTTGCCGGCCAGCATCATACCGGCTACCGGCGGTACGAAGGATAAACTGCCGGGGGACAGGCGGCACTCCTCATGGATATAATGCCCGGTGGGAGGTTCTGTAGAATATAGAACCATTAGTTTTTGTATTCCTTCTTTTCTACAACGCTGGCGCATGGAACGGCAGAGCGGGCAAACGCTGGTATTATAGATATCCGCAAAGCGAAAGCGGGTGGGATCGGTTTTATTTCCTGTCCCCATACAGGCGAGCAGGGGAATATTATCTTTTTGACAAATGGCAGCAAGCAGCAGTTTTGAAGGTACAGAATCAATCGCATCGATAACATAATCGACCCCTGTAAAATTGATTTCGCTCATGGTTTCAGCACTGAAAAAAAGCGAATGAAGGGTTAATTGAATGTTGGGATTAATATCCTTTATCCTATTGCCCGCCGCTTGGGCTTTGGACATGCCCAGGGTCGAATGAAGAGCAATCAACTGCCTGTTTAGGTTGCTAAGTTGCACGGTGTCATTGTCAATTAAGGTAAGATGACCAACCCCGCCCCGTGCCAACGCTTCTGCGCATGCTGCACCTACACCGCCTAATCCAAAAACCATAACATGACTTTTGTTTAATTGTTCGATGCCATCTTTTCCGAGCATCGCTTCAGAGCGAATGAATTGGTTATCCATGAAAAATACCTTTCCACTTTCTTGGAGGGGCTATTGCCGCAGTCAACAAGGAGACTTCCAAAGCGCCGCTGTTCTTTAATGCTTTCGCACAGGCCCTTGCAGTAGCACCGGTTGTACGTACATCATCCACCAACAATAAACGCAGTCCCTCTACATTTTGTGTTAACTTGAAGGCGTCTTCTACGTTTTCGCTGCGTTTTCTGAGGCTGAATATCGATGATTGCCGCCTGGTATTGCGGACCCTTATCAGTGCGTTTAGAACTGGAATAGATGTATGAGAAGAAAGAAGCTCGCATAAAAGAGCAGCTTGGTTGACGCCCCGTTCAGAGAAGCGTCTGGCATGCAGGGGAACGGGCACCATTGCGTCAAAAGGAATGCCCTGTATGGTTTTTAGCATGGCATTCGCAAGCGGCAAGGCTGCATCATTAACATAACCAAATTTAAGTTTCACAACAAGCTGTTGCACAACGCCATGGTAATGGAACGGGGCATAGGCCGCGTTCAGGTGCTGCATGCCGCCGTTTGTGCAGTATTCACATGGCGTGTCTCCCCGGCGTGGAGATAAACAATGCAGACATATTCCAGACATTAGTCGCTCATTCTGTAAAGATATTTGACAGTCTTCACAAAGCTGCTCATTGATATCGATACGGCGAGGCTCTCCGCAGGCAAGGCAGTGTGCCTTGGGCAGCAGCAAATCAGTTAATTTATTCAGCGTTCGCATAGGTGCCTGCGTACTCCGTAATATGCTCATACAAGGATGTATAGCGTTTTGTAACATGATCGTTTTGTACCATATTTTCGATGGCATGGTACATACCAACAAGTACAACTAATTTTCGTGCGCGTGTCATCGCGGTATAAAATAGATTCCGGGTCATCAGCATAGGAGGACCGCCCACAACCGGCATAACAACAGCATTAAATTCCCCCCCCTGGCTTTTGTGTACAGATAGACAATAGGCGAGATCCAGATCCTCCAGCTGTTTGTACTCATACAAAACGCGTCGGTTGTCATCGTATAAAACAGTTAGGGTTTTCTCCTCATCGTGTGCTTCTGTGATAAAACCAATATCCCCATTGAAAACTCCCGTGCCTTCCTCGCCGTTTTGTGTTGTCCACTCCAGACGGTAATTATTTTTTGTATGGATCACCTTATCGCCGACACGAAAGATGGTTTCGCCGTATATTATTTCATTCTTTGCGTCTTCCTTTGGATTTAGCGATGCTTGTAACAAACGGTTTAAGTTTTCTACACCGCATAACCCTTTTCTGGTAGGGGAAAGCACCTGTATGCTTTGCAAGCCATCAATAACATTTAAGTAATTTGGAAGTCTGTGGGAACAGAGTTTTACGATGGTTTCAGCGGTTTGGTCAGCGCTGTTTTTCCGCTCAAAATAAAAGTCGCTGTTCTTTTGATTTAGCAGTGGCATTTCACCATGGTTAATTCTATGGGCATTGCTTACGATGGCGCTCATTTTGTCCTGACGAAAGATTTCTTTCAACCGTACCTGAGGCAGTGCCTGGCTGCGGAGCATATCACCTAAAACGTTTCCCGGCCCTACAGAAGGCAATTGATCTGCGTCACCCACCAGAATAAGCTGTGTTTCCGGTCCTACAGCACGCAATAAACTGCGCATCAGGTAGATATCCACCATGGAAACCTCGTCAACAATGAGGCATTTGCATTCCAGCAAATTATCCGTATCATGCACAAATTGCTCTGCTTCGCCGCTATATTCCAACAGACGATGGATGGTCTTCGCTTCATGTCCGGTGGTTTCTTCCATCCGCTTTGCGGCCCTGCCTGTTGGCGCGGCAAGTAAGGTTTGCTCCCCGTACCCAAGAACAAACAGAATGCAGTTGATAATTGTGGTTTTACCTGTTCCGGGTCCCCCCGTAATAATTAATAAGTTATTGGTGGCAGCCTGTTCAATTGCTTCGCGCTGTTTGCCGCTAAACTCGATATTTTCTTGCTTTTCGAAGGTTGAAATACGCTTTTGAATGATACTGCTACCTATATCATTTGAGGACATACAGGCGTGGCGCACAAGACGAAGAGCAATTTCTCGCTCGACGGACAGTATTCCTGTTAGAAATACGGCTTCTAAATCACCAATATAAGTGGAAGTGATACTTTGGCTCAGCAACAATGTTTGAAGGTGCATCTCGATTATATCAGTGGGAGCGCTTAACAGGCTGGATGCCCTTTTGACAAGCGTCCCTCTTGGCAAGAAAGTATGTCCTTCAGCGGCCGAAGCATCCATGAGCACATACTTTATTCCATATTGCAATCTAAATTCGCTATTAAATGCAAGACCAATTGTCTGGGCGATTTTATCAGCAGTTAAAAAGCCAATCCCTTCAATGTCGTCAATCATTTGGTATGGATTGCTGCGCACGATCTTTTCCGTCATATCCCCGTAATGTCTGGTGATTTTCAGGGACAACAGGGGTGAGACACCATAGGTTTGCAGAAAAATCATGGCTCTTCTTGTTAATACCTGCTCTGAAAAACTTTTTGTGATTTGCTGGTAGCGTACTCGGCCGATACCTGGGATGTCCATTAACCTTTCGGGTTGATACATCATAATATCGAGGGTATCATTACCAAACTCCTGCACAATCAGTCGCGCTGTGGATGGGCCGACCCCTTTGATAAGTCCGGAAGACAGATATCTTTCTATTCCGGCGAGAGAAGAGGGAGGGGCGACAGAAAACTGAACGGCCTTGAATTGTTTGCCGTAGGTAGGATGCTCGTCCCATTCTCCTTCAAAGCACACCGTTTCACCGGGTGAAAAGGCGGGTAAACAACCGACCACAGTAACGATATCCCCTTGCGCACGTACTTCCACAACGGAATAATTGTTTTCTTCGTTTCTAAAAATTGTATCGGTGATAACAGAATTGAGAGTTTCCAACGGATACTCCTTATCATTTTACTCAAGCGTATTATATCAGCCGCATGCATGTAAAGCAATGAAATGCATTCGTTGACAAGGAATAACTGGCGTGCTAAACTCGAAAAAAGTGAATAATAGGAAGGAAATCTATGAACATGAAAGAAAATGCGCTTAAACTTCATTACGAATGGCAGGGCAAGATTGAGGTCGTTTCCCGCGTGCCGGTATCAAACAAAGAAGAGTTATCTGTTGCCTACACGCCTGGCGTGGCGGAGCCTTGTTTAGAAATACAAAAAGATGTGGAAAAATCCTTTGATTTAACAAGGCGCAGCAATTTAGTCGCCGTAATAACCGATGGTACAGCAGTGTTAGGGCTTGGGGATATTGGTCCAGAAGCCGGAATGCCGGTTATGGAGGGGAAGTGCGCCCTCTTTAAAACCTTCGCAGATGTCGATGCGTTTCCGCTGTGTATTAAGTCCAAAGATACGGACGAGATTGTCAGGACAATTTATCTGCTCTCAGGCAGTTTTGGGGGAATAAACCTGGAGGATATTGCAGCTCCACGTTGTTTTGAAATAGAAAGACGGCTGAAGGAACTGTGTGATATTCCGATTTTCCATGATGACCAGCATGGTACCGCCATTGTTGCGGGGGCTGCTTTATATAATGCACTGAAACTTATCAAGAAGAACATTGACGAAATTAGCATTGTGATTAATGGCGCAGGCGCGGCGGGTGTGGCAATTGCAAAACACTTGATGAATATGGGAGCTAAAGACATTGTGTTGGCAGACCGGAGCGGGATTGTATACCCAGGAAGAAGCGGAAACAATGATGCGAAGGAAGAAATTGCCAAAGTGACCAACATCCATAACAAGCAGGGTTCTTTGGCAGACGCAATGCGAGGCGCTGATGTTTTCCTGGGCGTATCGGCTCCGGGAGCGGTTACTAAAGAAATGGTAGCCAGTATGTCAGAAAATGCCATTTTGTTTCCTATGGCCAACCCTGTACCGGAAATTTATCCTGACGAGGCCCTTGATGCGGGCGCAAAGGTTGTGGGAACAGGCAGAAGCGACTTTCCCAACCAAATCAATAATGTGCTGGCCTTTCCGGGGATATTCAGAGGTGCACTGGATGTACGCGCAACGACAATTAACGAAGAGATGTGCATGGCTGCTACCTATGCGATTGCCAGCGTGATTGAAGAAAGTGAGTTGACGCCGGAGTATATTATTCCCCGTCCTTTTGATCAGCGCGTTGCCAAGGCTGTTGCTAAAGCCGTCGCCCAAGCTGCACGGGATTCCGGTTGCGCGAAGAAATAATTGAGAGACGAATGCCCCTTGCTGTTCCCGGTTAGCAAGGGGCGTTTTTTTATCAAAGTTGTTTATCGATTAGATTGTTGATGCCTTTTTCGATGCTTGCAGCGATCATGTGGTGCGTCAATTAAAGCCTGATATCGTGACACTGCGTGCTCCATAATTTGCTCCCAGGGCTGAGGGATGGTTTGTTGGGCTTTCTGGCCTATGGCGTAAGTTTGCGCAGGGTTTGCCAAGGCGTTATTCAGAACATGAAAAAGATTTTCAGAATCATCATCACTCAGGAAGCCGTTAACGCCGTCCTCTATGATTTCTGCGGCACTGCTTCCTCTGACCAGCACAGAAGGGGTCCCCATAACGGCAGCCTCGCGAACCACCATGGGCGCATTATCATAAAGGGAGGGGAAAACGAATAGATCGGCTCTTGCGTACAAGGCACTTAGTGTGTTGGTATCAGTTAAGTGGCCTATTAACATGGCGTTTTCTTCAAGACCCAATGACTTGATTTTTTGCTCCACTTCTTTTTCGTCGGGGCCCTGACCAGCCAAGAGAAGAGTAAAATCTACCCCATTGTTTTGTAACATGGCTGCTGACTCCAGTACCCGAAGAATGTTCTTTTTCCAGTTAATCTGCCCAACAAACAATAGCAATGGCTTGTCTTGCAAGCGGTATTTTTCTACCACCATTTGAATACTCTCTTCATCTGCCTGCCGCACAGTGACGCCGTTTGGCATAACATGCACCTTTTTTCGATAGCCATAACTTTTTAATACCTGCGCCGTGGATTCGCTGACGGCCCAAACCTCATCACATTTGTTATAAAAAGCAACAACGCTCTTTACCAGCATTCTGGAAAGGAAGTCGCTTTTTGTTAGCTTGTAAAAATCATCGTAATATTTAGAATGAAATGTCCCGACAAGCGGAATGTTTTTTTCTCTTGCGACACGTAAGGCTTCTGCGCCTGCCCCAAAAGGGCTATGGGCGTGAACGATATCCAATGCTGTGCCCGCCATACGTAGGCGGTAGTGTGTGTCTAATATGGGACTGCCTGTCTTATACTGCGGAGCGGTGGGGACTTTGACGGAAGCATAATCGATTAAATCAAAAGGGTAACCACCACGATGGTCTGTTTCATTAAGCGGCGCGGAAACGGTTACTTTGTGTCCAAGGGCAGCAAGCGTTTCTGCATAGGCCAGTACGACACGTCCGACACCGTCAACAATAGGCAGAAAGGTATCCGTGAATAAGCCAATGTTCATAAAACACCTCCTTACTAACATTATAAGACGAGCAAGCGATGAGTGCAAGAATTGAGAGTAAGCCAGGGCTTGAAAGGTATGGAGGAATAAATTGCATTTATGAGCGTTTGACTTCATATAGATTTCTGCTTTTGAACGACAGGCTCGCTTCTTATCAAGTCCAGAAATCGCTTGATTTGCAAGGGGTTTTACCAGAAGAATCAATTGACAAAAGCTGGCAGATGGTCTATGCTTAATATGTAAAAAGCTGAGGAGGCGACATATATGGAAAAGAAAACCTTGATTATTGGTGTGATTGGCGCGGATGTACATGCTGTTGGTAATCAGATCCTATACTTTGCGTTCCGTGAAGCGGGATATAACGTCATCAACCTTGGTGTAACTGTTTCGCAGGAGGAGTTTATTGAAGCGGCCATTGAAGCGAAAGCGGACGCGATTCTTGTATCATCACTCTATGGACATGGCGAGCTTGATTGTCAGGGCCTGCGAGATAAGTGCAATGAGGCTGGGCTTAAAGACATTTTACTCTACGTAGGTGGCAATATCGTTGTAGGAAAACAACCCTTTGATGAAGTGAAAAAGCGTTTTGAAGACATGGGGTTCAATCGTGTGTTTGCCCCGGGGACATCGCCCGATACAACAATCGCCGCCCTGAAAGAAGATCTGTACGGAGAAAAGTAACGCATGCAGGCGGTTTTATTAATTGATTTCGGATCGACATACACAAAGCTGACAGCCGTGGATATGCAATCATGCCAGGTGATTACCACTGCTGATGATTTTACAACCGCTTCAACCGATGTAATGGTTGGCTTTGAAAAAGCGCTGAACAAATTGCAGGCTAAAACGGGAGAAATTCAGTACGAAAAACGGTTGGCCTGTTCAAGTGCAGCTGGCGGTTTGCAGATGATAGCGTGCGGTCTTGTGCCGGCGTTAACCGCGAAAGCGGCAAAACTGGCTGCCTTTGGCGCTGGTGCTAAGGTGATTAAAACTTATGCGTACGAATTAACCAAAAGCGACATTGATGAAATTGACCGAAAAAAACCTGATATTTTGTTGCTTACAGGTGGTACCGATGGCGGCAACAGGGAAGTGATTGAGCATAACGCAAAGATGCTCGCCACATCCCAAAGGACGTACCCCATCGTGTATGCCGGAAACAGGGCTTCAGTAGATATCTGCCGTGACATTCTTGAAAGCGATATTCATCCTGTTTTTGCAACGGAGAATGTCATGCCTGTACTTAACAAGTTGAACATTCTTCCTGCGCAGGCTGTTATTCGCCAGATATTCCTTGAAAAAATCATATCAGGCAAAGGGCTTAGCAAGCAAAAAGGCCTTATTGAAGGCATTATTATGCCGACCCCGGCTGCGGTATTGACGGCGCTGACTCTACTTTCCGATGGAACGGATAAACAACGCGGGATTGGAGAATTGGTGGCAGTAGACTTGGGCGGTGCCACAACCGATATCTATTCCATCGGCAAAGGCCTGCCTCACAACCCATCCACTGTTCTCCATGGATTGCGGGAGCCGTATGCCAAGCGTACAGTTGAAGGCGATATTGGTATGCGCTACAGTGCGAGGGGCATTGTGGAAGCCAACGGCATTGAAGAAATTTGCAGAGTCAGTGGTTTGCCGGAAGAAACGGTAAATCGTCTTTTAAAGAAAATTGATGAAGATAAATCCGTTATTCCACAAAACGACGAAGAAACGGCCATGGACTTTGCCCTTGCATCCTTGGCGGTGCGTACCGGTCTGGTGCGTCATGCAGGTGTGCTGGAGCAGGTTTATACACCTATCGGCCCTGCATACCAGCAAGTAGGTAAAGATTTGACTGAGTTTAGTCATATCATTGTTACCGGCGGAGCGTTGATTCATTCGAATGACTTTGAGAAAATTATCGAAGAAGCGGTCAATGTGCCGGATGAGCAGATACTTATCCCAAGGCGTGCGAGAGTTACAAGGGATGATAAATACATACTTTCAGCTATGGGATTATTGGCAACTTATCATCAGGAAACAGCATTAAAAATACTAATCAACGAATTTGGAAAGGATGGGGTGTATGCAGCTTCGTAACAAAAAATGGTCCGAGCAGGAGTTTTTTGACATTCGAAAGGAAGTACTTAATACTTGGCCGACAGGCGCGGAGGTTGATCTGGATGAGGCAATTGCCTATCAGAAAGCCATTCCTGAGGAGAAAAGATTCGGCGCCAAGCTGAGCAAAGCCATTAGAAACAAAATAACCCTTGTTCAGCCACGGGCGGGCGTGGCGTTAATTGATGCACATATTGAACTTCTTCGTTTTTTAGAGACGGAAGGCGGGGCAGATTTACTTCCCTCTACCATCGACAGCTATACCCGTTTAAATAGATACTCTGATGCTGAACATGGGATTGAGGAATCTATTGCTCAGGGGAAATCCATGTTAAACGGTTTTCCAGCTGTTAACCATGGTATAAAAGGATGCCGTAAAGTAACTGAGAGTGTCAAGAGCCCTGTGCAAGTACGTCATGGAACCCCGGATGCACGGCTTCTTTGCGAAATCACCCTGGCGGGCGGCTTTACCAGCTTTGAGGGGGGCGGCATCTCATACAACATTCCCTATGCGAAAAATGTTCCCATGGAGCATACCATGCTTACATGGCAATATGTAGACCGCTTGACT
>CAZCBC010000028.1:0-10500 GCA_964496775.1 uncultured Oscillospiraceae bacterium
GCCTTCTATTTCTAATGCTGTGGCAGTCATTGAAGCGCTGATGGCTGCAGAGCAGGGGGTAAAGAACATTACTGTCGGTTATGGCCAGTGCGGTAATCTTGTACAGGATGTTGCCGCCATTCATTCGCTGCGTGAAACCACCAATGAATATCTTGAAAAATTCGGCTATAAAGACTGTGAAGTAAGCACTGTTTTGCATCAGTGGATGGGTGGCTTCCCGCAGGATGAAGCCAAGGCGTTTGGCGTTATTTGCTGGGGTAGTGCTGTTGCTGCTTTAGCTAAAGCGACAAAAGTGATTGTCAAAACGCCTCATGAAGCCCTCGGGGTTCCTACCAAGGAAGCTAATGCTGCAGGTCTGCGTGCGACAAAACAGGTTATCTCCATGCTGGCCGACCAGGAATTAAGCAGGGAAAGCAACCTAAACTTCGAAATCGAAATGATTAATCAGGAAACCCGGGCAATTCTTGACCGCACATTACAATTGGGCGATGGAGACATTGCTGTTGGCACCGTACGCGCTTTTGAGGCAGGTGTTATTGATGTTCCGTTTGCGCCCAGCAAATTCAACGCAGGAAAAATGCTGCCTGCGCGTGACAACTCCGGAGCGGTACGTTTCCTGAACATCGGAAACCTTCCCTTCTCAAAGGAAATTATCGAGTTCCATCAGGACAAGTTGAAGGCTCGCGGCCGTGCAGAAGACCGTGAAGTTTCCTTCCAGATGGTTGTGGATGATATTTACGCAATAAGCAAGGGGCAGCTTGTAGGCAGACCGCATTAATTGGCAACCCATAAGATAGAAAGAAAGGTGATATGCATGAAAATTACCAAGGTTGTATGTGCAAAAGGGCGCACTGGCTTCTACTTTGACGACCAGAAGGCTATTAAGAAGGGCGCAAAGATTGATGGCAACATCTATGTGGGCGAACCTGCAACCGCTGGGTTTACCAGCATCCGCCAAGCGGGTGAGGCTATATCTGTGATGCTTGTGCTTGAGAATGGCGAAATTGGCTGGGGAGACTGCGCGGCGGTACAGTATTCCGGTGCCGGCGGCCGCGACCCGCTTTTCCTGGCTGATACGTTTATCCCGATTATTGAAACGGATGTAGCATCTCATTTGGTAGGACAGGAAGCCGACAGTTTCAAACGTTTAGCCAAAGATATTGATACCATGACGTTTGATGGAAAGAGACTGCATACTGCCATACGCTATGGCGTATCACAGGCAATTCTTGACGCGGTTGCAAAAGCCAAGAAAATGAATATGTGCGACGTAATTGCTGAGGAGTATGGCACCGAGGTTCAGGATGTCATGTTACCCATCTTTACTCAATCTGGTGATGACCGCTACAGCAATGCTGACAAAATGATAATGAAGGGTGCGCAGGTGCTGCCCCATGGTTTGTTCAACAGCGTTGAGAAACTTGGTGAAAAAGGTGAAAAACTTCTGGAATATGTATCTTGGCTGAGGGATCGGATACTTCAATTCAAACCCTATGAAGGGTATCATCCTATTCTCCATATTGACTGCTACGGCACCATCGGCTTAGTCTTTGGAAACTCTAACTATAACGCAATGGCAGACTATTTAGAGACACTTGTAGAAGCGGCCAAGCCTTTCCATCTGCGCATTGAAGGTCCCATGGATTCGGATGCCCGTGAAGAGCAGATGAAGGATTTAAGGGGATTGCGCGCAGAAATAGACAAGCGTGGCATTCCTGTGGAACTGGTAGCCGACGAATGGTGCAATACCTTGGAAGATATCATTTACTTTGCGGATAACAAGGCTGGGCACATGATTCAAATTAAAACCCCTGACCTTGGCAGCATTCATAATACTGTAGAAGCTGTACTGTACTGCAAGGAAAAGGGCGTCGGCGCATATCAGGGCGGTACATGTAACGAAACCGACCGTTCCGCCCAAGTATGCATCCATTGTGCTATGGCAACTCATGCGGATCAGGTGCTTGCCAAGCCTGGTATGGGCGTTGATGAAGGGTTTATGATTGTCTACAATGAAATGAATCGCATCCTTGCTCTTCGTAAAGCAGGCATTGGCGTAAAATAAGAAAAAATGGCCGTCAGCAATAGGCGCGGCCGGGCAAGAAAACAAACCGCGCTGCAGGTTCTTTGCAGCGCGGTTATCTTTGGAGGGAGATATGTTTATATCGCAGGTAAATCCGCTCTATAGCGTATACTTTGCACCGCGAGGCTTTGTTAGGATGACATCTTTGGGGGCGCAGATTGCCCAACAACATTTAACTGCCTTCGACCGTCTGATAGGGATTATTGGAGAGGCGGGCTCCGGGAAAAGCTTGCTTATCAAAGGTATGTTTCCAGGCCTTGAGCTTACCAATGACGATAATGGTGTTAACGTTCGTCCCCTTCCTTTGCTGGATATTGATGATGAAGGCTTTTATCAACCCCATACCTATCATCTGGACATACGATTCGAGTCGGCCTTTACCCAAATGCATGTATTGGCTGATGCTATCAGGACGGCGGTTGATAAAGGAAGGCGGGTGGTTGTTGAGCATTTTGATATGTTATATCCTACGATCGGTATTAACGCTGAATTGTTAGTCGGTATAGGGGAAGAGGTTATTGTTACTCGGCCTACGCTCTTTGGGCCTGAGCCGAATGATTTGTCGGAAATCGTATTTAAGTCTAATAGGTTTAGACGGATGGCCCATTCTGCAGAAGATTTAACGGAGTTCTATCTGCATCAAAATCTGCCGTCTTCTGTAGAGTATGCTCATGGGGATGTCCGCCACGGTTTTTTGCTTAAGTTTAACGAAAAACCAGATATCAACTTAGAGGAATTAGAATCCTTTGTACGAGATATGATTCAGCAAGATCTGCCTATCAGCTATATGGATGATATGCATATCAAAATAGGGGAACATGTGCATAAATGCACCGGCCCCCGAATGCACGCCACCAGAACGGGCAAAATTGAAAACTTTCATGTGCTGAAAGAACTGCACTATGATGTGCTGAGCAATCAACATATGATAATTGGCTTGGTAGGTAATGATGCGATTGATAACATCCGTGACATCAATAGCATTAAGATATATTCTTAGTTTCCTTTTCTTGTGAGCACAAGAATATTTTCGATGCCGGAGGTCTGGCAGAACATGTCCACCGGCGAGCAATGCTTAATACAATAGCCGTGTTCCAGCAAATATTTAGTGTCCCTTGCCTGTGTAGCGGGATGACAACTGATATAAAGTATTCTGCCGATTTGTGCCTGAATTAGGCAGTCCAAGACTTGTTTTTCTACACCCTTCCTTGGGGGATCCAACACCGCAAAGTCGGGACGAAATCCCTGCTGCAACAATCGGAGCAACTCTGTTTCCGCTCTCCCCTCAAGAAAAGAAACATTCTGTACATTGTTGATTATGGCGTTTTCCCTGGCATCTCGTACGGCTTGCGGAACAATTTCAATTCCGATAGCTTTTGCCACATGTTGCGAAAAACACAAAGCAATCGTGCCGGCGCCACAGTAAATATCCAGCATATTTTCGTGGGGCTGCGGATTACATAGTGCGAGTGCTTTTGCGTACAGCGCCTCCGTCATAACAGGGTTTACCTGAAAGAAGGACAGGGGAGAAATACGGAAAACAAACCCAAGGATGCTTTCCTGGAGAAATGCTTCGCCCCAAAGCACCTGGTATTGGCTACCTAAAATTGTGTTGCTCCTGGATTGATTGACGGAAATACTAATGCCAATTACCCCTGGAATGCGAGTGGTTAAGCAATTGATGAGTGTATCCTGATGCTTAAGGCGTTTATCGTTAATGACCAGCAAAACAATGCTTTCACCTTTCCGATTAACGCGGGTGACGATGTGACGAACAGTGCCTATACCGGTTTGCTCATCATAAGCGGTTGTATTTGTTTCATTCATCCAATCAAGCACAACTGTGGCAATATTGTCACTGGGGGGCATGGATATCATACAGGTATCGAGCGGAATTACACGATGGCTTCTCGGAGCGTAGAATCCTGAAACAATTTGTCCTGCCTGTTCCTGTACGGGAAGTGACATTTTATTGCGGTACTGCCAAGGGTGCTCCATTCCCAGGGGAAGGTCTACCGCTACGTCAGCACCCGCGATTTTCTTCAGATTATTTCTCACTTCATTTTGTTTATGTAGCAAAGAGGATGCGTAATCCATATGCTGGCAGGAGCAACCGCCGCATCGACCATAATAGGGGCAGGGTGGTGCTACGCGGTTGCATGCAGGAACCAGTACTTCCAGCACTTTACCAAATGCGTATTTCTTTTTTACGCTGAGAATATGTACGCGCACCTTTTCGCCGGGCAACGCAAAGGGCACGAAGACAACCAAGTCTTCGTGCCTTCCAACTCCCTGCATTTCGCTGCCTAACGAATCTATTGTGATTTCGATAATATCATTTTTCTTGATGAGTGAACGCATTAATAATCTTTACCCTCATACATTCTGCAAAATGTATACTTTGAAATGGCGCTTCGTGTTGACCATCCTGCTGCAACAGAAAGAATTTCTGAAATATACTGGGGTAGAATCCTGTTAAATTTAACCTCGAGTATAATTTCTTCCCGGGGAAAGACGGGAATCGTCGGCACATGAGGATTGAACAAATCATGGGAATAAAGGCCTGTTCTCAAGCATTTGTCAAAAGTAATACGAATATCCTCTGCGGGATGCAGATAAGCCTCACGCACATAGTCAACGATAACGACCGGCTTTAGTAAACGAAGCCGCATTTCCCGAAACACATCTCGCAGCAGACCGGAGGATGTGTTTTCAAGACCGGTAGGGTCTCCTGCAATTAACTGCTCGGCCAAATCCCGGCTGATTTGTACTGACCGCTTGGAAATGTAAACATTGTACTTGCTTTTGCATTCCATCCGAATCATCCGGTCAGATAGATTGTAGATACGTATTCTATATTTATCACGATCACTGACGCCGGAAATCTTTTCATGCAAAGCAGAATCAAAAACAGTATCAAAATACAGCGAGCGGATATGATACTCGTTGTTTTCATCGCCATGTGGATCAGGATTCAGGACACTTTTCAGCAGCCTGGACAAAACCTCATACTGAGAACGGCTAATATAATACTTTTGTTCATGCCGGATATTGATGGCCATTTTAACGATTAAAAGGCGGTTTCATTCTGGCAAGAAACGAGGGTGGCGTCGTGCACGCCGCTGATATCCAACATATGTCCAACAACATCCGAACGTTGACTTAGTTGCAACTCCACCGTCATCTCTGCACCGGCGCGGGTAACTGTCTTTGAACGAACGCGATAGTTTTTAACACTGCGATGCAACTCTGCATCAATCTCTTGTTCTGCAATCGGATCAAAATGGACAACGAGAAGATAACTTTCGCTGGTTCGGATGCGAATAAAGGAGGCAACTAGCATGACAGTAGAGATACCGACAACCACGACCATGGCAGGCAGATAATACTTGGTACCAATCAGGATACCCATAGTGATTGACCAGAACATATAGCCGGTATCGATAGGATCCTTAACTGCGGTACGGAAACGTACGATGGAAAGAGCACCGACCATACCCATGGACAAGGCTACATTGCTGCCGATGGCCATAACAACTGAAGAGGTTACCATGGTAAGCAAAACCAGCGTAATACTAAATGAAGGGTTGTACAGAACCCCCCGAAAGGTTTTCTTATATACAAGGGAAATAAGGACACTGGCAATTAACGCAAACAAAAGGACAAGCACGATATCCTTAGGCGTGAATTGTGCAAACTGTTGCGTGAACCAACTGCTGGATACAATATCCTGTTTTCCAGTAACATTTGATGCAGTTAAAAGAGCTAATGATGTCATGTAATGCCTCCATACCAAAAGATATCATTCTAATTATACAGAATAAGGCGAAAATGTCCAGAGCATATTCTATCGTTTACAATTGGAAGGATTGAATAATCAGGTGGTTTATGGTATTCTTTCACTATGGGGAATAGGTACGATGATGTTAAGTTTTCCCAAAGTTATGAACGGAATCATACATGTATTTGCATGAAATCGTCATTATTCTACGTTATATAGTTGAAAGAAGCACAAGTGAGGGGATTGGAATGAAAAACATTCATCGTCTTGTCAGATACGCCGGACTGGTTATGGTTTTGTTTGCCGTTATCAGTCTTTCCGGATGCGTTGCGAACCCGGATAATGGAAACGGACAAGGCACTGGCGGGCAGGGAAGCGAACTGCCTTTTCCTGTATTGACCCCTGAAGCAACATCTACTCCCGATGAGCCACAAACGATACAACCCATTGTAACGCCAAGCCCATCTGCAACAGATGGCGGGCAAGTGTTGCCTTACCCAAATGCCTACCATGACGCCTGCGCCAACGGCGACTGTTTATGTGCTTAAGGTGGGGAACAAAGGAGAAGATGTCCGTAAATTGCAGCGCCGTCTAAAGGAACTTGGATATTACAGTGGTAGCGCTGACGGTGATTTCGGTACCGCTACTGAGACGGCTGTAAAGTCCTTCCAAAGAAGAAACAACCTGACTGCTGATGGCATTGCAGGCAATGCGACAACGACAAGGCTATACTCGAAAAACGCTGTGCGCTCACGTCCTACGCCTTCACCCACTCCGCGTGCGACAGCAACGCCCAAAATCAATCAGAATCTATACTTGAAACTTGGAAGCAGCGGGCGAGATGTGACCAATATGCAGGCACGATTGATTGACTTAGGATACTTGTCTGGCAGTCCGACAGGTCGGTTTGACTCTGCTACAGAAAAAGCTATCTACGCTTTCCAAAGAAGGAATGTTGCGTATTCAGATGGCGTTGCCGGACCGCTTACATTAAAAGCCCTTTACTCTTCAGGCGCCAGGGGAACTTCAAGCTCCAGCGGTGTGGTGGGCGTATCCTTGCGCAAGGGGCTCTCGAACTCTGACGCGGTGCGAAACATGCAATCGCGTTTGAAAAAACTTGGATATTATAATGGCGGCGTCGATGGAGACTTTGGAGCCAGCACCGAAGCGGCGGTAAAGGCCTTCCAAAATAACAATAACCTGCGCGCTGATGGTGTCGCAGGTGAAGGCACCCTGAATAAACTTTATAGTGATGAAGCCCGCTCGGCGCGTTACTCTCCTACTACGGCAACGCCCCGCAATATTGCGGTAACCCCCATTCCCAAGAGCACACCTGTTACCAACTATGTCAACGTAACTCCCAGCCCTAACAATGAGTATGTAACCCTGCGAGAGGGACATAGCGGCACATTAGTAAGAAATCTCCAGCAGGCGCTAAAGGATCAGGGCTACCTGAGCGGTTATGTGGATGGGAAATATGGCAATAGTACGGTGGAAGCAGTTGTACGTTTCCAACAGAACAACGGATTGTCTCAGGATGGCGTGGCAGGCCCAGCAACACAGCGTGTCTTGTTTGAAGGAAACTATCCTGCCGGTTCGTAACGATTGAATACAACTTAAAAAACGGATGCTGTTATGCATCCGTTTTTTATGAAAGTGAGACCTATGCCTTTTGTAGAAGTATTTATTATTGCCCTGAGTCTGTCCATGGATGCCTTTGCTGTAGCTGTATGCAAAGGTGCCTGTATGATCAAAGTTAAGATTAAGAATTGTTTTTTAATTGCCTTATCCTTTGGACTGTTTCAGGCATTCATGCCCTTTGTTGGCTGGTTGGTAGGTTCCCGTTTTGAACAGTACATCACCAGTTTTGATCATTGGATTGCCTTTGGCTTGTTATCCTTTATCGGGGTTAAAATGATTCAGGAAGCAAGAAACGGTGATGATGCCTGCGATGTATGCTCCCCGCTTTCACTCAGGGAATTGCTGGTGTTGTCAATTGCCACCAGTATCGATGCTTTAGCTGCCGGTATTGTGTTTGCGATAGAGAAAATATCAATCAATGTACCGGTATTGATTATTGGGCTAACAACATTCGCTTTATCATTCATAGGCTCGTTGTTAGGGAACAGAGTGGGGGAAAAGTTTAAAAACAAAGCGCAGCTTGTTGGCGGTATCGTGTTGATTCTGATTGGTTTGAAAATACTTGTTGAACACCTGCATAGCGCCTGATCAGGCAGAATAGAAGTTTTTTATATTATGATAGGCAATCTTATTAACGATGGTTACAAGTTCATCAAAATTGTTTGAAAGTCTTGCGCACTGGCTCCATTCGCAGATGTGCTGGCATAGTATACGCCTGACATAATCATGCGAAAGAAGGTGTAGGAAAGTAGGGTCCTCGTCCACTAAACCAATGGATGACGTAAGCAAATGATGTTCTGCCAGCATGTCAATTTGTTGGCGTATTTGTTGGATACCCGCATAACCTTTTAGCCGTATCTGTATGCGTGCAGATTCGTGCTGCTCGTTCAAGCGTGAGGCCATACCAACAAGGCAGGCATATTGCCATGGGTTCGAACAGGTAATCGCTGTCTTAGGAAGGGCTGAATGCGCATCAAGCGCAACCAGGAAGGAAGATAAACTGCCTGCAACGGGCTGGTCATTGTGAGATATTACTGATGAAGACGATGAATCGTTATTGATAGGCGTATATAGTCCAAGACGCAGATGCTGGCTCCAATTTCGCTTGGCATACATGACACCCAAATGGTAAAGTAGAGTGCTTTGGAAACTTTCTATTTGACCTGTTTTAATTTTTTCGCCCGATAATGCGGCTTTCAATGCTTTTTCTGCTTTATCCATCTGTAGGTTGAAAGCGGGAAACCTGCCAAAGCTGCAGCGAGCTGAACGAGCACCATGTGCATGAAAATAATCTATCCGGTTTTCCAGTGCAGATAACAAATTATCTATTGTGTTAATAGGGAGCTTGGTGGCATTAGAAAGCGCAGCGACCCTGTCAACAAAACCAGAATGGTTAATGCACATAACACTGTCTGGCACAAAGATCGGGAGGATTTTGTATGGTACGGTCGTATCAGACACAAGCATCTGATACTGCTTTAGCGTATCCGCCAAATCAAAGGGATAGAGCAGATGAGTAACCCCTAAATCACTCAAAATAGATTTTAGGGTATATTTCTTTTCACGCATTCGCTGCATACTTGCATCCCAAATATGTTGCGCACTGGAAGTGTTGACTGGAATATAGATATCAAATAATTTTTGAAAAAAAAGCTGTGTCTTCAGGTAGAGGCTACTTCCGGGACAATCATTGAGATAATTTATAAAAGAAAAGAACTGTTGCCGTGCATCAATTTTTTGATTAAGGATTGAAACTTGTGATACTGACCGTAAAAAAGGTGAGTTTCCATGTGACGACAGGAGCATTAGCTGGGTAATGTTCTCAAGAGGAGTATTCTGAGACAAGGCTTGAATGCTTATTGCCGGGCAGTCATCAAAAATCGGCATAGTTCCTGCCGCGTTATGATAAAGCGTGCGTGATATTTCGCTTATAAGGAGGAAGTTTTCAATTTGCTTTGTATGCATAGTTACCTCTTAGACATAAGCAAGGAGTTACGCATGTAGCCAGCCAATATATCTACAATTCGGGCGTTTTTGCCACCACGCATAACGACAACATCAGCGTCTGAAATATAGTTGCGTATATATTTGTCGTACATGGGTTTAACAGTTGCCAGATATTGAGCAGTGATACTGGCTATACTGCGTTTCCGCTCCGAAATATCCCGATTAATGCGACGCAACAAGCAAATATCCGGCTCAACATTGATGTATAGCTTTAAGAACATCAGTTCACAAAGGCGGGCGTCATACAGTGCATGAATGCCTTCCAATATCAACACGTCGCAGGGATAAATTAGTTGGTTGGTATCGCAGCGCGCATGCTGCGTAAAGTCGTAATCTTTTTTATAGATAGCCTTGCCACGAAGCAGACACAGGATATCCTGATATAAAGCTTCGTGATCAAAAATTGAAGGTTCATCATAGTTTAGCAAAGTACGTTGCTCGTATGACAAATCGGAGTGCTCAAAGTAGTAGGAATCCTGATTTAAAATATAGCTGCTGATATCCTCGCCCATTTCCTTACACAGTTCTTCAGACAATGTCGTTTTACCTGATCCGCTGGCACCACAAATTCCTATAAAAAGCATGTTATCCCTCCCGCCAAGTACGATATCTGAAAGGGTAATTCTTGTCAACGGATAAAAGAAAGATTCATATTTACGGGTTGTTTTTTTTTAGGCCGTATACTATAATATTTAAGAACTGAATACTGCTTATCAAGAGTGGGGGAGGGACCGGCCTGATGAACCCCGGCAACCAGCAGACGCATGGTGCCAAATCCGGCAGCGATATCCATCGCTGGCAGATAAGTTGATATGCTTATCTGTATGATAGGCGTTTTTTTATGAAAGGAACAAAAGATGAGAAAGCAATTCACCTCTGAATCAGTCACTGAGGGACATCCGGATAAAATGTGCGATCAGATTTCAGATGCGGTACTGGACGCTATTTTGAAAGATGATCCTTATGCACGTGTTGCCTGTGAGACTTG
>CAZCBC010000028.1:10529-13714 GCA_964496775.1 uncultured Oscillospiraceae bacterium
CAACCGGCTTAATACTTGTAATGGGGGAAATCAGCACCACGACCTATGTATCCATACCTGATATTGTTCGGGATGTGGTACTCGATATCGGCTACAATGATTCTTCCATGGGCTTTGATGGCCGATCCTGTGCTGTGCTTACCGCTGTACATGAGCAATCCGCTGACATTGACGGCGGTGTAAGCCGTGCTCACGAAACCAGAAGCCAGGAAGAAGGTACGCAGGTAACGGGCGCTGGAGATCAAGGTATGATGTTTGGTTATGCCTGTAGCGATACGCCGGAACTGATGCCCCTGTCCTTGTCGCTCGCGCATCGTCTGACAAAGCGTATGAGTTTTGTGCGAAAAGAGAAGAAGCATTCCTGGATGCGCCCGGATGGTAAGGCGCAGGTTACCGTTACCTATGAGGACGATAAACCTGTTTCGGTTGATGCAGTCGTTATTTCCACGCAGCATGACGAGAGTGTTGACCAGGAAACTATCCATCGGGCGATGATGGAAGATGTCATCAAGCACGAAATACCAAAGGAACTGTTGCACGAAAACACCAAGTTTTTTATCAACCCCAGCGGACGGTTTGTCATTGGTGGCCCTGCTGGCGACAGCGGTCTAACAGGACGAAAAATTATTGTTGATACTTACGGCGGCTTTGCCCCCCATGGAGGCGGTTGCTTCAGTGGAAAGGACCCAACAAAAGTGGATAGGTCTGCAGCCTATGCTGCACGTTATGTGGCGAAAAATATTGTTGCTGCAGGTTTGGCCAAAAGATGCCAGGTTGCGCTTGCTTACGCAATCGGTGTTGCGCAGCCAGTTGGTTTTGATGTGGATACTTTTGGTACAGGCACAATACCGGATGAAAAACTCGCGAAAATTATTCACGAACGTATCGATTTAAGTCCTGATGGAATTATCAATACATTAAAATTGCGCAGACCTATTTATCGGCAGACGGCATCCTATGGTCACTTTGGCCGGAATGATATTGATGTTCCTTGGGAGAAAACAGACTTAGTCAGCGCACTAAAAACCTGGGTAAAAGAATAAGGGACACTATACTATCATATCCTGCCTCAGAGCAGAACCTAGTAAACAAAAATGGCCCTGCGTTAAGCGGGGCCGTTTTTGTTTTGAACATATAGCCATTTTAAGCGGTACCAAGGTACGCGCGTTTTACGTCTGCATTGTTTAAAAGAGCCTGTGCTGTTCCCTCTAGAACAATCTTGCCTGTCTCTAATACATAGCCACGATTTGCTAAAGAAAGCGCCATATGTGCGTTTTGCTCAACAAGCAGTACTGTGGTACCTTCATTATTGATTTCTCGTATAATATTAAATATTTCGCTAACAAGAATGGGGGAAAGGCCCATGGACGGTTCATCCATCATAAGTAGCTTTGGGTTGCTCATCAACGCTCTTCCAATCGCCAGCATCTGCTGTTCGCCACCGGAGAGAGTACCTGCGTGCTGAGAGCGTCTTTCCTTCAGGCGTGGAAAATGTTGATAAACGCGATCCATATCCGCATGAATCCCTTTGGCATCTTTGCGGCTGAAGGCTCCCATTTCCAGGTTTTCCTTAACCGTCATTTTAGCAAATACCCTTCGTCCCTCCGGAACATGGGCAAGACCACGATAGATGAGTTGATACGCGGGTACTTTTGCCAAACTCTGCCCATTAAACGTTACTTCCCCATCCCGATAAGGAACAATGGCAGAAACGGCGTTTAAGATGGATGTTTTACCTGCACCATTGGCGCCTATTAAAGTGACAATTTCACCAGCATTTACATGAAACTCAATATCGTGCAATGCATGGATTGCGCCATAATAGAGGTTCATATGGCTGATTCTCAGCATGTTGTATGTCCCTCCTGTTTTTCATTTTCCGGTATTCCCAGGTACGCAGTGATGACATCCGGGTTGTTGGCAATCTGTTTTGGCGTACCCTCTGCAATAATGTGCCCATAGTTCAAAACATAGATTCTCTCACAAATACCCATAACGAGCTTCATGTCGTGCTCTATCAGCAGGATGGCGACAGAAAAGCGCGTTCGGATTTTTTTAATGGTATTCATTAACTCCTGTGTTTCAATAGGATTCATACCGGCGGCGGGCTCGTCCAGCAGCAGCACTTTGGGATTGGAAGCAAGCGCGCGACAGATTTCCAGCTTACGTTGCATACCATAGGGGAGGGAGTTGGCATTATCATCGGCTACTTCTTCCATGTCAAACACTCTTAACAATTCACGGGCACGAATGTCCATACCACGCTCTTCGCTACTATACTGGCTGGTGCGCAACATGCCGCTGACGGGAGAATATTTCATACGGGTATGGAAAGCAACCTTCACATTTTCAAGAACAGTCATGGATTTAAAAAGCCGAATGTTCTGAAAGGTTCTTGCAATGCCGTTGTTAGTAATTTCGTGTGTCGGCTTCCCTGCGATGGATTTTCCAAGAAGAACAATATCGCCTTCAGATGGAGCATACACTCCGGTCAGCATATTGAATACGGTGGTTTTACCCGCTCCATTAGGGCCAATCAGCCCAACGATTTCATTGTTCATCAGACTGATATTGACATCATCAGCTGCTACAAGTCCGCCAAACCGTATGCCCAGTTTTTTTGTTTCGAGTACGGGTGAGTTTTCCCACACATCATAGTGTGGCATAAAAGGCAGCTTTGGTTTATTTTCCTTCCGCTTGAAAGTTTTCTTCAACCAGTTGCCTGTTGCATCCCATACTTTAATTAAGGAGAACTCTTTTGTTCCGAGAAGCCCGGAAGGACGGAAAATCATCATGATAATTAACGCTAAAGAGTAGATGACCATGCGCCAATTGGCAAACTCGCGAAGGATCTCCGGCAGGGTAACCAGAACAGCAGCAGATAAAATAGAACCGGTGATCGAACCCATACCGCCCAAGACGACCATGACGAGAAACTCAATGGATTTATTAAAATCAAAATATCTGGGTGTCAGCAAACCGATTTGATGTGCATACAGGCCACCTGCGATACCGGCAAAGAAAGCCGCCAAAGTAAACGCCAACAGTTTGTAGTAGGTGGTTGGAATACCCGTGGCTTCCGCTGCGACCTCGTTTTCTCGAATGGAGATAATGGCCCTACCATGCCGGGAACGCCCGAGAGTAAAGATTCCCGACACGACAATAACCAGAATCCAAAATACAAT
>CAZCBC010000028.1:13724-20658 GCA_964496775.1 uncultured Oscillospiraceae bacterium
GTATGGCGCTGGAAAATTTACTATTATCAGAAAAGGCACGGGACATGCGTGTAATGCGTGAAAGGCCTGCGGAACCACCAGTGATGGAAAGGTTTTCTATGACGACACGAATAATTTCGCCAAATCCCAGGGTGATAATTGCAAGGTAATCACCCTTCAGGCGCAGGGCAGGCATACCAATCAGAAAACCGGAGATTGCGGACATTAATCCGGCAGCAATCAAAGCAAGAGCAAGTGCCCAAGGGAAGGGGAAATCTGGTGCCGACGCGCGGAGACTGTTTGTAATGATTCCCGCAGTATATGCACCAATGGACATAAACCCCGCATGTCCTAAACATAACTGTCCCAGCAACCCTGTTGTTAGGTTTAGGCTGACCGTCATAATAATGGCGATACCTACAGTAATTAAGATGCTGGTGTAATAGTTGTTAATAACGCCATTGGAAATCAGTGAAAATCCAATAACAAATAATAATGTTAAAGAAAGAATATTCAGGAGATAGGATTTAGATTTGTTTTTCATGCTTTACACCTTCTCCCTTACATTCTTGCCGCCCAAAAGACCTGCGGGCTTAAAAAGCAGAACAATAATCAATATTCCATAAACGACAGCGTCGCTCATCTGAGAAGAAATATATCCCTTTGCCAGACTTTCGGCGATGCCTAAGATAAAACCACCCATCATGGCACCAGGGATAAGGCCAATGCCGCCCAATACGGCAGCGATAAAGGCTTTGACCCCCGGCAAAGATCCCAATGTGGGGGAAACGGCTGGGTATGCCATACAGTATAGCAGGGAACCAACGGCTGCCAGCGCGCAGCCTACAGCAAATGTTAGTGAGATGGTGTTATTTACATTGATACCCATAAGCATGGAGGCATCCATGTCTTCAGATACCGCACGCATTGATTTGCCTGCTTTGGATGTAGTAACAAAAGCTTGCAACGTAATCATCAGTAAGACAGATACAAGAAAAGTCAAAAGCGTGGTGAAACTTATCTGAATTTCGCCTAACCGCAAAGGAGCGATATTTAGCTGAATCGGGTAGGGTTTTGGGGTGGGGCTGAAAATCAGTAATGCAGCGTTCTGCAATAACATACTGACCCCGATGGCAGTGATTAATGAGGAAATTTTAGGCGAGGACCTTAGGGGGCGATAAGCAATTATTTCAATAAAGACGCCAAAGGCAACGCATATAATGATGGAGACAATAATGGAAAGCACAGGATGCATTCCCCACATATTGACCATGACCACGATGGTGTACGCACCCACCATCAGAATGTCTCCATGGGCAAAATTAATCAGCTTTACAATGCCATAGACCATCGTGTAGCCAAGAGCAATCAAGGCATAGATGCTACCCACATGCACGCCGTTTATTAGTTGGTTAAGAAATAATGCCATCCATACATCTCCCTTGTTACGATAAACACATGAAAGGGGGAGGAAGCAATTCCTCCCCGCTTTCAGCTGAGCGATTTGTTAGGGATCCATGCGCTTAATGAAAACGCGATTGCCTTCCGCATCAAAGGTGGTAAAGAAAACGCTCTTGATAGGATCGTTATGGTCGTCAAAGGTAATGTTGCCGGTGACGCCTTCCACGTTGGAGGTTTTGATGGCCTCCACCACGGCTGCATATTCTGTGGTGCCTGCAGCTTTTAAAGCATTGGTCAGTACCAGTGCAGCATCATAAGCGGTGGCTGAGAAGGCCAGGGTGGGCTTTTCGCCGTACTTTTCTTCAAAGGACTTCATGTAGTTTTTTGCCATTTCAGAATCAGCGTCATCTGTAAAATGGTCGGTATAGGTGATGCTGGTCAATAGAGAGGTATCGCTGATGGAGTCAATAACGTTAGAGATGCCGTCGGCACCAAAGAACCTGACATCAAGACCGATTTCCTTGGCCTGTTTCAGAATGTAAGCGGCGGGTGCACCATAATAGGGCAGGAATACAGCTTCGGGATTTGTAGCCTTGATGTTAGTCAGCTGGGCTTTAAAGTCAACATCAGCGGTGGCAGCAGATTCCGCTGCAGTGATGGTAACACCCAGAGCTTCACATTCTGTTTTAAATGCATTGTAGAGTCCGGTGGAGTATTCGTCGCCATTATCATACAGTACAGCGGCGGACGCTACGCCTTCTTCCTTGATGTAGCGTGCAATCATAACAGCCTGGAAAGGATCCAGGAAGCAGGTGCGGAACACACTGGGACGTCCCGTAGTGATTTCATAGGCGGTAGCAGAAGCGGAAATGACGGGAATGCCATCGACTTCCGCAGCTTCTGCGACAGCTTTGGTAGCACCGGTTAACACTGCGCCCAGAATAGCAACAACGCCATCATTTTCCACCAATTTGTAGTACGCTTGCTGCGCGCTTGTGGGATCACCCTGGTCGTCTTCCCAAAGGATTTCAACCTTTTTGCCGTCAATACCGCCTGCAGCATTCAACTGCTCGATATACAGGTCAATACCCTTTTGGACAGCAATGCCATACAAAGAGGCGGGGCCAGTTAAAACACCGATACCACCAATTTTAATGGTCTCTTCCGCAACAACCATGGGTACGGATAAAGATAGCAACAGTACGCATGCCAGAAAGAATGCCAGAAGTTTGTTAAGTTTCATTTCAAAACCTCCTTATTTAACTTGCGAAAAATGCAAGTATTTAAATAAAAATAGCGCAAAACCTTGCTCTGTACAAGCCTTACTGTGTACAAAACTTGTACTTGCCACATATTATATCCGACTTTATCTATTGTTGCAAGGAGCGCTTACTAAGGTTTTGTGATACACTATAGGGCGTTTGAGGGGGAGGGGAAAAGGTGTTTCGATACGCAAAACAAGTATCCATACAAAATGACGGACTGCCGCTCGCTCGTTTTATACGGCTTGCTTTCCCCTTGTTACCTGATTTTGCTGTTCAAAAAGCTTTTCAAAACAGGGATGTAAAAATAAACGGGCAAAGAAGTGAGAAAACGGCGCTTGTTTATGAAGAGGACAGTATAGAAATATATACGCCAAGCAAACAGGTGCAACCCGGCATTGTGTATCAGGATCCTCTTGTGGCGATTATCAATAAGCCCTCCGGTATTAGTTCAGATAGTGAAAATCCGGATGAGTACACCGTAGAAACCTGGGCACACGAGTATTTTGATAAACCCAATCAACAGCCAAATATCTGTCATCGGCTGGACAATCAAACGACAGGCTTGTTGCTTATTTCGCTGGACAACCAGGCACACGAAACCATCCTTGCATTGTTTCGGGAACGAAAAATTTGGAAGGAGTACACCAGTCTTGTAGTTGGAACGCCTCAGCCCGAACGTACCGTTTGCAAAGCATATTTATCAAAAGCCCCTTCTGAAGGGCGGGTAAAAATCTCCCTCACCCCTAAAAAGGATACGCAGGAGATAGTGACAGAGTATTATGTGACAGAACCGGGCGACGTTGCGCGTGTTAAGGTTATTTTGCATACCGGCAGAACGCATCAGATACGAGCGCATATGAGTTTTCTGGGCTTTCCTGTGCTTGGAGACGATGTATATGGCGACAGAAGTGCCAACAGAATTTATAAGGCGAGGAAGTTGTATCTGTGTGCTACGGCGCTTTGCATAGATGGCGATGCTACGCTCGGTGCAATAAACGGTAAGTTATTTCAAATACAACCACCATTTTAAGGAGCATCTATGGTACCTACAGTTCAGATGATTGCAATTGACATGGACGGCACACTGCTTACCAGTCAGGGAAATATTTCCACCGAGACCATGCACGCTATTGAGGAAGCGCAGTCTAAGGGCATTACGGTTGCAATTTGTACAGGCCGTTTCCCGGAAAATATCAGTTTAATGTTTGAGGACATTGGTCTCAACTGTCCCATGATTTCCCTCAATGGCAGTGTAATTGAAATTGAAGGCAAGCGTGTACATGCTAAGCCTATGGATGTGGAGGCTGCCATCAACATCTACCGGCGATTGGAGAGCGTACAGGCTTCTTATTATATGTTTGGTGATCATTTGATTACGACACGCCGCCAAGGAAGGCCACATCACGCGGAGGTAAATTACGCTGAAAGATTATTAAAAGAGCGTGGTGTTTTCTTTCGCGAAGGGGAAGAGGCAGCCAGAAGCGCGTCAAAAAAAGTCCTCTACAAGTACTATGTGTATGAGGACTCAAATAGTTGTGATTTGCAGAGCGCTTATCGTGCGGTTGAACATGTCCCAGGGGTTCATTTTACCCGCTCCAGCGATAACAATTTTGAAATTATGCCTAATGGCATTGATAAGGAATATGGAATTCATACTTTGGCAGACATGCTCAATATTCCATTATCAAATGTTATGGCTATTGGCGACCATGAAAATGATATAACCATGATACAAGCAGCCGGGTTTGGCGTTGCGATGGGCAACGCTGTACCCAAGGTGCTGGATGTAGCAGACGCGATTACGCTCAGCAATGATGAACACGGCGTCGCGTATGCCATCAGACGGTATGCTCTTGGTCAGCAACTGGCCAGTAATGAATAAAGGGATCGGATAGGATATAGTCTCCCTCTTGATTTAGCAGGTTTTGTATATCTGCTATTAGGCTTTCTGTTTCGCTTTCTTTCACCAATAATTGCGCAGTTACAGACACGCCATAATCAGCCTTTTCCAGAGAAACCGAATCTCTGCTTTTTAGGAAGTGCTGAAGCCTGTCCCACTGGGAGTAAGGAACATCCATCAATAGTCTTTGTGTTACCTCCATCAGGATTAACTGACTACTGTCAATTGCCTGCGTGCAAGATGTGCTGTAGGCCCGCACAAGCCCGCCGGCACCCAGCAGGATCCCCCCAAAATATCTTGTAACAACAACGCAAAGGTTGACCAGTTCCTTTGCCTGCAAAACACTCATCATAGGAAGGCCGGCTGTTCCTGAAGGCTCACCATCATCACTGTAGCGCATGATGCCAGCATTTGCGCCAACGATATATGCATAGCAATTATGCGTGGCCTGGGCATGTTCCTGACGGATTTTTTGGATAAAAGCAAGGGCTTCTTCTTCGCTTCCTACAGGCATGGCGTGCCCAATAAACCGACTTTTTTGCACGATGTATTCATCGATTGACGGTTTGAGAATGGTTTTATATGGCTGTAATTTTATGACATGATTAGGCGGCAATAGTTTTTCTTTCCCCGACGTAAGAGAATGCCATCTGTTTGACGTAGCATTTCCGCCGTGATACGGTAGTCGATATCAGAAATCTTCTCATCATTCACGAGGATTGCATTCTGCTGTATCATCTTTCTTGCATCACTGCGCGAGGTGCAAAGACCGCACAGATGCAACAGGGTGGTCAGACGGTTATCCTCATCCAGCATATTGCCTGTTACCACAAAGGTGGGCATATCTTCCAGGCTGCCACCCTGATTGTCAAAGAGTGCAGCAGCGGCCAATTGTGCCTTTTCGGCTTCTTCCTCGTTGTGCACAAGTTTAGTACATTCGTAGGCCAACACCTTTTTCGCTTCGTTGATATCGCTACCTTGGAGGCTGCTCAGCCTGCGCACTTCTTCCATGGGCAGAAAAGTCAACATGCTAAGGCACTTTTCAACATCAGCATCGGCAATATTACGCCAGTATTGATAAAAATCGTAGGGAGAACACATGTTGGCGTCAAGCCAGAGTGCACCCTTTTCGGTTTTTCCCATTTTAACGCCTTCACTGGTAAGCAGCAACTTAAACGTGCACGCGAAAGCCGCCTCCCGCTCCTTGCGGCGAATAAGATCTGCACCGGAAAGCATGTTGCTCCACTGGTCGTCGCCTCCCATCTGCAGGCGGCAATTATACTTTTTGAAGAGCTGCAAAAAATCGTATGATTGCATAGGCATATAGTTAAACTCGAGGAAGGTCAGTCCCCGTTCATACCGCTGCTTGTAGCAATCGGCGGAAAGCATCCGGTTAACGGAAAAGTGGGCGCCAATATCCCGGATAAACTCCAGATAGTTAAGGTTAAGCAGCCAATCTGCGTTGTTGACCATAAGCGCTTTATTGTCAGAAAAGTCGATAAATTTAGCTAGTTGTTTTTTGATGGCTTCCGCATTAGTTTGCACGGTTTCAAGCGTCATCATTTTGCGCATATCGGTTTTTCCGCTGGGGTCGCCAATCATGGCTGTTCCGCCGCCTACAAGAGCGATGGGGCGATGGCCTGCCTTTTGCATGTGCGCCATGGCAATGATGGGGATAAAGTGTCCAAAGTGCAAGCTTTCCGCTGTCGGATCAAATCCGACATAGAAAGTGGTTTCTTCTTTTTCGAGTTGTTCATACAACTCGTCCTCAAACGTGACCTGTGCAATAAAACCGCGCTCTTTCAGCGTATCTAAAATATGCATTGTACCTATTGTACCTCCTGTTATTCCTCTCCATCAAAGCATGTCCGCAGAATGGACATACCCTTACGTATGGTCTCAATATCTGCATTGGAGAAATTTAGTCTTAACGTATTTTTATGTCCGCCTTCTGGATAGAAGGGTTCGCCGGGTACAAAAGCTACGCCATGCTCTACAGCTTTTTTGAAGAGAGGCGTAACATCCTCGCCTTCATTCAAGGCAGCAAAGATAAAGAGACCACCCTCAGGGCTCGTGCAGTATGTTATTGCCTTAATTTTCTTCACTTCCTCCAGCATGGTTAACATCTGCTGGCGATACACATTGCATGCTTTTTCAATCTGTGGTTTCAGCAAGCCTCGTGTTACGAACTCGTTGATGATAGCCTGGTTGAAATTAGGGGTGTGTACATCAGCGGATTGTTTGCAGATGGTGCATTTCCGAATCAGTGCGGCATCACCCACCATAAATCCAACGCGCAGTCCGGGAGAAATAACTTTTGAAAAGCTTCCCATTAAAACAACCCATCCCTCTTCATCAAAGGATTTAATGGAGGGCAGGGGAGTGCCTT
>CAZCBC010000029.1:0-6060 GCA_964496775.1 uncultured Oscillospiraceae bacterium
GGCGGCATGACATGGTATGCGGAGTACAAAGTTGCGAACTTAAGTTGACAGCACCAGGGTAATATATCTATAATAGATTTTAATAGTTATGAAAGGAGCGCGAAATGAGTAATTTACCGGCTATATATATTGCAAACGGAACAGCAATATTGTTGTTATCAACTATTTTACTTAGTTTTAAAAAGCCGATACGTAATGCTTTAATTGACGAAAGAATATTCCATGCGATGGTTCATTTAAATATGTTGCAATGCGTTGTTGAATCGGTTGCTTTTTATATTGATGGCAAGATGGGATATCGCACATTGTCCATCGTACTGGATGTTTTTTTGTTTATAAACAGCGCAACATTAGCCTATTGTTGGGTCATATATGCGGACTATAAATTGTTTGCAGATATAGACAGGCTCAAGCGAATCTATCCTTTTTTGGCGATACCTACTGTGCTAAATTTAATTGGAAGCCTGCTAAACCTAGTGACACCTGTGTTTTTTTCGGTGGACCAATATAATGTTTATCATAGAACAAGTTTATTTTTCATTCCATATATAATCAATTATTTTTACCTGATCTATGGAGTTGTATTTATCTATTTGTATCGCAAGAAGGTACATAGGCGTATGTTTCTTCCCGCTTCTCTGTTTATGATTCCCGTTATTATTGGCAGTCTGCTGCAAATCATTTTTTATGGATATTCTCTTATTTGGCTTGGCGTGTCTGTAGGAATGATTTCCTTATTCATGAATGTACAAAATGAAGCGTCTTATGTAGATATGCTGTCGGGCTTGTTTAACAGGCAGTACTTAAACAATATATTGTTCATGTGCAGCAAGAAAAAGGATACTGCCAATATCCTTGCCGGCATTATGTTAGATATTGATAACTTTAAGAACATCAATGATGAATTCGGCCATTCTGTAGGGGATGAGGCTATTTCTAATGTAGGACAGATATTGCATTCAGCGGTGCGTGATAAAGGGTTAATATTCAGATATGGCGGCGACGAGTTTGTCATCTTAATGCGTATTAAAAACCCTCAGAAAGAGATTACGGATATGATTGACGCCATTAAAACAAAAACAACATTGTTCAACGAAACAGAAAAGAAACCTTATAAGTTAGACTTTTCGCTTGGTTACGGTACATTCCAAAACAAGCATGAATCAATAGATGATTTTTTAAAGAAGATCGATGCTTCCATGTATGAAGACAAGAATAGAAAAATCAGCGCAGGCATAATTTCCGATAGAAGGCATGAGGCTTTTATGGTGTAAAAGGTAATAAACAGCATACATTATACAGCACGTTTGCTGTTGTTTTGTTAATTGTCAATTATTTTTTCTCCCGGATAATAGGTGTTTATTTTTCTGCCCTGCAAGGGCCTTTTTTGCTTGGTTTCGGAAGGTAATTACCCTTTCTTCAGTAATATGATCCGGTAATATTGTCAGTGTTTTTTATAGTCAATGTCTGATTATTGTACAAATACCTTGAATGGAGTAGTCATTTCTCCTGAAACGGGGTAAAATATTTTGTGTATCTTAATAATGCCAGAGTTTTTGTGCGGGCAAATACAGGCAAAAGTGGCATTGAACGAGAGGTGGTGCAAAGTGACTAATTTTCCGGCTGTATATATCGCAAATGGAACGGCAATCCTGTTGCTGTTCGTAATTTTATTGAGTACAAAAAAACCGGTACGTCATGGATTGTTTGATGAAAAACTATTTTATTTGATGGTATTATTAAATGTGCTGCAATGCCTGATTGACACGGCTGCTTTTATTGTAGATGGCAAAGCGGGATATCATACGTTGTCGAAAGTGCTGAACGTCTTTTTATTTGTCAGCGGTGCCATATTTGCATATTCCTGGGTCATATATGCGGACTATAAATTGTTTACAGACATGGAACGAATCAAGCGGATATACCCTTTTGTGGGTATACCTGCCATGCTTATCATCATCGGATACTTAATCAACTTGGCAACGCCTGTGTTTTTTGTTATCGATGAATATAATATCTATCACAGAACAGGTTTATTCCCCGTTGCATATGCTGTCATTTATTTTTATCTGGCATACGGGGTTGTATTAATCTGTTTATATCGTAAAAAGGTTCATAAGTATTTGTTTCTTCCCGTTGTTCTGTTTGTAATTCCGGTTATCATTGGTTCTTTGTTGCAATTCTTCTTTTATGGCTATTCTCTTATGTGGCTTGGCTTGTCTATCGGAATGATTGCGTTATTTGTGAATGTACAAAATGAAGCATCATATGTTGATACGCTGTCGGGCGTATTTAACAGACAGTACTTAAATAACATATTGTTCATGCTTAGCAAAAAAAAGGCTACTGCCACTGTACCTGCCGGAATCATGTTGGACATTGATAACTTCAAAAGCATCAATAATAGATTCGGACATACTGTAGGAGATGATGCCATTTCTACAGTAGGCAAGATGTTGCGTACAGCTGTGGACGATCAAGGGATCGTATGCAGGTATGGGGGTGATGAGTTTGTCATATTAATATACATCAACTCTCAGAAAGAGCTTAGAGATATGGTTGACATGATTAAAAAACAGGAAGCATTGTTCAATCAATCGGAAAAGAAACCTTATAAGATTAATTTCTCAATTGGTTGCGGCACATACGAAAATATGTATGAGTCAATAGATGATTTTTTAAAGAAAATGGATATTTCCATGTTTGAGGACAAGAAAAGAAAGATTAGCGAGGGAATCATGTCTGATAGAAGACGGACTTGCTGAAAGATGAAAACATGAACCTTCTTAACAAGTGAAAACAACAGGTTTTTACGGCAGAAAGGTGATAAGCACCAAAGGTTTACAATATGATTTTAGTTGCTTTGAAAAAAGCGATTCTTGTTGAAGGACATGAATTACTTTTTCCATGTTGTAAAAGTCAACAATAAAAAATTGTTCCCCGTTGGGCTTTTGCCCGATGGGGGACGCTTTTTTTGTGAATAGTTATGATGAATGACACATTATGTTGCGGTGTTCTTTTGTTTGGTGCACGGTTCACCGCAAAATACGCTTCGCTGTTTTGCTTACGGTGTTGATGCGGGGCTTTGCCCCGCACCCCACCAAAGGGGAATGATTCCCCTTTGGAAACCCGCTCTTTGAAAACCCGCTCTTTGAAAACCCGCAACTAGGCAACGGGTTGTAGCGTGCGCCCTATTTCGCCTCCCGCATCTTTTCGGCGATCTTTTGGCCTTCCTCGCTTTGCAGGAAGGCGAAAGTGGTTGCGGGCACCAGGGGCTGAACGGCTTCAAGCTGTCCTTCTTTCAGCAGCCTGCGCACCCTGGTGGCGCTGATGGGCTCCACGCCGTTGTCCGACTTCCTTTTTAATACCGTCAGTTGAATGCCTTCCCGGGGCAGTTCTTCCCCCATGGCCTGGTTATACAAATTGGTGGCGGGGGACAGGGGCTCATCCCCCACGAAGCGGTCGGTAATGCCCAGTTCTTTGGCGATGCGGCCGAACACCCGGGCGTCCAGCCGCGCCTGGGCCAGCGTCAGCGCTTCAGACTCCTGAATGAAATAGCTGGGGAAGGTGGCGGAGGATACCAGGTACGGCCCGGTGGGGTGATGGTACACATTGGGCAGGTGTTTGGTGCCCTCGATAATCAGCTTTTCCCGCACCTTGTAGGGGAAGGCCGACACATCCTCCGACACCATAAACAGGTGCAGCACGTCGCAGGCGGCGGAAGCGGTTTCCGCCAGATACTGGTGCCCCAGGGAAAAGGGGTTGGCGTTCATCACAATGGCGCCTACCTTTTTGGGCGTTACCTCGGGCCGGGACAGCCCGCTCAAATAATCCTTAAACGCTGTGCGCCGGTTTTCCAGAAACACAACCTCGTTGGTGGCGGCAATCTCATGAAACCCCAGCGCCGCGATGCTCTGGGCCGCCGTGCGCTTGGTGTACACAAACAGGTGCTGCCGCCCTTGGGAAAACAACTCTTCCACCAGGCGGGACACAATCGTCGCCATCAGCCCCTCGCCCTGGCGGGCGCGGTCTGCTGCCAGGCAGCGCAGGGTGTTTTGATAGTAAGACCCGGTGGCCACCAACTTGCCGTCATCGTCATACAGGCCCAGGGTACAGTCCAGGTTCTCATCCAGGCTGATGCCCTCCTGCACAAGCAGGGCGACCACCTCTTCCATGGCGCGCTTTTCGCTTTTGTAGATGCGTCTGATTTCCATAATTCTCCCCCTCTACGGATTAAAATGAAGTAGTTTTTCTTTTACGATGTCGCGAAAATCCAGCATAAACCGGGGCAAAAACAATTCCTTGCGGTAGCTTAGATAAAAATGCCGCTTATAGTGGTTATCCTTGATGCGCAAACACACTACCTTGCTTTGCACCTCGGGGGACTGGGTGATAAACACGCTGGGGCACAGCATCAGGGCGGCGCCTTCCGCCGCGATGCGCTTGGCGGCCTCCAGGTTATCGGTTTCCAGCAGGATGGGCGGCTCCATGCTGTGGTGGTGGAACAGGTCGTCCTGAAAGGCGCGCACCGAGTGGCCGCTGGTTAGCGAGACAAACAGCTCGTTCCGCGCCAGGGTGATGGGCACCTTGCCCCTGTGGCCGTGGGCTTTGCCAAATTCGCTGTCCTTGGCGGCGACCAGCACGACCTCCTCGGTTTCCAGCAAATCGTACTCCAAATCGGTATACCGGGGGCTGGTGGTAATCAGCGCCACGTCGCACAGCCCCTCGTGCAGCATCTTTTCCAGCGTGGCGGAGCCGTGCTCGATTAAGTCGATGCGCACCCGGGGGTAAAGGTGCACAAACTCGGGCAGCACCAGGGGCAAAAGCTGCATGCCCCGCTGCCGCGAGATGCCCAGGCGGATGCGGCCCTGGGCTTCGTCCTCAATTTCGTGCAGTTCGTTGAGCAGCGCGGCGGTGATGCCGGCAATCTTCTCCATGGCGTCCATGTATTTTTCCCCGGCATAGGTGAGGGAAATGGGCAGGGTTGTGCGGTCGAGCAGCTCGGTGCCCAACTCTTCCTCTTCCCGCTTGATGCGCTGGCTGAGGGCGGACTGGGAGATGTACAGCGACTTGGCCGCCCCTGTAATGCTGCCCGCCCGCAAAATGGCGGTGATGTCCTTGGCAACCTGGGGGTTCATGGGCACTTCCTTCCTGATAATAAATGGAAAATGGATGGCAAATGCAAGCTTCACATTTGATTATGATGTTTTTTATTTTATCATAGTTTCCTCAGTATTGACAAGGCGAAGCATACTTGGTATAGTTTTCCCACGAAGAAAACATCATCGGTTATAATGTCATTAGGGATAACTTATAAGTTCGATAACAAAAAATGATGTTGCCTTATTAATAGTTATGCAGTATGATAAATATAGATACTTAAAAGACATTGGACACGAGCGACTTCTTTTCAGCTAATGTAAATTTCCAACGAACGGCTAACTTGTTTGCGGGATTTTCGGCCACAGGCCGATAATATATTTTGAAAGGGGAACCTCTACATGAAAAAACTCACAGCTCTCCTTCTGGCAGTCCTCATGTTCGTCGGCATGATGAGCGTTGCCAGCGCCGAATGGAAATTCGAGCGCAAAGTCGACATCGTATGCCCTTGGGGCATTGGTGGCGGCGCTGACAGCACCATCCGCCCCATGGCGGAAATCCTCAAGGACGTTATCGGCCAGCAGGTTGACGTACTCAACGTAGAAGGCGGCGGCGGCGTTAACGGTGTGGAATACACCTACAAGCAGCCTGCTGACGGCTACACCTTCATGCTGGGCACCCAGAGCCTTATCATGCAGGACCTGCAGGGCGCCGTATCCATGCGCTACCGCGACGAGTTCGTGCCCGTAGCCAAGCTGGTGCACTCTGTCTCCATCATTGCCGGCTCCAAGAAAGCCTTGGATGCCAAGGGCGTCTCCACCTTCGGCGAGTTGGTCGAGTACGCCAAGGCCAACCCCTGGACGGTAACCGCCGGCATGCTCACCGCCACCGGCGCTGACGGCGCCACCCTCAAGCAGGCGCTGGCCGGCCTGGATGTGCTGGAGCTCAGCTACGCTTCCG
>CAZCBC010000029.1:6177-14559 GCA_964496775.1 uncultured Oscillospiraceae bacterium
GGCACCGACGAAATCCAGGGCCTCATCGAGTCGGGCGATGTTATTCCGCTGGTTGCCTGCGCCGAGAAGCGCATGAACCTCTACCCCGACATGGAGTGCACGGGCGAGTTGGAAATCGACTCCTACATCGGCACCTGGCGCGGCGTGTACGCCAAGAAGGGCACCCCCCAGGAAGCTATCGACGCCATGGCAGCCGCCATCGAGAAGGCCACCCAGGACCAGCGCTGGCAGGATTTCCTGGTACAGGGCGCCTACAACGAGCGCGTTGGTTTTGAAGATGGCGAAGGCCTGAAAGCCCTGATGGAAAAAGAGTACATTATGTTCTCCAAGTACCTGAAGGATGAAGGCGTGCTGATGGCTCCCTACGACGATATCGTTATCGAGTAAAGTAAGCCCGCATACGATTAGCGAAGGGGGAGGGACTCCCTCCCCCTCCCTTATTGATTGAAAAGGAGTTGAACCATCTTGTTTGAACTGATTCTCAACATCCTTCTGCTGCTGGGCTTAGGCTATGCCCTGGCTTTCAATGTGTTGGAAGCGCCCGTACCGCTGAAGGTGGCCAACAACCCCTATGCTCTGCAGCCTGATAAATGGCCCAGCGTCATTTTAGTGCTGCTGATGATCTGCATGGTGATCAACATTGTCAACATCATCCGCAAGAACAAAGGCAATCCGGATTTTTGCCTGCCCTCCTTCCTGAAGAGCATACCTGCTTTTTTTAAGACCAAGATGTTCTTTGGCATGCTCATCGTGGTGGTGGCTTCCTTTATTCTGGAGCCCCTGGGCTTTATGGTGACATGCTTCCTGTTTATGGTATCCTTCGGCTTTTTGCTGGGCGACCGCAACTATGTACGCCTGGTACTGGTAGCGCTGTTTGTCACCTTCTTCCTGTACATTGTCTTTGGCGTACTGTTGCAGGTGAACCTGCCCCGCGGCACCGTGCCCGCCCTGCGCAACTTTGCCCTGTGGCTTGAACGACTCATTCCTTAAAGGAGGGATAGCATGAACATTTTTCAAATGTTAGGCAATGGATTGGCTATCGTATTTGAGCCGTCCATGCTGCTGATGGTGCTTTTTGCCGTTATCATGGGCACCGTCTTCGGCGCGCTGCCCGGCGTCAGCGCCACCATGGCGGTGGCCCTGGGCCTGCCCTTTACCTATACGATGCAGCCCATTCAGGCCATCGTGTTCTTAGTGGCCATCTACTGCTCTTCCATTACGGGCGGCGGCATTACGGCCATCCTGTTTAAAATCCCCGGCGTGCCCTCCAGCGCACCCACCACCTTTGACGGCTATCCCATGGCCCAAAAAGGCGAGGCGGGCAAGGCGCTGGGCGTGGCCCTGGTGACCAGCGCCATCGGCGGTCTGTTCTCCGCCCTGGCCATGTTCCTGTTAAGCCCCCAGCTGACTCAGGCGGCCCTTAAGTTTGGCCCCAGCGAAATGTTCGCTGTTACCTTTATGGGCCTGTCCATCCTGACCAGCCTGGATTCCGACAACGTGCTGCGCACCATCATTTCCGGCCTGCTGGGCCTGCTGCTGGCCACCATCGGGCAGGACCCCATGTACGGCGTGCAGCGCCTGACCTTCGGCTCCCCTCAGCTGCTGAGCGGTATCGAGATGATTCCCGTGCTGATTGGTATCTTCGCCGTTACCGAGGTGCTGAACCAGACCATGGAAACCCACCGCCTGAAGGCGGAAGACGGCATCGGCGGCGGCCAGGTCGATACCAAAATGCCCACCTGGAAGGAATGGCTGTCCATCAAGTGGGTTATCGCCCGCAGCGCCATCATCGGCACCGTCGTAGGCATTTTGCCCGGCGCCGGCGCAACGATTGCCTCCTTCCTGTGCTACTCCACCGAAACCAAGCTGTCCAAGTATCCTGAGAAGTTCGGCACCGGCATCATCGACGGTATCGCCGCTTCCGAGACGGCCAACAACGCCGCCACCGGCGGCGCCATGGTGCCCCTGCTGAGCCTGGGCATCCCCGGCGGCAACGCCGCGGCCGTTATGATGAGCGCCTTGGTCTTAAAGGGCGTCCAGCTTGGCCCGCTGCTGCTGATTAACCAGCCCGACTACTTAAGCGCCACCTTCGTATCGATGATTATCGCCAACATCGTCATGGTGTTCGTGGCCATCGCTATCGCCAGGGTGTTCGCCAAGATTCTGGCTGTGCCCTACTCCATCTTAGGCCCCATCATCGTCATGCTGGCCATCATCGGCTCCTACGCCAACTCCATGAACATTGCCGACGTGCAGATTATGGCCATCGCCGGCATCGCGGGCGTGCTGTTCAAGGTGCTTAAGTTCAACTCCGCTGCCATGATTCTGGGCCTGGTGCTGGGCACCATCTGCGAGGGCAACTTCTCCCGCGCGTACACCATGTCCCGCGCCAGCATCTTCCAGATGTTCAACCGGCCCATCGCCGGCATCATCATGCTGGTTTGCATTGTTGCCCTGCTTTACCCCATTGTTGCCCCCCTCATCAAGAAGAAGAAACCTGCCGATTCCAAGGCGAAATAAAACCTCGGAAGGCACAGGCTTGTGCCTGTGCCTTCCTTTCTTTCTTCTTTCCTTCTTTCGTTAACCTGAAAGGACTCTGTTGTACGTGGATATGTTGCTGACGCTGCTGTGCGCTTTGCTGGGCGGGTTAATCCTGCAGAAGCTAAAGGTGCCCGGCGGCATGATGGTAGGCGCTGTCATAGGCGCCAGTGCCTTCAACGTCGCGACAGGCCAAGCCTACATACACCCCCTTGCTAAAACGGCGGCGCAGGTCGCTGCCGGCGCCTTTATCGGCGTGGGGGTCAAACGGGAAGACCTGAAGCAGATGCGCGCCCTTGTCAAAGTGGCGCTCTTGGTTATCCTTTTTCTGTTGGTGGTCAATGTGGTAACGGGGCTGCTGATACATGCAGTCAGCCCGTTAAGCCTTTTGACGGCCTTCATGTCCAGCGCCCCGGGGGGACTGTCCGACATCCCCATCATCGCGGCGGATTTGGGCGCCGATGCCAGCCAGGTGCTGGTATTGCAGTTTGTGCGCTTCGTGCTGGGCATTGCAATTTTCCCCAGCGTGATAGGCCACGTCCATCAGGACGACAGCAGCGCCACCCACAGCGACTATAAAGAACCGGAGGGGGATTGGCCCCACACCCTGCTGACCCTGGCGGTGTCCGCCGTATTCGGCCTGATGGGCAAGGCGTCCGGCATGCCGGGCGGCACCATGGCCTTTTCCACCGTGGGCACCATTATATTTAAACTAAGCTATTCCAAGGCCTGTATGCTGCGCCCCGTGCGCCGGGCCGCCCAGTGGCTGTCGGGCGGCTTTGTGGGGGCGGGCATCGGCCTTTCCCAGATTGTAGCCTTAAAGTACCTGGCGCTGCCTGCCGTGGTGCTGGTTGTCTGCTATTCCCTGGCCTGCGTGCTGCTGGGACGGCTGTTGCAGAAGCTTAACTACTTCGACAAGCGGGAATCCTACCTGGCTGCTACCCCGGCAGGAGCCAGCGACATGGCGCTGATTTCGGCGGACCTGGGCGTGTACAATGTGCGCCTGGTGCTTTTGCAGGTAATGCGCCTGGTGGCGGTGATTACATTGTTCCCCACCATTCTCAACACGATATCTATGTGGCTTTCCTAAGCCCATGATATAAAAAATTCTTCTAAAGAAGAGAGGTAATGCGTATGACACTGACAATTCTGGCCTGGGTTATGATTATCGTCTTTATGGCGCTGATTATGACCAAGAAGATGAGCCCCTTCACGGCCCTCATTTTCGTTCCCCTGGTATTCGCGATCATTGGTGCGTTCCTGGGTCTGTATTCCGAAAAGGCGGTGGAGGCCTATGGCAACAGCGGCCTTGGCGCTCAAATCAAACTCCTGGGCGACTGGATCCGCCAGGGCACTGTCAAGGTGGCGCCCACCGGCGTTATGCTGTTGTTTGCCATCTTGTACTTCTCCTTCATGCTCAACGCCGGCATGTTCGAGCCCATCATCCGCAAGCTGATTGGCTTTGCCAAGGGCGACCCGCTGAAAATTCAGCTGGCGGCGGCGCTGGTAGCGGCGGCTGTGTCCCTCAACGGCGACGGCACCACCACCACGCTGATTGTGTGTACGGCCTTTGTGCCCATCTACAAGACGCTGAAGATGAGCCTGATGAACCTGGCTGTCACCACCGTGCTGATGAACACCATCATGAACCTGCTGCCCTGGGGCGGCCCCTCTGCCCGCGTTATCTCGGTATTCCCGGACTTGTCCGACGCGGCGGTGCTGAACGCCCTGGCCTCCGGCATGATTGTTGCCTTCATCTACATGATGGGCGTTGCCTACTACATGGGCTGGAAAGAGCGCAAGAAGCTGGGTATTACCAAGCTGACCGACGCCCAGATTGAGCAGATGATGGCCCCCGCCAACGAAGAGGACAACAAGCTGAAGCGGCCCCATCTGTTCTGGGTAAATACGGTGATGACCGTGGCGCTGGTCGCCATGCTGATGATGCAGACCTTCCCGTCGCTGAGCCTGTTTACCGTGGGCACCGTGTTGGCGCTGCTGATTAACTACCCCAACCTGAAGGAGCAGAAGAACCGCATTCAGGACAACGCGGGCGATGCCTTGCAGGTAGTTATCCTGGTGTTTGGCGCCGGCGCCTTCACTGGTCTGTTTGAAAACAGCGGCATGTCCACCGCCCTGGCCCAGAGCCTGGCCGACATCATTCCCACAAGCCTGGGCAACTGGTGGGGTCTCATCACCGCCATCATCTCCGCCCCCGGCACCTTCTTCCTGTCCAACGACGCGTTCTACTATGGCGTGCTGCCCGTCCTCAGCCAGGCCGGCATGCAGTACGGCTACACCACCCTGGAGCTGGGCGTCGCGTCCCTCCTGGGCCAGGCCTTCCACCTGTTAAGCCCCCTGGTTGCCTTCATCTACCTGCTGCTGGAAATGACCGAGCAGGATTTGGGCGAATGGCAGCGCAAGGCCGGCAAATGGGCCCTGGGTATCTTCATTATCTTCGTAGCCATTGCGGCGATTACCGGTTCTGTTCCTCTGTACAAGTAAACTATACACTCCGGCCGCGCTTTGGCGCGGCCGGGCGACCATTAACAGGAGGTATGTATGCAAATCAAGCAACCAGCCATGGCCGGTACGCTGGAATCCAGCGACGTCCAGGTAACCATTGAGCCCCATGAGGGCGGCGTGGAGATGGAGCTGCAGTCCAGCGTATTAGCGCAGTACGGACGGCAAATCAAGGCCTGTGTCCAGGAAACCTTAAAGCAGCTGAATGTAGACAGCGCGAAGCTTACGGTGGTGGACAAGGGCGCCCTGGAATGCACCATCAAGGCCCGGGTGCAGTGCGCGGTATACCGCGCGGCGGGTGTGGAAACGGGCTTTCCCTGGGGAGGTGCCATCAAATGACACATGAAAAGAGACTGCGCCGCTTACGGCGTTCCATGATGTTCCTGAATGCGCAGCGTCCCGCCCTGATTAAGGACGCATACATCTACAAGCCCGACAGCCTGATGCTGGACCTGGAGGACGCCGTTGCCGAAAACCAGAAGGACGCGGCCCGCTTCTCGCTGTACAACGCCCTTAAATCGGTGGACTACCGCGGTGTGGAGAGGATTGTCCGCATCAACGGTCTGGATACCCCCCACTGGCAGGAGGATATCCGCGTAACGGTAGCGGGCGGTGCCGCCGGCATCCGCATCGCCAAGTGCGAAACCGCCCAGGATGTGTATACCGTGGTCGAGCACATTGAAAAGGCCGAGGAAGAGTTCGGCGTGCAAAAGGGCTTTACCTTGGTGATGGCGGCGCTGGAGTCGCCCCTTGGCATCATCAATGCCTACGAAATCTGCAAAGCCTGCCCCGAGCGTATGCTGGGTGTGGCCATCTCCGGCGGCGACTACCGCAAATCCATGCAGGCCCCCGTTAACCCCGGCGGCATCGAGATGCTGGGCGGCCGCGCCAACATGCTGATTGCTGCCCGCGCCGCAGGCGTGCAGTGCTTTGATACCGTGTTTACCGACGTGGACGACGAGGAAGGCTTCCGGCAGGAAGTTATCCAGAACAAGCAGATGGGCTTTGACGGGAAATCCCTCATCAGCCCCCGGCAGATTACCATCGTCCATGAGATTTTCACGCCCACCCAGAAAGAAATCCGCACTGCCGAGCGCATCGTGCGCGCCGTGCGGGAACAGGCCGCCCAGGGCATTGGCGTATTTACGCTGGATGGCAAGATGTTAGACATTGCCTTTGTGCCCGGTGCCGAGCGCACCATTGAGCTGGCCAAGGCTTCCGGCGTGTATGAGGGGGATTTGTAAGATGAAAAACGCAGTGAATCGTGAGATACCCCAGGAAGTATTGGATATGGGGTACGAGCCCTTCCAGGGCAGCAACTATAAAGAGGGCTGGGAATATAAAAAGGCGGCGCCCACCGTGCGCATGCGCCCTGCCCAGCAGGATTCCAAGCTACTTGGCTCCATCAGGGAAGCCCTGAAAGCTGTTGACTTTAAGGACGGCATGACCATTTCCTTCCACCATCACTTCCGTGAAGGCGACTATGTGGTGAACATGGTCATGAAGGAAATCGTGGAGATGGGCTTTAAGGACATCACCATCGCCGCTTCTTCCCTCGGCCAGGCCCATGACCCGGTGGCGGAATACATCGAGCAGGGCATTGTAACAGGCATCCAGACCAGCGGCATCCGCGGCAAGATGGGCGAAGTAGTCTCCCGCGGCAAGCTGAAGACCCCTGCCATCCTGCGCAGCCATGGCGGCCGCGTGCGCGCCATTGAATGCGGTGAAGTGCACATTGACGTGGCCTTCATCGGCGCCCCCACCAGCGACTGCATGGGCAACGCCCGGGGCAAAGGCGGCAAGAGTGATTGCGGCGTGCTGGGCTACGCAGTGGTAGACTCCAAGTATGCTGACAAAGTGGTCGTCATTACCGACTGCCTGGTAGACTTCCCTAACTTCCCCCCGTCCATTGAGGCGATCGACGTTGACTATGTCGTGGTAGTGGATGAAATTGGCAACCCCAAGAAGATCGCCTCCTCCGCTGCCCGCTTCTCTACCGACCCCAGAGACCTGCTGATGGCGGAATACTGCGCCAAGGTGATTGAGAATACCCCCTACTTTAAGGATGGCTTCTCCTTCCAGACGGGCGCAGGCGGCCCCAGCCTGGCGGCCAACCGCTTCTTAGAGCCCATTCTGGTGAAGCATGGCATCAAAATCAGCTGGATTATCGGCGGCATCTCCGCCCCGGCAGTAGACCTTTTGAACAAGGGCCTGGTGGGTGCGCTGATTGATACCCAGGACTTTGACATTGCCGGTGTCGAGAGCGTCAACTCCCATCCCCGGCACTTTGAAATGTCCACCTCCCAGTATGCCAACCCCGGCAACAAGAGCGCCTTTGTCAACAAGCTGGACTATGTTATCCTGGCCGCTCTTGAAGTAGACGTAAACTTCAACGTAAACGTTATCACCGGTTCTGACGGCGTGCTGCGCGGCGCCCCCGGCGGGCATCCCGACACGGCGGCAGGCTCCCGCTGCTGCATCATCGTTACGCCCCTGGTGCGCGGCCGCATGGCTACCATCTGCGAGAACGTGGTTACCGTAACCACCCCCGGCGAAAACGTTGACGTGCTGGTAACGGACTACGGCATCGCCGTCAACCCCCGGCGCCCCGACCTGCTGGAAGCGCTGCAAAAGACCAACCTGCCGCTGAAGACCATCGAAGAATTGCAGCAGGAAGCCTACGCCATGGTAGGCACCCCCGATCCCCTGCCCTTCAAGGATCGCGTCGTCGCCATCCTGGAAGCCCGTGACGGCACCGTGCTGGACGTTGTGCGGGAGATTGACGATTAATCCAATCGCATAAAACGGGTATGCGCATGACGCATGCCTGATGAATCGTTTTCTGTTTAACTGCAACAGAAACAAGACACGTAAAGAGGGGCGGGAAACCGCCCCTCTTTACGTGTGCTGTGCAATGTGCAATCTTTGATGTCTATGGGCACAAGATGCCTTTTTTACCCTTGGTTTTTGAGCGCCCTTTCGATGAGCAGCTGGCCCTTTTCCCGCAGGCAGGAGGGCAGGCTGTTGTGGGGCTGGCGATGCCATACCACGCATTCAGAGCAGCCGCCGTGGCGGACGCAGTCGGCATCACAGGGGCAGCTGGGATTGATATCGCGGCTTAAATCCACCTTGACGACCAGCTTGTGAACGGGGCCCTTTTGTCCCCCTACATGACCGGCCACCATGTGGGCTTCGCCGGGGAAAAACGCCACGAAATGCCCGGCTTTCAGGTGCAGAGGCAACCCCTGGGGAGCGCCCAGCAGCTTGCGGCCATCCTGGCCCTCAGGCAGGCTTTCGCCCGGCTGCAAATCCTGGGCGGGG
>CAZCBC010000029.1:14569-19525 GCA_964496775.1 uncultured Oscillospiraceae bacterium
TGTGGGCGGCAGGCTTCAACTTTTCGGCCATCCTCCTGGGCGGGGCACATGTGGATGATTTCTTCGCCTTTTAGGCATATCATCACGTCCACGGTGTGGAAGTGCTCCTCAAACTTGCGCTGGCTGTCTTCCCGGGTGTCGTAGCTTTTATCGCGTACCTCATAGCCCTGGGCCTCAAGGGCTTCAACCAGTTCCACGCCCTTTTTCTGATGGGCAAACATGGCCTTGTCCAGCCCCGGCAAGGCGCTGCGGTAACAGTTCAGGCGTTCATTCGTATCCAAAATCATGGGGTTCCCTCCTTGTTTATATGTATAGCGTTTGGCTCTTATTGCACCTATTGTACCATACGGGGGCTATAAAAGTAAATCAAGGGCCGGACAATCCAACCCTTGATGTGTGGATACAGAAGGTACCTGTGAAAAGCGCTTTACAGTTCGCTGATGTTATAGGGCGTAATCTGATAAACGAAGTAGTTAAGCCAGTTTTGGTACAGCAGGTTGGCGTGGGACCGCCAGGTAACCAGGGGCGGCTGGCTGTCGTCATCCTGGGGGTAATAATTTTGGGGTACCTCAATGGGCAGCCCGGCGTTTTTGTCCCTTAAATATTCATTTTGAAGGGTGTCGGGGTCGTATTCCGAGTGCCCGGTAATAAACACCTGCTGGCCCCGTTCTGTCATCATGGCGTATATGCCCGCTTCCTCAGAGGAGGAGAGAATTTTAATGTCGGGCACCTTTTCGACGTCCTCGCGCAGAATGGTGGTATGCCGGGAATGGGGCACCATGAAGGTATCGTCAAAGCCCCGGAAAAGGATGGGGTTTTTATACTCCACCTGGTGGGGGAACACGCCGAACAGCTTTTTATCCAAGGGATATTTGTTGATGCCGTAGTGGTAGTACAGCGCCGCCTGCGCGCCCCAGCAGATGTGGAAGGTGCTGAACACATGGGTCTTGCTCCACTCCATGATGGCGCACAGCTCCTGCCAGTACTCCACCTCCTCAAAGGGCATATGTTCCACCGGCGCGCCGGTAATAATCAGGCCGTCGTACTTGTCGTTCTTTACCTCGTCAAAGGTTTTGTAGAAGGACAAAAGATGCTCCTGGGAGGTGTTTTTGGACTGGTGGGTGCTGGTGTGCATCAGCTCCAGCTCTACCTGCAAGGGGGTGTTGCCCAGCAGGCGGGCCAGCTGGGTTTCGGTCTGTATTTTGGTGGGCATCAGGTTCAGCAGCAAGATGCGCAGCGGGCGGATATCCTGGGTGATGGCCCGCTGCTCTGTCATAACGAAGATGTTTTCATTCTGCAAAATCTCGGTGGCGGGCAGTTTGTTAGGTATTTTAATGGGCATACTTCAGCCTCGTACTTTCGTGATAGTGATTTCAGGCAGCCATAATTAAATGCTTTCCAGCGCCTGCTGAATGTCCCGGATGATGTCTTCCTTTGCTTCCAGGCCGATGGACAGGCGCACCAAGTCGGGGGATACGCCGGCGTTCAGCAATTCCTCATCGGTCATCTGCCGGTGGGTGCTGCTGGCGGGGTGCAGGCAGCAGGTTTTGGCGTCGGCCACATGGGTGGCGATGCTGGCCAGGCGCAGGCCCTTCATAAAGGCTTCGGCGGCCTTGCGGCCTCCCTTCACGCCAAAGCTGACCACGCCGCAGGCGCCCTTGGGCAGGTACTTCTGCGCCAGTTTATGGCAGGGGTCGCTTGCAAGGCCGGGGTACTTGACCCATTCCACATCCTCCCGGGCGGATAAAAACTCCGCCACCGCCTGGGCGTTCTCGCAATGGCGCTGCATGCGCAGGTGCAGGCTTTCCAGGCCCAGGTTCAGCAAAAACGCGTTCTGGGGGGACTGGGTAGCCCCCAAATCCCGCATCAGCTGGGCGACGGCCTTGGTGATATAGGCCCCCTCCAGCCCAAAGCGCTGGGTGTAGGTGATGCCGTGGTAGCTGTCGTCCGGCGTGCACAGGCCGGGGAATTTGTCAGGGTACTTTGTCCAGTCGAAACGGCCGCTGTCTACAATACAGCCGCCTACGGTGGCGGCATGGCCATCCATGTACTTGGTGGTGGAATGGGTGACAATGTCTGCGCCGTGCTCAAAAGGGCGGCAGAGGATGGGGGTGGCGAAGGTGTTGTCTACAATCAGCGGCACGCCGTGAGCGTGGGCAGCGTCTGCAAAGCGCTGAATATCAAACACAATCAGGGCGGGGTTGGCAATGGTTTCGCCAAAGACCGCCTTGGTGTTGGGCTGGAAGGCGGCGTTTAATTCCTCGTCGCTGCAATCAGGCGGCAGGAAAGTAAACTCGATGCCCATGCGCTTCATGGTAACGGCAAACAGGTTGTAGGTGCCGCCGTAGATGGTGGAGCAGCAGACCACATGGTCCCCACAGGAAGCGATATTGAAAATGCTGTAAAAGGACGCAGCCTGCCCTGACGCTGTCAGCAAGGCAGCGGTGCCGCCCTCTAAATTGGCAATCTTGGCGGCCACATGGTCGCTGGTGGGGTTGGCCAGGCGGGTGTAGAAATAGCCGCTGGCCTCCAAATCGAACAGCTTGCCCATGTCCTCGCTGGTATCGTATTTGAACGTGGTGCTCTGTATAATAGGAAGCTGCCGGGGTTCGCCGTTGCCCGGCTGATACCCCGCGCTCAGACACCGGGTGTCCAAAGAATAATGATCCATACTGCCCTCCTTCGGCGTACCGCGGCGCAATGCCTGTATGAATATGCGCGCGGAATGCAATTAAATAAATTATGCCTGAGGGAGGGGCGGGTTGTCAATATCAATGCTGTTTGTTTATCATCCTGCGTATATTGCTGGCAGGTCGATTAAGGCATCGTGATGTTACGAAAGGGGAAAGACAAACAATACCCGGGGCGCGAAAGCATTATTTTTATTTGACAGCATCGGGAAACAGATTATAATAAATACGGAATTGGCTTATGCAAAAAGAAAATAAGCAATGATGTTTCTCTTGTTAAAGAATGAATGGTACAGAAAAACAGCAGACAGGAGTAGAAAAAATATGAAGAACTTTAAACTTACCGATATGAAGCATATCCCCATGGGCAGAGAGGTGCAACCCGGACAACGTGCATGTAGTTATACACGCACACTGCTGTATTCGGCGCTTTTTATGATTATTGCGCATGGATACAGGTATGTAAGCGGTGGGTTTTCTCATGATTCTATGGTGATTAATTCCTTCATGAATAACGAATGGCAAATCTCTATCGGCCGTTTTCTCCAGCCGGTCTATCTGTATCTTCGCGGTGGCCTGGTTGTACCCTATCTTGTAGGAATGTTCTCCATCCTGTGGCTGTCCTTTGCGGCTTACCTCATCATCAAGTTGCTGAAACCTCAAACGCAGTTAACAAAAATATTGATTTGTGGTCTTCTCGCCATCAACAGTACTCAGACAACTTCAAATGCTACCTATATCCCCTGGAGCGATATGTTTATGCTGTCGCTATTGCTGAGCGTAGCAGGGGTCTATGTTCTTGCCAATTACCGCTGGGGAGTTGTAGCGGCGCCTTTCCTGTTTTGCGCATCCCTCGCACTGTATCAAGCGTATTTTCAAGTGGCAGTGCTGTTGCTGATGATGATTCTTACGTTGAAACTTCTGGATGGTGCAAGTTTCCAGGAGGTGGTAAAGAACGCAGTATTCGCGGTGGGCACGCTTTTGTTTAGTCTTATAGTATACTATGTTCTTTTGCAAATATCCTACGCGGTTACGGGCATTGCCGCTGCCGACTCCTACAACAGCTTATCAGGGGTTGGTGATTATTCAAGTGAATCTATTCTGATTGTTTTTGTTAAAACGTACCTGCATGTGGCCAGGACTTTTATCATGCCGGAAACGTTTAATATGTGGCTGTCGGCATTTGTTAATGTATTAATTATCCTGTCTGTTTTGGTTATGTTGGTGCGCCTATCCAAAAAGCAATTGCTTGAGGCGAGAAACAAGGTTTTGCTTGCTTTAATCATCGTTGCCATGCCTTTTGGCGCGAATGTTGTTTATTTTATTGCGAAGTTTATGCACTCCCTGATGACATATTCCTTCGTGCTGTTTTATGTGTTTGCCTTGATGCTGGCAGAGTATTTTAAGGAAGATACTGTACTTAAAAGCACGGAGAAAAAAGGTAACCTTACGATGCGAACGGGAATTGCGCTGCTGACAGCAATCATACTGTTTAATGGCGTAGTATTTTCAAATCAGGTTTATTTTAGGAAGGAACTGGAGTATCAGGCCACCACAGCCGCCATGAATAGGGTGGTTTCCCAGATGGAAAGTGTGGATTCGTATGTGGTAGGTGAGACGCCTGTTGTGCTTGTTGGCTCGCTGGAACAGTCGGGTATTGCGAGGAGGCGGGCGGAATTTGACCATTTGACAGGGGTTGGCTTGCAAAGCAACCTTGCGGTTACCTACTACAGCACCTATGAATGGTTTCTGGAACTGATTTGGGGATACCCCATCAACATGCTTCCGGAAGAAAAGGCGGTGGAAGTTTCGAAACTTGACGAAGTAAAAGCAATGCCGGCTTTTCCGAAGAATGGTTTCTGTAAGATGGTAGAGGGTATATTGGTTGTCAAGCTATCCGAAGGCTGGAGCCCGGCGGTGGAGGGAACAAACCTTTAAGCGGCGTTCGTCCTTTATAATGCTCAAATACTAACTTGTGCTCATATGTCTTTTCATCAGCGCTGAAAATCGCGTGGGCTAAATCAGATATGTTGCATGGTTGTACTGTACAATGTCCGCATTATTTTGTTTATTGATAGGGTGTTTTTCGTAAACTTCAATTGCAGGATGATGAAAAACACACTTTTTTCCTTTTTTACTTGACCTCTGCTGGGTTTCATGGTAATATTGCTTTTGCCGTATCAGCGGTTGTGCCCACACTGGGCTCTCGATGACCCATTAGCTCAGTCGGCAGAGCACTTGACTTTTAATCAAGGTGTCCCGCGTT
>CAZCBC010000030.1:0-13671 GCA_964496775.1 uncultured Oscillospiraceae bacterium
AAAGTCTCTCTGTTTTCTTCTGCTTAAGTGTTACCTATGTAGTGTACCTCAACAATTTGGATGTGTTGTATACATTTTTTTGAGGCTTTTTATTCCATTAGCTCAGATAATGATTTAATTTCACTAAAACGTATCGTCGCCAAAGGGCTCGCCGCGGCGAGCCCTTTGGTATACGGATGAGGCTATTATAAAAAGGTCTCCGCGCTTTGGCTTTTTCTAAGGGAAAATAGGCCCAGGGAAGCGAACACCACCAGAAATCCGGTAAGGGCCAGCAGGTCTGTGCGCTGCGTCAGGAGGGATTGCCCCTTTTGAATGAGCGTCATCGCATCGATGGCCCAGTAGTGGGGGGTAATCATGGCCAGCTTCTGCATGAAGGGCGGCATCAGCCACAGCGGCCAGAAGCTGCCGCCCAGCATGGCGAAAATCGTGGTTACAATGGGGGTGATTGAGGAATATACCGTCCGGGACTTAACCGACAGGGCCAGGAAGATGCCGAAGAATATCCAGATAACCCCATAGTAAAACCACAGCAGGTACATCAAAGGCGTGGTCTTCACCGGCATCACATAACGGGTGATGAGATATAGCGCCAGAAGGTTCAGGAGCAGAAAAATCACTGCTGTTAAAAAGTTAGCCATCAGGAAGGTGGTTTTTCCCACCGGCGCCTGGCGCACCCTTCCCAGGGTATTCCAGTGTTTTTCCTCCAGAATAAGGCTGGTAGCCTGCATCATGCCCATGGCCAGCACATAGAACAGAAAGCCGCTGGCGAAGTTCAGCGCCTGGCTGATCTCACCCGTGGTGATGCGCTGTACCTTGAACTGAAAGCCGTGGGCGTCGGTTTCCTGCATGGATTCCACCAGGGCCTGGGCACTTCCAGGCTGCCTGATGTCCCTCAGTTGAGCGAGGCTGGACAGGGTGATGTCGATGCCGGCTTTCAGGCTGCCGGTAATCTCTTGCCCTTTTAAGGTGCGAATCAGGATGTCGGGGGTGCGCACCTGCATGAAATCCTTTTCAAAGCCCGCGGGGATGATGACCACCGCATCGTCCTTTCCTTTCATAAGGCGGTCATCAATATCCGCTTCGTCCACAGCATGCACCTGGCTGCCATCCTCTGAAAGAAGGCTGGTGAAAGTTTCAGACAACAGGGTTTTGTCATCATCCACCACACCGATGTTCATCCTTGCATTTTGGGACGAGTTGTTGAGCAGCCCCAGGGAAAACAGCGCCACGGGAAGAATCAGCAGCATAAAAAGCATGCCTTTCCGGGCCAGAATAATCTGGCAGTTATTTTTAATCAGCGGCCACAAGGTCACTTCCCTCCTCTCTTTTAAAAAGCGCATAGGCAATCAGGAGCATCAGTAGCCCCAGGCCGAGAAATTTGAAATTCGCCGACAGTACAACGCTAGTTTCGCCCTGATAGATATAGGTGAGCAAGCCTTCGTTAATCCAGCCGAGGGGCGAAATCCGATATAAAGCATCGAAAATACCACCGTCAGAGGGCAACGTCATGTAACCCCGGCCCGTAAACACAAAGATAATGGTAATTATGTTAAGAAAAGTGGATGCAGCTCCGGCATTGCGTATCACCTGATAGGCTGCCACCCCAAGGGAGGTAACAAACACCGCCAGAGGAATCAGCATCAGCATCACCATGCCGATGTTGCGGTAGTCAATGCCATATGCAAAATGGTTGATCAGTACCAGCACCAGCGCCTGCAGCAAAATGATTACACAGGCCGCCGCTGTTTTTACAAAAAACACCTGGTTCATGGGATAGGGTGATGCCTTCAGGCGCAGCGCCGTCCTGGCTGATTTTTCCAAAGCCAGAAGGGACATGGCCTGGATGGAGCCATACATAATAATCATGGTGAGCATCGTAATACCATAGTAACCAAAAGAATCAGGCTCATTCGCACCATCAATCCCCTCTATCCGAGAGAAGCTTTTAAATTGCGGAGCCATTTGGCCAAGCTTGCCTTCTTTGACGGCCAGCATAGACAAATTGGCCTGTTTGGTAAAGGCGGTGGCGTACATTTTCACCAGCATCGCCTCTAAGCTGCCCGGATTATCGCTGTGGAAAATCACATCCTTGCCCTTTAACTCCACATATTCCTGAAGCGTCCCCGCGGCTACACGGCGGTCCACCTCCGCCTGCTCCGTTTTTTCAAAGGTGAGACCGCCCTCCTGACTGTTTTTGATAAAAACATCAGACAGCATGCCGCCTTCCGATACGACGGGCATCTTCACCTCAGGCAAATCAATGGTACGGCCGCTTGCGGATGACAGGGCAGTCCCCAGCACCCAGGTAAGGACCACCGGAAACAGCAGCATAAGCAATAATGTTTCCGGCGCTTTAATCAGGTGTAGCGCTTCTTTTTTTAAAAATCGCAATGTACGCATCCTGGCCTCCTAATCTCTCAAACGCTTGCCGGTAAGGGTGAGGAACACATCTTCCAGATTAGGCTCCTCGGTGGCCAAGTCCAGAATCTCGGTGTGATGTTCAGCCAGCACATCCAGAATGTCCCGCAGCTGGCTTCGCTTGTTGTTGCAGCGAAAGCGAAGGGTGTTTCCGGAAACATCAATCTGCTCCACGCCGGTCACTCCGCGCAGTGCTTCAATGGGCGGCGTTCCCTTCACCTTGAGGTTGATAAACCAGTGCTCCTTAATCAGCCCGCGCAGTTCCGTCAGGTTGCCCTGGGCTATAATCTGCCCCATGTCCATGATGGCAATGCGGTTGCACAGTTGTTCCGCCTCCTCCATATAGTGGGTGGTGTAAAGGATGGTCATCCCTTCCTTGTTAAGCGTCAGGATAGATTCCATAATGTGGTTGCGGCTCTGGGGGTCGATACCTACGGTGGGTTCATCCAGTATCAGCAGTTTAGGCCGATGCACCAGGCCGCAGGCAATATTAAGCCGACGCTTCATACCGCCGGAAAAGGTTTTTACCTTGCTCCTGGCCTTGTCCTTCAGCCCCACAAGCTCCAGCGCTTCCATGGCTTGCCCCTTGAGGGCGGTGCCTTTTAGGCCATACAGTGCGCCAAAGAAACTTACATTTTGATACGCCGTCAGGTCGTTATAGATTGCCAGGTCCTGGGGCACAATACCCAGCAGATGTTTGACCTGGTTAAGGGACTTGTCAAGGTCCATCCCGCCGACGGTAATGGTGCCCCCGTCCTTTTTAATAAGCCCGGTAATGATGTTGATGGTGGTGGACTTGCCCGCGCCGTTTGGCCCAAGCAGGCCATAGATTTCCCCGGGGGTAACAGAAAAGCTGATATCGCTTACCGCCAGATTCTCCCCATAACGCTTCACGAGTTTAGATACTTTAAGCATAATAACGCCCTCCTTATGCTGCGATGATAAGCAAAAAAAGGGCGGCTTTCCAGTCAGGAAAGTCACCCGCGGGCATGACAAAAGTCACATTTATAGTTCACCCTTCATATGGCTGATGGCGATCTGTGTACGGTGGGCAAGGCCGGACTTAGCCAGAATGGCGGTAATATAGTTTTTAACGGTGCCCTCTGAAATAAAAAGAGAATCGGCAATCTGGCGGTTGGAAAGCCCCTGGGCAATGGCGGCTACCACCTCGCTCTCCCGGTCTGACAGCTCAGCCAGTTTTTGCTGCCCCTCCGGCTTCATGCTGCGCCTGAGGGCCTCCATGGCCACGGCGTCAAACACGCTTTTCCCCTGATATAATTGCACAATTGCCTGAACAATCGCCTGCGGCTTTGTGCTTTTCAGCAGATATCCATGGGCGCCCGCCCTTAAGGCGCGCACGATTTCAGCATCGTCATCGAAGGTGGTCAGCACCAGCACCCGGGTTTTTCCAGCGACCTCCGCCAACACCTCCAACCCGCTTTTTACGGGCATGCGCAAATCCAACAGCATCACATCACACAGTTCCGCCCACCTAAGGGCGTCCAGGCCGTTTTCCCCCTGGCCCACAATGTGGATGCCTTCCTTGCCATCCAGCAGTATCTTCAGGGATTCCCTGATCAGCGCATCGTCATCAATAACCGCTACCCGTATCATCATGCGCCTCCCTTCTGGGGATTAGCGTAATCACCCGCATCCCCTGGTCGTTTTGCATAAGCAGGCTGCCGCCGTATTCCGCCACTCTCTCCCGCATGCCACCAATGCCCATACCCTCAACAGGCTTTTCACAGCCCCGGCCGTTGTCGTGCACCTCCAGGCGCACTACGCCCGGCAAAGCCTGAAGGCTAATGTCCACCTGCGTAGCGGCGGCATGGCGGATAATATTGGTGAGCGCCTCTCTTAAGTTGCCCAGAATCACCTGCCAGACCCCGGCGGACAAATCATCCAGCGACCCTTCCTCGTGAAAAACGGTAACAATCCCGCTGTCCAGGCGGAAGCGGTCAATCATCGCCCGCATCTCAGCCGCCTTGAGCGCAGGCACATCTGCCCGCATCTGGTGTACCGCTTCACGCACCTGGTTGACACCCTGGCGCATCATACCGGTAGCCCTGTCCAGAAGGCTCCTGGCCTTTTCCGGATCATCGTCCAACAGCTCCTTTGCGGCCTCCAGCTGCAAAATGGAAGCCGTCATGCTATGGCCCAGCAAGTCATGAATCTGCTGGGCAATGGCCCGGCGCTCCTCCAGCCGCAGGTTGAGGGCAATCTGGTTGTCATAGTTTTCCTTAAGAAATAGATAGCGGAGGTTGTTTTTCTGGTTCACCTTCAGCTGGGTATTTTCCCGGGTAAGGGTGAGCCTTTGTTCCTCGCGCCGGGCGAGAAAAACATATAAAACCGCATAAAATAGATAGGATAGCGCCAGGATCTCCGGATGATAAGGCCACAAAAAATACAACAACCCCAAGTTAATCACCGTAAACGCCGGATGTACCGCCAGCGCCAGCACCCGGGCGGCAAAGAAAAACAGCAGCAGCACAAGGATTGTCTCAAACACCTGGAAGGCATGCAGGGCATAGGCTCCATAGGCCGTCAAAATCACCGCGTCCGTCAGCAGTAAAAACAGCTTCACCCTGCCTTCACCTCCCCAAAATCATATCATTTCTTTTATTGTATAGGATTTGCCTCCGCTGTCAATTACGAAAAACAGGGGCGCTGACATTTGGAGGTAATTGAAAGAGAAGCTTCAACCTCAAAGAGTAATGGTTTTCTTGAGCGGTTGCGGAATGACATAAATGCACATTTTAAGCATTTAACAGTTCAGAAATCTTGTGAGAAAGCAAAAGAATCATGTGTGCAGTTAGACAAAATTCCATCGGCTTTACACCCTTTGTTTTAGTATGGTATACTCCTGTGGTACACTTTTTGCTTTTTGGAGGATTTTTTCAGTTGGACTGTTACAAACTGTTGATACGGGGGGAAGTGCCCCTTCATGGTGAAACGACGGTCTCAGGTGGAAAGAACACGTCCCTGGCAGTGGTGCCCGCCGTCCTTTTGTGCGATGAGCCCTGTACCATCGAAAACCTGCCCGATATTGAGGACATCCACGTCCTGCACCGTATTTTAACGCATTTGGGCGCCAAGGCGGATTATCGTCCCCAAGAGCGGCGCATGGTCATCGACCCGACCGGTGTCAACAAAACCTCTGTACCCTTTTCCTTTTCCCAGCAGATGCGCGCCAGCTATTACTTGATGGGCGCGCTGTTTGGCCGTTATGGCGAAGCGGAGGTGGGCTATCCCGGCGGGTGTGACATCGGCAGCCGTCCCATCGACCAGCACATTAAGGGATTTAGGCTTCTGGGGGGTGAAATAGACGACCAGAGCGGCATGGTGCACATTAAGGGCAACTTGAGCGGCTCCATCGTCAACTTTGACATGATTACCGTGGGCGGCACCATCAACGTCATGCTGGCGGCCGTACGCGCCAAAGGCACCACCATCTTAATGAACGCCGCCCGGGAGCCCCATGTGGTGGACGTGGCCAACTTTTTAAACTCCATGGGTGCCAACATCAAAGGCGCGGGCACCGACACCATCCGCATCAAGGGCGTCAGCCGCCTGCACAGCGCTTCCTATACCGTCATCCCCGACCAGATCGAGACAGGCACCCTGATGATTGCCGCTGCCGCCACCCGGGGCGATGTGCTGATACGCGGCTGCATCCCCACCCACATGGAGGCGCTGACCGCCAAACTGCTGGAAATGGGCGTGTTTGTTACCTATAAGGACGACATGATTCGCGTGCGCCTTAACAAGGGCCACCGCGCCATTCGCCTGACCACCCAGGAATATCCTGGCTTCCCCACCGACTTGCAGCAACCCATGAGCGCGCTGCTGACCAGGGCGGCGGGCCACAGTGAAGTGGTGGAAAACATTTTTGACAATCGTTTCAAGCATTTGGATGAGATGCGCCGCATGGGCGCCAAGGTTGCTATTTCTGGCAAGACCGCCTATATTGAGGGCGTACCGGAACTGCGCGGCGCGCCCATTACCGCTACAGATTTGCGGGGCGGCGCGGCGTTGGTTATCGCAGGGCTGATGGCTAAGGGCGTAACAGAAGTATACAACCCAATCTATATTGACCGGGGTTACGAGCGCCTGGAAGAAAAGCTGTCTAAGCTGGGCGCTGATATTCAACGGGAAAGGATAGAGTAGTGGCAAGCGCGTTTGAGGTGCTGGGCATACAGCCAACAGGCAGCCGGCAGGAGGTACGCGCCGCCTACCATCTGTTGGTGAAGCGGTACCATCCCGACCGGTATACCGACCCTGCGGAGCAGGAAGTTGCCCAGCGTAAGCTGATTGAATTAAACCTGGCCTATGAAACGGCCATTAAGTTAACCCAGCAGCGCAAGGTGGGTTTTCATACGGTGCCCGCCGAACAGGCGAAAGGCTTTGCCCGCAGGCTGCTGGAACAAAACGAGCCGGAAAGCGCCCTGCGGCAGCTGGCCCGTGCCGACAGCAAGGATGACGAGTGGTACTACCTGGAGGGGATGGTGATGATGCAGCTGCACCAGTATGTGGCCGCCCACCAAAGCTTTCGGGAGGCGGTGCGCCGCTCCCCCGATGATATGACCTATCGCCGGGCTGCGCTGGACGCGGCGCTGGAAGTAAAAAAACGCAAAAACATCGCGTATCGGGCGCTGGACAAGGTGCATAACCTGATACGCAAGAGGAGGAACCGCTGATGGCCTTCACTTTTCCAAAATATGCTGAGACCCTGGTACACAGGGCCCTTCAGGAGGGCGCGGCGCATGCCGTGCCTTTTTCGTTGCAGGACGTGCCTTTTGATACCCGCACCTTGCTTAAATGCATGTTTGGCTGTGATGACTGGGGCAAGGGACTAACCTGCCCCAGCCGGAACAACAATGTGTCCCTCAAAGAATACCGGGAGATGCTGGAGAGATATCAGTGGGGCATCCTGGTACACGGCCACAACAAGCAAACTACCCAGCGGGTAAGTTTCTGCCTGGAACAGGAGGCCTTTGCCCAGGGCTACTATTTTGCCATGAGCTTCAGCGACTGCGGCCTGTGCAAAACCTGCGCCGGGCAAAAAGACCGGGACGCCCATTGCGTCAATCTTAAAAAAGCGCGGCCTTCCCTGCACTCGGTGGGCATTGATGTGTTTGCCATGGCCCGCCGCTTTGATTTGCCTATCTACACCCTGACGCAAAACAGCCCCGATGAGCAGCAAAACTGGTACGCTGCTGTGTTTGTAGAATAGCATGGAAGATATTGCCTATCGCCTGATACGTTCCAAGCGCAAGACCTTCTCCATCGAGGTGCGCCCCGGCGGGGAGGTGATGGTGCGCGCTCCCCTGCGTGCCCCTTCAAGCCAGGTGGATGCCTTTGTACAGAGCCGCAAGGCGTGGGTGCTAAAGCATCAGGCGCAGATGCTTCAGCGCCCCAAGCCCAAGCAATATACCGAGGAAGAAATTGCCGTGCTCAAACAAAAAGCCCGCCCTCTGCTGACGGAGCGGGTTAATCATTACGGCGCGCTGATGGGGCTGAAGCCCCAGGGCATTACCATCACCCGGGCCAGGACGCGCTACGGCAGCTGCTCGGTGAAGAAGCGCATTTCCTTTTCCTGCTTTTTGGTGTTAAGCCCTCCTGAGGCCATTGACTATGTAGTGGTGCATGAGCTATGTCATCTACAGCATATGGATCACAGCCCCCGGTTTTATAGCCTGCTTTCTTCCGTGCTGCCCGACTGGAAGCAGCGCAAGAACCAGCTGGTATCCCTCGGTTAAGAACTGCTTTTTTGATGCTTTTGCATGTAACTGACGCCTAGGCGGTATAAGGGCAGCAGGTACCGAAATACCGTGCAGGGGATACTGTTTAGCGGCGCGCCCACCGTGACAAGGGGCACCGCTCCGGCGATGGACCAGGGTACCAGGGCTGGGATGACGATGGCGGAGTTTTCCATCATGATGGCCAGCTGTTGTTTGTCGGGCACCATATCCTTGCACAGCTGGTATGTCAGCATAACGGGCAGCGTCTGATTAAAGCCGATCAGGGAGGTAAAGATGGCGGCCAACAGCACGCCCCCAAAGGGCGTTGTTTTTTTGCTCAGTTTTTCCATGGTGTTTTTCAGGCCCTTTAGCAGCCCCGTTCCTTCAAACAGTCCGGAATAGGTGGCGGAAATGCCCACGATAATGCTGGTTCGCACCATGGACAGGATGCCGCCCCCTGCCAGCAGCTTTTGTATGTTCGCGTCCTGGGAAGTAAATCCCTCAACAAGGAAGCGCACGATATCGGCGGCGGAATGCTCCTGCACGAACAGGGCGATCAATATGCTGCAAACAATGCTGACCGCCATGGATATCTGCACACGAACCCTAAGCACAGACAGCAGGATGATAACGGCGGCGGGCAAAAAGGTAAGCCAATGCAAAGTGAAATGTCGGTTAAAAAGCCCGGCAATGTCGGGGATAGGCTGCCCGCCGGAAATATCCTGCCCCAGCAGGTAATAGATGACACAGGATAAAAACAGAGGTACCCAGGCAGTTTTGAACATCAAACGGATGTTGGCAAAGATGTCTGTTTCGGTCAGCGCCGCCACCAATAGGGCGCTGGTGGACATGGGGGAGCACCTGTCGCCAAAATATACGCCCGCCAGCATGGCCCCGCCTGCGTAGGCAGGGTTTAAGCCCAGGGCGTTGGATACCGACAGGCAGATAACCCCCATGGTGGCCGCCGTGCCAAAGGAGGTGCCCATCAAAAGCGACACAAAGGCACATAACAAAAAGGTAAGCAAAATAAAACCCGAAGGGCTGATGAATCGGGCAGCTTGCAAGGTGATATAAGGAATGGTGCCTGCCGCCCGCCAGCAGGCCGTCATCATGCCGATGAGGAGAAAGGTGAATAGAATATTTTTAATCCGGCTGATGCCTTGCAGAGAAAAGCGCAGTAGCACCTTCAACGAAAGGCCCTTTGTAAGACCGTACAACACAAACAAGGCCCACCCGGCCACCAGCGCCCACAGGACAGAAGTGCCGGTTATCAGGCATACCAGAAGAAACAACAGGAAGAGGAGCAGCGTTACCCGTTCAGACAAGGTACCCCTCCTTTTTAAGCGTTTTTTCAATTATAGTGGGGGCATGCGGGCCAAGTCAATCGCGGCAGACTGCATTTTCTTTGTGCCTGCATTGACATAATAAGGCCTGTTCGCATAAGATAACGCAATAATGATGAGGCCAAGTAAGGGGGAGAAGCATGATTCATATCGTTTCGGACAGTTCCTGCGATTTACCTATAGAAGAACAAAAGGCGATGGCGGTCCATATGGTGCCCATTTCCATCCAGTTTGGGGAAGAAAGCTACTATGATGGCGTTAATATCAGCCATGAGGAGTTTTACACCAAGCTGGAAAAGCAGGAAACGCTGCCCACAACCGCTGCGCCTGCCCCCGCGCTGTTTGAAAAAGCGTACCGCCAATGCCTTGCAGAGGGCGGCGAAATCATCTGCTTTACCATCGGCGGCGCTTTCAGCGGCACCTACCAATCGGCCATGATTGCGGCGCGGGATGTGGGAGAAGACAAAATCCATGTGGTGGATACCCGCAACGGCTCTGCCGGAGCGGCGCTGCTGATGCGCGAGGCCAACCGTCTGCGTCAGGAAGGTAAAATGAAGGCCGCCGAAATCGCTGACGCAATACGCAAACTATGCCCTAAGATACATCTGTATGCCCTGCTGGATACCATGAAGTACCTGTGGCGCTCCGGCCGCGTCAGCCGCGGCGTGGGCATGGTGGGAGACCTCCTGAACATCCGCCCTTTAATGCGGGTGCATGATGGCGGCATTGATTCGGGGGGCATGGTTCGGGGAGAAAAGGGCGGCATCAATGCTCTGAAGCGTATCGTGACGAAGTATAAGCCCGACCTGAAGTACGGCTTCGCATTTTTCCATGGCAATGTGACTGAGCGCATGGAGAATTTAATCGAGAACATTAAACCCATGCTGGGGGACGCTAAAATATTCCGCTCCTCCTTTTCCGGCGCGGTGGGCACCAACACTGGCCCCGGTATTGTGGGCATTGCCTTTATCGCGCAGTAACGCAAAGTGTCATTGGGCAGGGGATGTTTCCCTTGCGACAGGATACTAAGGTACATTATTATAATATGTATCTTTGCACTCCTTTCCTGGAAAGTGAAAAGTATCAACAAACCTCCCAGACTCAATGCCGGGAGGTTTGTTGATACTTTGGCATCGGCTTAGTTGGTGGTTTTGTACACAATAAAAAAGAGTTGTTTGCTTAATTTCAATAGATTATTTTTTCGATGAGAAAGAAGAGTATAATCTCCCAAAATGAGGGAAACAATAGAAAACTTGGGAATATTCCCAGTACCCTAAATTGATAAAATATTTAGCGATTTCAAGTTTTTTCAACTCACAATTGAAACATTCTCTCTCATTTTCAACCGTCAGTTGCTTGTTCATTGACTACATATCCAGTACACTAAGTATGCAGGGGAGGTGTTATGGATGACTATGGGGCAGCGAATTAAATCGCGGCGCGAAAAAATGGGGCTTAGTCAGGAACGGCTGGGAGAAATGTTGGGCGTCAGCTTTCAAGCTGTCAGCGGCTGGGAAAGAGACATTAACAAGCCGGACACGGAAAGATTGATGTACTTGGCACGTGCGCTTCAAACAAGCGGCTCATACCTGATGGGCGAGACGCTTTTATCCACTAACTGGGATGTGGGGGATCGCCTGTTCCATGAGGAAAGGATGTATACTTTTATTAAGGCCTCGGCTACGGCCAAAGGGCTGGTGCAGACACTGCGGGCATTGCCCTTTGCGAAGGCGCAGCATAAAAGTCAGGTGCGAAAGGGCAAGGCGGGCATTCCTTACATCAGCCATCCGCTTACAATGTGTTGTCAGGCATTGGCCTTGGGGCTTGATGAGGATTGCCTGTTAGCTGCCATCCTGCTACATGATGTGGTGGAGGATTGCGGTGTTACCCTGGAAGAATTGCCTGTGGATATGGAGGCCCAGGAAACGATACGGCTTGTCAGCAAGAATCCAAAACACGAAGATGATGAAGAGGGATACGATAAACTTTACTTTGCAGCTATTGCCAAAAATCCTCATGCCATGTTGGTTAAAATGCTGGACCGTTGCCATAACCTGGCGGTGATGTCGGGTGGATTTACCCCCGAGAGGATGCTTTCCTATGTGAAGCATACTCAGCAATGGGTGATACCTTTGGCTGATACCCTGCGGGAAATAGCACCTCAATATAGCAACGCTTGTTTCTTGCTAAAGTATCAGATGCAAAGCTTGATGCATACCGTGTGGCATTTATTGGTGGGATTATAAAACCACTTTATGACCCTTTGGCGAAATGATCCATTAACATACTACCTACTTACTTATCGACCCTCATGTATAAAGCCTGTTGATTATTAGGAGGTAGCAATGAACCCGAGCAACATTATCCGCAAAGGTGAGGATGCATTTTGGGTTACATGTGCCGTATGTGGTGCTGAGGTTGTGGGGTTTGAACGTTTAAGCGATAAAACCAATCAGGGAAACATATTTTTCCTACTGAATGATAAACAAAGTCCATTTGTATACCGTGGAATTACGCATATAAGAAAAATACCATCCCAGTATGAGGATGCTGTAATCAACAGGTTGGAAGAGGGCAAGCTGAGTGCCATTGATCAGTTGCTTCGTGACCAATGCGGCTTTGCCTTGGGTATGGATGCATATTGTATACAATGTGACAGGATATATTGCGCGGAACATTATCGATTGAATATCATCATGGCGGACGATCATCCTTGTTGGTATGACTATACTGAGGGCTGCTGTCCTTGCGGTCACTCTCGTATAATACACGATTGATTCCAAGATGTGACGCAAGGCACTGTCCATGGCTTGAGGTGGTGTGGAAGGAGGGCATAATGGGGAAGAATGTATTTTATTGTCCGGTATATGAAGGCCAGATAGAGGAATATGATTGCGTGGAAATTAGTACGGCTATCCATATAGGGCGTTTTATTGATGACGGCATTCCTTTTATCATGAGTATTGAAACTGCCCTTAAAAGAAAACACCGCTGCTTTGCCTGTCCCCGCTGTCCGCAACACTTTAAACCCAGGGGCCTGCAACGATCGCAGACCCTGTGTCACTTGGGATTTCCGAAGGATATTATCGAGCTGGAAGAAAGCCTAAAGCAGTTTGATAATCAGGCGATATGGCCTTGTACCAACTACCGGCATGGTAAAATTCGCTGCTTCCAATTACCCTGCGGCATCCAATTATGGCAGGAGTGGGAAGCACAGTTTCAGCTTATGCATGATATACAGGCGCATTTTTTTACATCCAATGCTATGTATTTAAGCGCAAACCGGATAATTCGCCACAACAAATCGGGCGATCAGGTGAAAAGCATTTTTACTGCAGACCTTCGGCGCAGGAAAGGCGATGAAAACTCGCCGCTGAACAGTGCATTTACGAGTCCTAATTTGAGTGTTTTTCACGATGAATTTGTCCTGAAAGGAGATTTTATTGCCCAAATTACTGCCTTCCCTGCTAAAGTAAACTGCTTTGATGATGTGGAAACCTATTTACGGGAGCGGGAAATAAACCTGGCAGCGGAATCTTTCGTGTCGGGGATGGCTATGCCGGAGGCGGACATAGACAATCCTGGTGCAGATGCCCTGCTGACAGGCATTGTGCAGGCAGTTCACCTGATAACCAACGAAGCAACTGGACTGCCCTTTTACCACCTTGAGCTGAAGTGCCTGGGCTTTATGTTTGACGTAGTAGCGGCGCCGTATATGTTTCAAAAGAAACCAGAGCGTGACAATGTGTTACAGGGTGTATGCTGGCTATCGGCACGGCTGTTGGACTATGGCTATTCAGGCTATCAACTGGAGCTTGATGTGTCCACACCTATGACTGCTGCGCGGTTTGAACCTATCCGCCTTGCCCTTAGTAACCTGCAACCTGGAGAACGTCTTTACTGTGGCATTGATGCTCCCTTGGATGATATCGTGTTAATTCGTGCCAAAGGTGAAGTGGAAGGCATCAGTGTGGAGTTGAGACTAGAGCCCCAGGACGAAGGAGAAAAGGATCGGAATCCTTTTGCTATTCGTAGGTTCTACCCCGTTAGCAAACCCATGGCTATAAAGATATTTGAACAGACCTTAGTGTACCATAATCCGCCCTGTCTGGGTGATGCCCAGGACGTTACCAACGAATACCTAGAAAAGGGGGAGTACATTTGAAAAG
>CAZCBC010000030.1:13681-15665 GCA_964496775.1 uncultured Oscillospiraceae bacterium
AGATATTATTTACGAACAGTAGATATTCGCAAAGTTGCGGTTTAGTTATCCTGCTATCATGTGTCATAAATTATTTCTGCCCAAACGGGCAAATAGTCCGGCAAAGCCGGTATTGAAGGAGGATGGCGTATGGCCAGTCGTTTGACGGATATTGGATTCAATTTTGAAGACAGGCAGGACCGATATGATTTTTTAACATGGGCATATACTGAGCAGGCTGAGGTGTATGAACAACCCTTGTGGAAAATGGCAGTATATCAGCAGGAAAGCGGTATACAGTGCTGGTTTCCCCTAAACGAAGAGGGAGAGCCTGCGGATTACAATTTCCACTATGTATCAGGGCGCTACAATCCCATACGGGTAATGAAATGCCTGCAAAGCGATACAGAAGGGAAAAGCGGACTGTACGCCTGCGAGGTCGACCTTGATGAGGGAAATGGGGATGGTATTCCCGAAGTTCCCATTAACCTGTTTTTACCTGCTGCGGAGCTAATGGGCCCTTTGGAACCCGGCGGCGAATATGAAGCACAGATTGCCTGCTTTGCTGAAACAATTACGGTGTATCGGAGTAAGAAAGAACATGAGGCGGCCGTCAAAAAAGGATCGGTTACGATGGCCGCGGAGGGTTTTATTCCAAGCGGTACTTTTGGCCTACAAGGTGATATGGATTTTGAACCGTCCCCCCGGGCGATTATTAGCGGTATCGTTGAAAAGGTGGAAAGAAAAATCAACGATTATACCGGACAGTGTTTTGACTACTTGCAGGTATATTGTTTGGGCATGGATTATGATGTATTGGTAGATCCCATCCTATACGATGGCTTGCCGGAAACAGGCGCTGTCGTTCACGGATTGTTTTGGATGAGTGCCCTGGTTTGGGAGAAGGAAAATACGATAGAGCAAACAACGCATAAAGCATAGATGACGCTAAATGAAATCACCTGTACTCACAAAGTTGGCCATACCCTTCTTTATGGGTACATTTCGATTTCTGAGGGCGTTTTTTCCGTTTCAAGCAGACATCTCGATTCACAGGGCTAACTTGGGTACCCTGAAAACATGGTAAGAGCGGTCTTGTTTATGCTAGAACACTAGTTAGCCGGTTACCTAAATGAAATGATCTCTGTCCGCTTTTTTAGGTGCCAGTAACTGACCCTTGACAGAATCGGGAACCATGATATAATCCGTTTTGATGTTCAAAGTTTTGAGTATCAAAAGAAGGAGGGGCGGGATATGAACTATCAGCAGAAGTTGGATACCTTCCTGGTGGAGGTGTTTCATACCATCCTGCGGGCGGAGGAGAAGAGCCTGTCTACCAAGGGCAGGGGAGACCTCTCCATCAAGGAAAGTCATACCATTGAGGTAGTTTGCAAAGCGGTGGAGGAAGGAACCAACACGGCGTCGGAGATTGCCCGGGTGCTGGGCATTACCCCGGGCAGCCTGACCACAGCGGTGAATGTGTTGGTAAGGAAGGGGTACTTAACCAAGCAGAAGGATGCCCAGGACGCCCGCCGGGTGCGCATCAGCCCCACAGCCCTTGGGCTTAAGGCCAACGAGCAGCATCATTTGTTCCATAGGGAAATGGTGGTCCATGCCCTGGACAATGTCAGCGAGGAGGAAGCCGCCGTGCTGACCGATGCCCTGGAAAAACTGGCACGCTTTTTCAAACAAAAAGATTCGAAGAAGGAGATTGATTCATGATCCACATCATTACCGACAGCACCTGCGACTTAACGCAGGCCGAGTTAGCCGAGTTAAACGTTGCTTCTGCTCCCTTGACCGTTCACTTTCAGGGGGAATCCTACCGGGATGGCATTGACCTAACTCCCAGCGCCTTTTACAGCAAGCTGGAAGCCTCCAAGGAATTGCCCACCACCTCCCAGGCAACGCCCGATGCTTTTGAGCGCCTGCTCAAACCCATCGCGGAAAAAGGCGACGAGGCCGTTATTATAACCATTTCCTCTACCCTGAGCGCCACCTGGCA
>CAZCBC010000030.1:15687-19067 GCA_964496775.1 uncultured Oscillospiraceae bacterium
TAGGAGAACTCCTGGGTCCTCACGGTCATGGTCGCGGCCATGAACACCAGCCCCGAAAAGGTGCATGTGGTAGATAGCCGCACCGCTTCCGGCGGCCTGGCGCTGCTGATTCGCAAGGCCGTTGCCATGCGGGACGAGGGCACCTATACCGCCCAGCAGATCGCCGAAACCCTGCGGGACATGGGGCCCCGGGTAGTGATTTTTGCTTCCATCGATACCCTTAAGTACCTGCAAAAGGGCGGCCGTGTCAGCCGCAGCATGGCGGTGGTGGGCGGGCTGCTTAACGTAACGCCCATCCTGAAGGTGCAGGATGGCGAAATCCTCAACGTGGGCAAGGCCCGCAGCGAGAAGGGTGCCATCAAGACCATGATGGACCTGTACCGCGCCGAGGCAATCGACAAGGAATACGGCTTTGTGTTCTTCCACGGCGATACGGCAGAGCGTATGAACCGTTTTGAGGCGGCCTTTGAGGATGAGGTTTCCGGCATGTCTGTTTATCACAGCCGCATGGGCAGCGTCATCGGCACCCATACCGGCCCTGGCGTTGTGGCAATTTCCTTTATCAATAAAGAATAAAAGTCAAAAATTCTTGCAAAAAGAAGATAAGGCCGCCCGCGTGTTTAGCATGGGGCGGCCTTTTTATGGCCTTACTTTGTTTTGATGGGTGAAACAAGAGGGGCACTGCCATCCTGCGGATAGAAGGTCAGGGAGATTTCTTCGGGCACATCCTTTTCCGGGAGGGGCATCACCAGAACATTCTTCCTGCCGAAAGCGCCGTCTGGGAAATGGTAACCGCTGCCGCCGCTTTCCAGGGGCCATATGTCGATTTTGTTGCATCTTCCGTCGCTGAGTGCCCATTCGCCTGTGTCCTGTGCTTGTTCAAACGCCTCTTCCTTGCCGGGTATGGGCTTGATGAGCATTTCCAGATAGATGCCCAAAGGGGTCTTAACGGCTTTGGTGTACCTTGTGGTCATGAAGTTGAAAGCGTACTCCTCATTGGGGGTCAGCACTTGGTGGGCCTGACGGGCGGCAGTAATATCCAACTCAAATGAAACGGATAGGGTATTGATTGCGTAGTCCTCTTCTTTCAGAATATCGGGCAAGGCTCCGATAACCCGGGCAAAGCCGGAATTATTGTGCTCATCAGGGGGATAGGGCATGAAGAACATATCGCCGTCCATAACGATGTAGCCTTCCTTCAACTTCTGTGCGCCAACAATGTTTTGCTTGTCCCGCCAGGCGTTTTGTTCTTCTTCGCTCATCTCCTGTTCATTCTGTTCCAGATAGAAAAGCGGTTTGGTGGGGGTATAGATGCTGAGTTCCATGTTCACCTGTTGTATATTCCCTGTTAACTTTTCAAGGGGGAGCTGGGTGTATTCGCCGTTCTGCATGGTGCCGTCCTCGGAGAAGTAACCGGGCAGCCATTGGCTGTCAAAGCCGTCGCTGCCATCGCTCCACAGCTTTTGTTCTCCCATTTCGTACTTGGCGATTTCCACAAACCGGGGCTGGTCAGGCTGCTCGTTTTTGATGATCCAATCTAGGGCGAAGGATTCGCCGTCGTAGAGAACGCTGTGGATTTGCAATGTAATGTTGTCCACCGTTTTATGGATGTTCAGTTGTTTTGTCAATGGGGTCAACTGCGTAATCTGATCCTGGCTGGGGGCTTCAAACAAGAAGTCCAGCACGCCGTACTGGCTGAGGGCATAGCCGCCCAGGGCCAGCAGGGCCACGACGGCGAAGATCAGCACAAAGGAAAGTTTACGTTTCACGGGTAACTCCTTTTCTTGTGTCAAGTGATGTAGGGTATGCTCCATCCGTTGGGCGAAACCTTTAGGCAGGGGGTAGAGCCGCTGCAGGTTGTCCCTTGTCAGGCGGTTGTTATCCAAGTGCTTCATTGCCGTTCCCCCTTTCCAGAATGCTCTTCAGGGCTTTGCGCGCCCGGTGCAATCTGCCTCTTACTGCCAGGCCGGTTATCCCAAGGGCTTTGGAAATCATGGCATCAGGCCATCCATCCATATACTTAAGCAACAACGGAATACGCAGGCTGTCAGGCAATTGCTCCAGAGCGTTTTTCAGGTCAATATCGATATCTTCCCGGGGCGCGGCTTCTTCCGGCATGCTGCCCACCGGGGTTTGCCGCATCCTGTACCTTTGTACATTGCGGCACTCGTTGATGAGGATGCGCATCAGGTAGGGGCCAAAGGTTTCTTTGCGGCACCGGTCCCGGGCTGCCCAGCATTTCAGCAACGCCTCCTGTACGGCGTCCTGCGCGTCATAGGAGGAGCGCAGGATGCTGACCGCCATGCGGTACAGCGCAGGGGAGAGTTTTTGCGCTTCATCTCGGAACCAGGTTGTATCCATCCTTGGGCGCCTCCTTGTAGTACTACACTTATTATACGCGGGAGAAGGGCATTGTGTTTCACGGGAATAAAAAACCGTTGGCAATTAGTTTCGGTTGTACCGTCATATAAACATAACGGTTATGCTAAAAGTTTCAGTGTATCCATACATGAGATATGCTTTTTTCCGTGCCACTTGTCAACGAAGGGCCGATTTGCTATAATACGCAAGCGTTGAAAAGGACGGTCCGGGTGCAAACGCCAGAGCGAGCCGGGGAGGGTGCAAGCCCGGCGGAGGTTTCCCCGTACGAATCACCTTGGAGCATCGGCTTTAGCCGCGGCTGCCCCCGTTACAGGGCTAAAGGTGGGCGTTTTACGTCAACTTGGGTGGTACCGCGGAGCACTCCGTCCCATGAGGGATGGGGATTTTTTTATGGAGGCAACTATGTATCAGAAGGTTCCTACGGATATGAACTTCGTCGAACGGGAGAAAAAGACGGCGCAGTTCTGGAAAGACAATCAAATCATGGAGAAGAGCTTCACCCTGCGGGATGGCTGCGAGCGCTTCACCTTTTACGACGGGCCGCCTACCGCTAACGGTCGGCCCCATATTGGCCACATCATTACCAGGGCCATGAAGGACCTGATTCCCCGCTACCACACCATGAAGGGCAAAAGCGTGCTGCGCATTGCCGGGTGGGATACCCATGGCCTGCCGGTGGAGCTGGAAGTGGAAAAGCGTCTGGGCATCAACGGCAAGCCGGAGATTGAGGCCTATGGCATCGAGCCTTTCATCCATGAATGCAAAAAGAGCGTCTGGAACTACCTGAACGAGTGGCAGGAGATGTCTGAGCGCGTCGCCTATTGGCTGGATATGGAACATCCCTATGTGACCTACCACGACAGCTACATTGAGAGCGTGTGGTGGAGCCTGAAGCAGATTGCCGACAAGGGCCTTCTGTATCGCGGCCACAAGGTGGTGCCCTTCTGCCCCCGCTGCGGCACGGCGCTGTCCAGCCACGAGGTGGCCCAGGGCTATAA